>CAZOGV010000045.1:0-16846 GCA_964579225.1 uncultured Akkermansia sp. | reverse complement strand
ACATGGGCGACTATCCCTCCACCGCCGAAGGTCTGGAAGCGCTGGCCAATCCGCCCGCCGCGCGTGCCGATCGTTGGAAGGGCCCCTACATCGAGGCCAAGGGCAACAAGATGCCCACCGATCCGTGGGGCGAGCCCTACCAATACCGTTATCCCGGCACGCAGAACAAGGGCGGCTACGATCTGTTCTCGAAGGGACCGGACAAGGTGGCGGGCACCGAGGACGACATCGGCAACTGGTAAGCGGCGCGAAAGGCGAAAGACGTTTTATCGCGTGCGCGAAGCATCCCCATCCGGCGCTCGCGGCTTCACGCTGCTGGAAATCCTGCTCGTGCTGACGCTCATCGCGTTGCTCGGCTCGGTGCTGATCGGCGGCGCGGTCTCGCTGCTCAAGGCGAACAACGAGCAGGACCCGGAGTCGGCGCTTTTATCGCTCCTGCAAAAAGTCCGGGCCGAGGCAGTCGAGGCGAACACCACGATCACCTTGCGGCAACTGCCCGAGGGCGCCGCCTACCTTTGGGGCCAGGATGGTGCGGAAACCTTGCCCGCGCGCGAAGGCGGTCCGCGCGCGCGTTTGCTGCGGCCGGAGTTCGCGGGGGCGTCGCTCATCGCGGGGCAGATGGAGGAGCGCTTGTTGGAGAGCATGCGTTTTTATCCGGACGGTTCGTGCGACGCGGCGCGGGTGGAAGTGCGACGCGGGGATGCGCGACGGGTGTTTTCCATCGATCCGTGGACGGCCGCGCCCTTGCCGGAGCTTCCGCCGGGAGGATTTTCGCGATGAAGCGGCGCGGATTCACGCTCGTCGAGGTGTTGGTGGCGCTGGCGATCTTCGCGATCTCGGCGGTGGTGCTCGGTTCGACTTATCTGAACCTGATTCAACTTCAGGCGGCGATTCGCGTGCGCGACACGGCGGAGGACGATTTGCACTGGGCGCGCGTCGCGCTGCTGGCCGAGCCGGATCGCGCGCTGGCCGAACGCGGCGGCGACGTGGTGTTGCCCGACGATCGCCGCGCGATCTGGCGCTCGACGATCACGCCGACGGCGGTCAGCGATTTGTTCGACGTGACCCTGGCGGTCGAGGCTCCGCCGCCGGGCGGCAGCGGCGAGCAGGTGCGCTCGACTTATACGATGCGTTTGCTGCGGCCGACGTGGTCCACCGAGGCCGAGCGTAACCTGATCCGCCAGCAGGCGAAGCAGCGGCTCGAACGCGAAAGGCGGGCGCTGTGAGGACGCGGATGAATTCGTGTAGGCGCTCCCGCCGGGCGTTCACGCTGTTGGAGATGCTGCTCGCGCTTACGCTCATGGGCACGCTGCTGGTGGCGTTGAACGTCTTCGTGTTTTCCATGGCGGAGGTGTGGGGCAAGGGGCGCGACGAGCGTTTGTTTTTGCAGCATGTGCGCGCCGTCACCGGGCATGTGGATCAAACCCTGCGCTCGGCCGCGCTCGGGCCGACCGGCGATGGTTTGGAGATGAAGGAAATCGAGTCCGGGCTCGGCTCGGGCGCGCCCGAACTCTCTTTCACACTCGCCGAGGGCGGACGCCTGATCGACGGCGCGTGGCCGGAGACGCCGCTGCCCGATGTGGAGTTTTCCTTTGCGGTGGATTCCTTTCAACCGGGTTTGAATCTGCGCTGGCAATCGCGCCTCGAAACACGCCGCGCCGACGAGGCTCCGCGCGTGACGGTGGTGTCGCCTTTCGTCAGCGGGCTGGCGTGGGATTATTACGACGACGGCTTTAAGCGCTGGGAAACGCTGGAGCAGCCGAAGCGCCAGCCGGACGGCACGTATCCGCTGCCGCAGCGCATGCGGCTGCGTTTCGCGCTCGGCGCGATGACGGCCGAGCGCGTGATCACGCTTCCGGCGCGCGGGGAGGGCGCGAGTAATTTTTAGCATGCGCCGCGCGACTCCAGTTTCACGCGCCCGGCGGGGCTCGGTCATCGTGGTGGTGCTCGTCACCCTGATGCTGGCCACGCTCATGATGGTGAAGTTCATGGAGGACACGGCGGTGGAGCTCACGCTCGCGACGCGGCACGCGGATCGCGACCGCCTGCGGGCCGACGCCTACGCGGCGCTGGAGACGGCGCTCGCGGTGATGGCGGAGATCAAGGCGATCGACGACGGCTTGCAGTCGCCCGCGCAAGGCTGGGGAGATCCCTACGCCTACGCCGGCGAGGCCCCGCGCGAAGGCGTCACGGTTTCGTTCACGTTTACCGACGAAAGCGGCAAGGCCTCGCTGCCGAATCTCGACCTGAACGAGCTGGTGGACCTGGTCGAGGCGCTCGGGCTCACCGAGACGGATGCGCGGCGATTTGCCGACGGCCTGCTGGTCTGGACTAAGCCCGACCATGTGGCACAGGACATCGAGGCGGAGGCATCGAACTATGAGCGCGCCCAGTTGCCGCATCAGCCGCCGGGGCGCGGATTGCGTTCGTGGGACGAGTTGCGCTCGGTGCGCGTGGCGCGGGATTTTGTTTACGACGAGGATGGCGCGCTGACTTCGTTCGGTGCGGCGCTGCGCGATAATGTCTCCCTCTACGCCTTCGGGGGGAGCAACGTGAACGCGCTGGCACCGGTGCTCGGCGTGGCGCGCGGCTGGGACCCGTCGCAGCTCGCCTTGATCGACTCTTATCGCGCGGGTCAAACGGGCCGACCGACGGGCGCGCCGCCCTGGTTTCGCTCGGTGGACGATCTCGCCCCCCTGCTCGGGGCCAACGCCAACACGAGCAATCTCGACGCCGCGGCCAAGCTCCTGCGCGTGCGCGTGGAGGTGCGCGAGGGCGCGGCGTCGGCCGCGCTCGTGGCTTGGGTGGCGTTGGGCGACGACGTGGCGCTGCCCGCCGCCACGGACGGCGACACGACGCGCACCTCGGGCGCGGCGGCGGCGGAGGCGGCGGCCGGCAATCGGGCGGGGCGCGGCGGGGCGCGGCAAAATCGCGGCGGCGCGCAAAACGAGACGGAGGAAAAGTTGAACTACCCCTTTACCATCCTTGAACTCGTTGAAACCAGCGGCCCCGATTCCGACGTCACCCTTTCTCCCGACCTAGACCCCGACTCACTCCCCTTATCATTCTGATGCGTCCGCTTTCCCAGTTTCTGCCCTCCGCGCCGCCCGCGCCCGCCGTTTGTCTGGCGCGCGGCGATGCTTTTTTTGTGCGTCGCATCGCGTTGATCGAGAGCGAGCCGGCGGCGGGGCAGGTGAGCCTGGCGATCGAGGGGTTGGCACCGTTTCCGCCCGAGCAGCTTTATTTTGGCCACGTCGTCTCGGCGGACGCTCGCGCGGCGCTGGTGTTCGCGGCGTTTCGTCGCCGCTTCGAGGCAGCGGAGACGGAGGCCTGGGATGCGGCGGAATTCGTGACGGCGGAGTTCGTGCCGTTGCTCGCGGTGCGGCCGACCTCGGGCGACTGCATCGTGGTGCATTGCGGTGAAACCCGTCTCACCGGTCTGGCGTGGCGCGCGGGCGACGACCTGCCGCTGCTGGTCATGGTGCGCGGCGGCGGCGCGGACGACGTGGCGGGATTCGCCGCGCAAGTGAGGGAGCGCGCGGAGTTGCCCTCGTATGTCGAGGCGGTGCAAGTGGTCGGAGAGCTCGGCCTGCGCCCGGCGGGCGAGGGTGGACGCGAGGCCCTGGTCAGCGCGGAGGCCACGGGGGTTTTGGCGGCGCAGCGACTGGCGGGCGCGGATGTGCGCGATTCGGAATTTTTGGCGGACCGTCGTCGGGCTCAGGTGCGCGACGAGTGGCTTTGGCGGGGCTTGCTGTTCGCGGCCGCTTTGTTGGCGCTCGCCGCCGTGATCGAGCTCGGCTCGGGCGCGTGGGGTTGGGGCGTGGGTCGGCAGGAAGCGAAAGCGGAGAGCCAGAAGGAGGCGGTCGCGCAGACCGAGACCGCGCAGGCGCTGGCCAACCGCATCGCGGAGCTGAACGAGAAACGCCTCATGCCTTTTGAAATGCTTACGCTGGTGAACCCCTCGCGTCCGGACACGGTGGTTTTTCAACGCGTGGTGACGCGCGGTTTACTCGGTCTCGAAGTCGAGGCGCAGGCGACCAACGCGGAGGACGTGGGCACGTATTCGAACGCGCTGAAGGCCTTGCCCGCGCTCGCCGAGGTGCGCACGCGGGTGGACGGCGCGCGCGACGGGGTGACGCGTTTCGTGCTCTCGCTTGATTTCAAGGCCGACGCGCTGCGCGGCAACGGAGGTGGAGAATGAGCACGATTATCAAAGCCTGGTTTCTTGGCCGTCTGGCGCGCGAGAAAGTGCTCGTGGTGGCCTTCGTGCTGCTCGGCGCGCTCATCTGGTTGTCGAGCGCGCTGGAGCGCTTTGGCGAGACGCGCGCCGCGGCGCGCTTGGTGAATTCGGAACTGGCGACGCAGGCGCTCTGGTTGAAAAACCGCCCGGCGATCGAGGAAGAGGCGGCGGCGGCGGTGCGCAATCTCGACGCCTCGCGCACGCTGGACGCGACCTTCCTCGTGGCCGAGGTGCAGGCGATGGCCGGCCGGGCGGGCTTGCAGGTGGTGGTGGAGCCGCCGCGCACGCAGCGTTCGCCGCAGTTCTCGGTGCACACGGTGCTGGTGCGCAGCCAGCGCGCGAGTTTGCCGAATCTGTTGCGTTTTTACCAGGAGCTGGCGGCGAAGGCGCCCTACGTGGGCCTGGAGCAAGTCACGCTGCGCATCGATCGCGTGTCGGCCGGCGCGGTGAGCGCGGACTTGCAAGTGACCTCGGTGGAGCTGGTGCGGCAGTAGGGGGGCGGACGAGGGAGGGGCTGCCGCGGGCTTTTCGTAGGGGCTTCGCTTGCGAAGTCCTGGTTTGCGATTCGGGGCGTCGTCCGGCTGGCGCGGTCTTCGCAAGCGAAGCCCCTACATCGGAGGCCTCAGGCTCCGTGGCCGAAGAGGCCGCGCTTCTTGATCGCCTCGGCGACGGGGGCGGGGACCATCTGCTCCCAGCTCGTATCGCCGGAGCGGATACGCTCCAGCACGTCGCGGGAGAAGATGTTCAGGATGTCGCGATTGTAGCCGACGATGCACTCGAGGTAGCGATTTTCGAGCAGGTGCTCGTAGAGGTTGCGCAGGTGGGGCACGACCTGGACGTTACGGGCGGTGATCAACACGTCGCGCGCGAAGAGCGAACTCGCCGGCGAGGGCATACCCGGGAAGGGCGTGGCGGTGGCGTGGTGGCCGGTGTCGAGGTAGCGGTCGTAGGCGGCCTGCTGCATGGGATAGACGTAGAGGCGCACGCTGTTGCGGAAGAGGCGGCCGAAGTTTTCGAGGATGCCGCCCTCTAGGTGCTCGTAGTATTTCTCGTTAAAGATCTCGAGGAGGTTGTTGATGCCCATGGCGACGCCGATCATCTCCTTCGTGTAGCGGCGGAAGTAGGAGGTGAGGCGGTAGTATTCGCTGTAGTTGGAAATCAATACGGTGCAGCCGATGTCGCCGAGCATATCGACGCGGGAAAGGAAGTCGGCCGCGTCGAGCGCGCCGCCGGCGAGGAGGTTGTTCATGGTGATCTCCATGAGCACCATCATCTCTTTGCCCTGCACCGCGGGCTCCTGCATGAACTGGGCGCAGGCGCAGTTGAGCATGTCGATGTTGACGTGGGTGACGGGGCGGAAGCTGCCGCGTTCGACGAGGATGGCCTTTTTGTAGAGAATCTCGGAGGGCTGGAGCAAGTCGCCGCCGGGGCCGAACATCACGGCGTTGGTGAGGCCGTGGCGCACGAGGTGGAGCGACATGAGGCGGTTGTCCACGTCGGCGAAGGCGGGGCCGGAGAACTTGAGCATGTCGATCTCGATGCGGTCGGAGCCAAGGTTGTCGGCGAGGGATTCGATGAACTTCTCCAGGTCGTCGCGCAGATAAAAAGCGGCGTAGATGAGGTTGGTGCCGACGATGCCGATGGCCTCCTGCTGGCGGAGGTTGTCTTTATCCCACATGCGCACGTGGAGGACGATTTCGCTGGGCTCGGGCTCGCCGGGCGCGGCTTGAAAACGGATGCCCATCCAGCCGTGGCAATCGTTGCCGCCTTTGAAGGATTTGGCGGCGACGGTGTCGGCGAAGACGAAAAACTTGGTGGTGGGGCCGCGCTTTTCGCCGAGCCGGTCCACGAGGAGCTGGTATTCGTGGTCGAGCATGGTGACGAGGCGTTCGCGCGAGACGTAGCGCGGGGCCTTGCCGTAGATGGCGTCGCTGAAAGTCATGTCGTAGGCCGACATGGATTTCGCGATGGTGCCGGCGGCGCCGCCGGCCTGGAAAAACACGCGAGCGACCTCCTGGCCGGCACCAATCTCGGCGAAGGTGCCGTATTTGGAATCGTCGAGATTGATTGTGAGGGCCTTGCGATTGGTGGTGAGCAGCGTGGCGGCGGTCAGTTCCATGGGCATGAGTTGAAAGCAAAGCAGGACGCATGCAAAGCGCGTAACCTCAATATTACATGGGCACCGGGCGTGGGGTGTAAGTCCGGGCTCCGTTACCGGGAGCGCAGGCAGCCTGCCGGCGGTTCGCTTCAAAAGCCGGCAGGATGCCGGCGCTCCCGGTGGACTGACATCACCTCGTGTCATACCTGGCGGGCGCGGTTCTACGCAGATGCGGCTCGCCGCGCGCGCGCGGCCCCGTCTACGGTGCGGGCAATTTCATGAAAGCTTTCTTCGCCTCGTTTGTCGGAACTTTGCTCGGGTTGGCGGCTTTTTGCTTCCTCTCGTTTGTTTTTGTGGTCGGTGGTTTCGCCGTGCTCGCCTCGATGGGCGAGAAGGCGGTCGCGCGGGTGGAGCAGGGCTCCTACCTGGTGTTGAATCTCGACGGCCTGAATCTCACCGACGCGCCGCCGCTGGTGGAGGACGGCGGTCTGGGCTGGCTTTTGCATGGCGACAAGCCGCGTCCCTTGCCCCTGCGCCGGGCGACGGCGGGCTTGCGGCAGGCGGCGACGGACTCGCGCATTCGCGGCGTGTTCGTGACCGGGCGTTTTTCGCCGGAAGGTTACGGCACAGGCTTCGCGGCGCTGGCCGAACTGCGCGGCGCGCTGGCGGCGGTGCGCGCGGCGGGCAAGCCGGTGCGAGCCTACTTTGATGATCTGGGAACGTCCGAACTCTATTTCGCCTCGGTGGCGGACGAGTTGGTTTTAAATCCCTTCGGCCTGGTGGTGCTGCCTGGCTTGGCGAGCGAGCCGATGTTTTTTGCGGATGCTTTTGAGAAATGGGGCGTGGGCGTGCAGGTGACGCGCTCGGGCAAATACAAGGGGGCGATCGAACCCTTTGTGCGGCGCGACTTGAGCGCGGAAAATCGCGAGCAGTTGATGGTGTTGCTGGTCGATTTGTGGGCGACGCTGCGCGACGGTATCGCGAAGGGACGCGGGATGACGCCGAACGCGTTGCAGGCGTTGGTGGACGCGGAGGGCTTGATCGCGGCCGATTCGGCGGTGGCGGCGGGGTTGGTGAGCCGGCTCGCTTATCGCGACGAGGTGCTCGATCAACTCCGCACGGAAACGAACACCGAAGAGGGCACGCCGTTTCGTCAGGTGGCGTTCGGGGATTACGTGAAACAGCTTCGTCCCGCGTCGGGCGGCGGCGACATGGTCGCCATCGTTTATGCGGAGGGCGAGATCGTGGACGGCGAGGGTCTTGAAGGCGAAATCGGCGGCGCGACTTTCGCGCGCGAGCTGCGCGCGCTGCGCGAGGACGGCACGATCTCGGCGGTGGTGTTGCGCGTGAATTCGCCCGGTGGATCGGCGAGCGCGGCGGAGGAGATGCTGCGCGAGCTGCGTCTGCTCAAGCAGGTGAAGCCGGTCATCATCTCGATGGGCAGTTACGCGGCCTCGGGCGGGTATTGGATCTCGGCGTATGGTGATCGCATCTTCACCGAGGCGGCCACGATCACGGGCTCCATCGGGGTCTTCGGCGTGCAATTCGATATCGAGAAACTCGCGGGCTCCGTGGGCCTGACCTGGGACCGCGTGCAGGTCGGCGACAAGGCCGGCATGCTCACGGCGGCGCGCCCGAAGACGGCGACTGAGCTGGCGGTGTTTCAGCGCATGGTGGATCAGACTTACGACCGTTTCCTGGATCGCGTCGCCGAGGGGCGCACGCTGGACAAACGTGCGGTGCATCTGCTCGCGCAGGGTCGGGTGTGGTCGGGCGCGGAGGCGGTGCGCAACGGCCTCGCGGATGAAATCGGCGGACTCGACGCGGCCGTCGCGCATGCGGCCGAGATGGCGGGCATCACGGGCACGGCGGCTGTCTATGAATTTCCGGGCACGCGTCCGTTTGGCGACGTGTTGGCGGAGATCATGCGCGGCGGCACGTATCCGGAGGCGAACCTTGGCGGTCTCGGCGGCCTCGGCGGTGGTCGCGGTCCGGCTAGCGCGATGGTGCGCCAGGTCGGCGAGCAGGTGCGCATGCTGGATCGCTTCAACGATCCGCGCGGCGTGTATGCGCGCTTGCCGCTCGATCTGCGCGTGCGTTGAACGAACGAACCGAAAAACCTGAATTTTTTAAACGAATAAAATGAGCAACACCCGACTTCTTGAAGACGTTCCCGCGACCCTGATCCCGGCCGGCACGCCCGCCACGCTGAGCGCGGGCGAAGGCGTGCACATCGTGCAGACCCTCGGCGGCAACGTGACGGTGCGCACCGACAGCGGTTTGTTTCGCATCGCGCGCGAGCACGCGGAGGCGATCGCGGGCCTCGACTTGGCGAAACTCGACGCGGAGTCGGGCGCGGGCGCGAAGGCGACGGGCGAGTTTGGCGAGCAGGCGGTGTGGGACGCTTTGAAGGGCTGTTTCGATCCGGAGATTCCGGTGAACATCGTCGATCTCGGGCTGGTTTATGATCTCTACATCGACGACTCGGCGGCGGGCGGTAAGAGCGTGGACGTGAAGATGACCCTGACCGCGCCCGGTTGCGGCATGGGGCCGGTGATCGCGGAGGACGCGCGCCAGCGCATCGCGGCGTTGCCGGAGGTCACGGAGGCGCGCGTTCACATCGTGTGGGACCCGCAGTGGACGCCACAGATGATCTCCGAGGCGGGACGCAAGCAACTGGGCATCGAGTGAAGCTGGCGCTCGTCACGGAAACCTATCCGCCGGAAGTCAACGGCGTGGCGATGACCTTGAGCCGCATAGTCGGCGGCCTGCGCGCTCGCGGCAATCTGGTCGAGGTGGTGCGTCCGCGCCAGAAGCACGAGAGCGGAGCGAGCGAAGATTTTTTGGTGCCTGGCATGGCGATCCCGTTTTACGACGCGTTGCGCATCGGTGTGCCGGCGGTGTGGCGCTTGGAGGAACGCTGGCGGCGGTGGCGGCCTGACGTGGTTCATGTGGCGACGGAGGGACCCTTGGGGCTGGCCTCGCTGGCGGCGGCTGGGCGGCTGGGCGTGCCGGTGACGTCGAGCTTTCACACCAATTTCCACGCCTACGGTGGGCACTACGGGGTGGCGGCTTTGCGCGACGCGACGCTGGCCTATCTGCGGTGGTTTCACAACTCGACGCGCTGCACTCTGGCGCCGACACGGCAGATGACGGCGGAGCTGGCGGCGGAGGGTTTTCGCGGGCTCGGCGTGATGGCGCGCGGGGTGGACACGGCGCTGTTTGATCCGGCGAAGCGCAACGCGGCCTTGCGCGCGGAATGGGGCGCGGGGGAGGGCGATCTGGTGGTGCTTTACGTGGGCCGCATCGCGGCGGAGAAAAACCTCGGGGTGGCGGTCGAGGCGTTTTTGAGGCTGCGTGAAAAAGAGCCGAGTGCGCGCTTCGTATTGGTGGGCGATGGGCCGGCGCGAGAGCCGCTCACGCGGGCGCATCCAGAATTCCACTACGCGGGCATGCGACGCGGCGAGGAGCTGGCGGCGCATTACGCTTCGGGGGATTTGTTTTTATTCGCGAGCGTGACGGAGACCTTCGGCAACGTGGTCACGGAGGCGATGGCGAGCGGGTTGGTGGGGGTGTCCTACGATTACGCGGCGACGCGCGAGCATGTGCGCGACGGGGTGAACGGTTTCGCGGCGGAGTTTAATCGTGCGGAGGCGTTTCACGCGACGGCGGCCAAAGCGTTGGCGGCGCGGGAGCGTTGGCCGGAAATCCGCGAGGCGGCGCGGGCGACGGCGCTTGGGCTGACGTGGCAGGCGGTGGTGGCGCGCTTCGAGCGCGAGGTGCGCACGGCGGCGTGTCTGGCGGCGACGCGGGGGTAGGAAGGGGCTTCGCTTGCAGTGCACGTTCACCGGAATCTCGTTTCTCTCGAAACGAGCCACGTTAGCGGCGTGGCACGATTCGTGAGAATCGGGAGCATGAGGCCCGGCCTGAGCGCTGATTTAAAAATCAGGGGGCGAGCGTTTCGGCTTCGGCCTCGGCGCGGAGGCGATCATTCTCGGCTTGGATCTCGGCGTTGATGAGGTCCATCTGTTGGTAGTAGTGGGAGCGGCGTTTGTAGTCGCTGAAGTAGATCTGGCGGTTGCGCAGGTTGGCATAGAGCTGGGCGGTTGCGCGGGCGAGGGCGGCTTCGCGCTCTTCGGCGGCCTTAAGGGCGGCGGAGCGGGTGGCCTCGCGATCTGCGGCTTCCTTGGCGGCGGCTTCCTGGGCGCGGAGTTTTGCAAGCGCGAGGAGGCGCGCGGCCTCGGCTGTGGCGGCTTCGCGTTGGCGTTGCTCGGCTAGGCGAACGGCTTCGGCGTCGGCGGCGGCGCGGCGGGCCGCGAGGGCGGCTTCGCTTTCGGCGGCGGCCTTGGCGGCCTCTTGTTCAGCGGCGATGCGTGCGGCGGTGGCGGCGGCCTCGGCTTCGCGAAGGCGAGCGGCTTCGGCGGCGGCGCTTTCAGATGCGAGGCGAGATTGCTCGGCGGCGAGGCGAGCGGCTTCGGCGGCCTGGGCAGCGGCTTTTGCCTCGTTGGCGAGTCGGGTGGCTTCGAGATCGGCGATGGTTTTTTCGCGGGATTCGGAGAGGTCGCCGGCGGAGAAATCAAAGCCCTTGCAGCTGCGCATGCCGAAGACGGCGATTGCGATGAGCAGGATGGCGCAGATCAGAAGCCAGATAAGGGCTGATCGTTTCATGGTGTTAAAGAGGTTTTGAGCGAGCAGCTGACGAGAGGGGCGCGGCAAGGGCTTTTTAGAATTTCGGAAAGATTATTATCAGCGAGTTCCGTGCCTGTTTGTCCCAGCCTTTCGATAGAAAAGGTGTTGGGACAGAAATGACAGGCCGAAAAGGCCGGCGAGGGTGCGGACGTTGCTCATCGCGCCGACGACGTGGGTGAGCGGGGAGGCGGCGGGTTCGCGGATGCGAAGCAATTGCCAGCCCACCAGAATGGAGAGCAGGGGCTGGGCGATGAAGCAGACGTGGTAAACGTCCATGGGGTTCCAGCGGGCGACGCCCCATTCGAGAATGGTGCCGCCGATGACGGGACCGATGGCGGCGAAGAGCGAGGTGATGGCGAGGTTGAGACCGAGGGAGAGGTTGCGCGCCGGGACCGGGAGCAGTTTTAGCAGGAGGGTGAATTGGCCGAGAAAAAAGCCGGCGCTGGTGAGGCCGCCCCACACCCACATGGCGTAGAGCCAGTGGGCGTTGTCGGGAGTGAGAAAACACCACGCGAGGTTTTGCACCTGCCAGAGGCCGAGGGACACGACCATGACGCTCTTGTTGCCGTAGCGATCCAAGAGGGCGCCCCAGGCGGGCATGGAGGCGGCGGCTCCGGTGGCGGCGCAAACCGCGAGCAGGCCAACTTCGAGGGCGGAAAGGTGAAGCTGGTCGAACATGAACACGTGGTAGAACGGGCCGAAGAGGTTGGCGGCGAAGAACCACAGGGCGCCGAAGGCGATGAAGCGGAGAAAGGCTGGGGATTGGCGCAAGGTGGCAAACTGGGCGAGGAACGTGGCGTTGCGCGAAGGCGGCGCGGCGCTGGCCTCGGTGGGCATGCGCAGCGACCACAGGATGGAGAGCACGCGCAACAGGACGGCGAAGGCGATGAGCAGCTGGAAGGCGGTGCGGGAATAATCCCATGCGGCGAGGACCCAGCCGGAGAGCAGGAAAAAAGACAGGGTCGAGAACTTGAGCAGGCGGTTGCGGCGACCGAAATATTGGCCGCGCAGACGCGGCGGAACCCATTCCTGCACCCAGGCGTTCCAGGTGACGCCGGTGATGGAGCCGCAAAAGCTGGAGAAGAAAAACCAGATGCCGATCCAAAGGCCGGCGGTGGCGGGGTCGTCGGCCGGCAGGTAGCCGAGCATCACGCAGAAAAAGGTCCAGGCGATGACCTGTAGACTGGCGGCGACCAAGGTGATCGCTTTGGCGGGAAACCAGCGCGAGAGCAGCGGGGTGACGCCGACCTGAAGAAAATTGCAGACGAAGGGCAGGGCGCTGATGAAGCCGATGGTCTGGTTGGGCAAGCTGAGGGCCTTGGTGAAGAGCGCGGCGAGCACGACGTTGACCGGCAGGGTCATGATGACGAGCGGCATGGCGACGAGGCCCTCGCCGGTGCACAGGCGGAAACTCCGGAGGAGATTCTGTTTGCGGGTGCGAGGGTCGGTCGGAGTTGCGTTCACGGCGTTGCGGCGGAGATAGGTGGGGCATATGAATCCGGGCGTCGAAACGAATCCGTGGACGGGGCAAGATACGGTGGCCATCGCACAAGGATTGCTGGGCGCGACGCTGGTCAGGCGGATGTCGGATGGTTCGCTGCGGCGGCTGCGCATCACCGAGACAGAGGCCTACCACGGACCGGAGGATCGCGCGTCGCATGCGAGCAAGGGGCGCACGGCGCGCACCGAGGTGATGTTTGGTCCGGCGGGGTGTTGGTATGTGTATCTCTGTTACGGCGTGCACGAGATGTTGAATTTGGTGACGGGGCCCCGCGACTGGCCGGCGGCGGTGTTGATTCGCGGGGTGGAGGGCTTGAGCGGACCGGGGCGGCTGACGCGCGCGCTGGAGGTCACGCGCGCGCTCAATGGCCGGCCGGCGGACGCGGCGGCGGACGCGGAGAAGACGTGCGGTTTGTGGATCGAGCTGGCGGAGCCCGGAACGGTGGACGGGGGCGAGATCGTCGCCGGGCCGCGGGTGGGCGTGGATTACGCCGGGCCGGAGTGGGCGGCAAAGCCGTGGCGCTTCAGATGGATGGCGCGCTGGGCGCCAGCGCGGCCGCCACGGCGGCCGGGGGCGACGACTCCGGCGCGGGATCGGTCAGCGGCGGCTCGTAGTGGACGAGATCGGCGGTGACGGTGCCGAAACGGCCCTTGACCTCGACGCGCAAGGGCAGGCGTTCGGGCGAGTCTTCAATCCAGACTTTCATCGAGCCGCCGCGCCGGAAAAGGCCGCTCGGCCGGCCGACGGGTTCGGGCGTGACGACGAGGGCGGAGAACTCGCCGCGCTTGGTGCGCACGGTTTCGATGGCCCCGGCACGCAGGAGCAGCGGGTAGAATTTTTTATCCACCTGCACGAGGATTTCGCGGGTGTCGCCGGGGGCGAGTTGCCAGCGACGCGCGGTGACGAGACTGGTGACGAGGTCGAGGGGTTCGCCGTCGGGGAGCGCGACGGTGGCGCTGCGTTCGGGCTCGAGAGCGTCGCTGTAGTGGGCGACGCGGGAGTCGTAGTCGAAGGCGAGGGCGCGCTGCTGGCGTTTGCCGCCGACGCGCGCGCGATAGGAGGCGCTTTGCATGCGACCGGTGTCGGCGGCGAAGAGCGTTTCGCCGATGGCCTCGTAACGGTAAAGGCGACGAATGGTGCCGTCGGAGGCGATGCGCACGGTGACGCGGCGCTCGTCGGCTTCGGCGGTTTCCGGAGTGGACGCGGCGGCGGAGATATCGACGCGGCCGGCGCGCGGGAAAATGCCCCAACTGGCTTGGAAACCGAAAGCCTCGCCGGGACCGAGAATGGCGGCGGAGGAGGCGACGACCGGGACCGGGGCGGGCGACTCTCCGGCGTGGGACGCGAGAGTCGGCGCGAGAAGGCCAAGGGTCGAGAGGCAGACGGTGGGGAGACGCATGGTGAGTGGGAGAGCGGGACGGGCGGAGTGTTCCCGGAAAACCACGCGTCAGGCACGGAGGCGAACCTGAATGTAGGCGCCACCGGTGGGGAGTTGGGTTTTGCGAATCTCGAAGAGGTCGATGGCGGCGAAGAGGTCGCCGAGCTTGGCGAAGCCGTGGTTGCGCGAGTCGAAGGAGCCCTGGTTGTTGATGTGCGAACCGACGCCGCCAAGGGCGGCCCAGCCGTCGGCGTCGGCGTGGGCTTCGACGGCGTTGCGCAGCATGGTGATGAGCTTGGCGTCTTTTTTGAGGTGGTCGGCGGTGGGTTTGGCGCGCGGGGCCTGGACGTTGGAGCGGGCCTCGTCGAGATAGAGGAAACGGGTGCAACTGGCGACGAAGGGCGGGGCGGCGTTTTTGCCGCCGAAGCCGATGACTTGGCGACCCTCGGCGCGCAGGCGGAGGACGAGCGGGGTGAAATCGCAGTCGGAGGAGACGAGGCAAAAGGTGCCGACGTTTTTGGTGTAAAGGATGTCCATCGCCTCGATGAGCAGGGCCATGTCGGAGGCGTTTTTTCCCTTCACGAGGTCGAAGTGTTGCACGGGCTGGATGGCGTAGTCGTGCAGGATTTTTTCCCAGCCGGAGAGTTCGGATTTTTTCCAGTTACCGTAGGCGCGGCGGATGTTGACGACGCCGTAGCTGGCGAGTTCGGCGATGATGAAATCGATGCGCGCGGCGGGGGCGTTGTCGGCGTCGATGAGGAGGGCGATGCTATCGCTCGCGGGCGCGGGATTCGTGGCCATGCGCGCAGGCTAAACGCGGGGCCGGATCGGGAGCAAGCGGCGCGACGCCGGCGGCCCAGGGGCTGAAGGCGGGGAGGATGAGGCGGGCGGGGGAGGCGACGAGCGCGGGAAGTTTTAGCCGCGCGCCCGCGCCGTCGCGGTGGACGTAGGCGGGGTGGTGGTGGCCGACGATCTCGACGCGGTTGTATGGATTTTCCACTACGCGGTCGCCGTGGTGGAGGAGGAAGCGGTCTCGGACGAGGGGCTCGGGGCGGGCGAGGGGCCAGCGGGCGTCGTGGTTGCCGGCGACGACATGCACGGGGACGGGCGAGGCGGCGATGAAAGGCCTCGGCGCGGGCGCGGGCCTGCGGGGCGGAGCGGGCGGTGTGGAGGGAATCGCCAAGCCAGACGAACTCGGCGGGGGCGTGGTCGGCAAGGAGGGCGCGCAGGGTGGATTCGATTTGGTCGTCGCCCCAGGCGGGGAGGAGGTTGCCGGTGGCGCGATGGCTCTCGGCGTAGCCCCAGTGGAGATCGGCGACGACGAGGGTGCGCGTGGCTGGAAGGAAGAGGACAAGCCGCGCGTCGAGAATCGCGTCGGGCAGGACGGCGTGGGTGACCACAAGGCGACGGCGGCCTTACTCGGTGGGAGCGGCGAGGCCGTCCTGGATGGCGCGGAGGAGTTCGGGGTCGCTGGCGATGCCGCGCACGCCGTTGACGACGAACTGAATGCCGACGCAGAGGATGAGGAAGCCCATGATCTTGGTCATGGCGTGCAGGCCGTTGACGCCGAGGAAACGCACGAGCTTGGTCGAGGCGCGCAAGATGCCAAAGACGATGGCGGAGACGAGCAGGATGCCGATGAAGATGCTCACGTAATCCCAGGCGCCGGTGGCGAGAGAGGTGAGGCCGATGGTCACGGAGATGGCGCCAGGGCCGCTGAGGCTGGGCATGGCGAGGGGGGTGAAAGCGATATCAGGTTTGGCCTTGGCCTCGGTTTCCTCGGCGGGGGTCTGGTCGTGGTTATCTTTTGGATACAGCATACGCATGCCGACGCCGGCCACGAGGATGCCGCCGGCGATGCGCAGGCCGGGCAGGGAGAGGCCGAAGAAATTCATGATGAAACTGCCGCCGACGAGGAAGGCGGTGAGGATGCAGACCATGTAGATGACGCCGCGCTTGGCCTGGTCGGCGCGCTCGGCCTCGGTGTAGCCCTCGGTCATGGCGAGGAAGAGAGGCGCGGTGCTGAAGGGATTGATGATGGGCAGCAGGGCGGCGAGGGCGGCGAGGATGAGTTCCATGGGTTTGAGAAAAAGAGAATGAGGCCGAGGCCGAGGGGGGGGGCAAGTCGCGGGCGTGGAAGTCAGATGGAGGAGGGAGCCGCCTGATCAAGGCGAGCCCACGGTTTCGCCCAGCGGGGGGGCCATGCGCCCCCCCCCTGAGCCCGACGCAGGAGGGCGAACCGCTGGCGCCCGCCTATCAGGGCAGGCGAGGGCGCGCCCCGACCCTCGCGCCGCGCGGGTCGCGCTTGCGCGGCCCGGCTGCGCGAGGTTGAGGGGACGCCCGGTCAGCCGGGCGTAGCGGGGTCCCCACCGGTCACTTCAGGACGGGCACGACTCGCAGGCCGGGAGCGCAGCGGACGGAACGCGTGACGTGCCGGCGCGGGCAGCGGAGCGCCTCCTCTATGGCACATTCTTGTGCCGTGTGCCGCCGAGTCTGCGAGGATCGATTGGGTTAGCGCCAAGGGGGCGTTTCACGAAACGGAAATCACTCACAAAACACGGCCTGACCCCTTTTCTGGGGCCTGGGAGCGGAGCGGACGGGGGCCGTGACGTGCCGGCGCGGATCTTATCGGAGCGCCGCCTCTACGGCACATTCTTGTGCCGTGGGCCGTCCCCGGCGGAGTTACACTCCACCGGACTGAGCGCAGCGAGGGAGGAAGCAGAGGACATGACAGCCGCTCGGGGCTGGCGTGGCCTGTGCCGGCTGGGGATCATTCACGCGGCTCAGTCGTTTCAAGCACCGGAAAAACTAACAAACAACGGCCTGACCCCTTCGGCTTGGCCGAAAAACTAACAAACAACGGCCTGACCCCTTCGGCTTGGCCTCACCATCAAGCACAATCTTTGGAGTTCTCATTGTAGTGTATTACTTAAAAACACG
>CAZOGV010000044.1:15588-17103 GCA_964579225.1 uncultured Akkermansia sp. | reverse complement strand
CCCGTCGTCGCCGCCCGCCCCGCGCCCGCTCCCGTTCCGCCGCCCGCCCCCGCTCCCGCCGCTCCTGCGCCCGCGCCTGTCGCTCCCGCCTACGAAGCGACCCTGCGCAACGACATCCCCGCCTCGTCGCCCGTCACCCCCGGTCGCGGCGTCGAGCCCGGCGAACCTCGCCTCGCCCGCACCTTCTTCGGCACCCTCGCCTCCACCCGCAGCGCCTTCCGCCCCCGCCGCCCGCACGACTTCCAGCTCAACGACTCCGCCGGCCAGCGCGTCGCCTTCATCGACGTCTCCCGCCTCATGCAGACCGAGCAGATCGACGCCTTCATCGGCCGCCCCGTCACCATCTTCGGCACCGCCCAAGTCGTCGGCCCGTCCAAAGACGTCGTCATCCAGGCCGAAACCCTGAAGCTCCAATAAAACGCGTCCGCGTTTTATCGGAGCTTCAAGGGAGTGAGGGAAAGGGAATGAGGGAATCAGGGGCCAATCCCCCAAACCCCACCCACGCTAGCTTTCCCCCTCCTTCCCTCACTCCCTCACTCCCTCGCCAACTCCCTCTCCGACCCATGCAGCTCATCGACGGCAACGCCATCGCCGCCTCCCTCATCGCCGAACTCAAGTCCCAGGTCGCCGCCCTACCCGGCCGCAAGCCCTGCCTCGCACTTGTGCGAGTCGGCGAAGACCCCGCCTCCGTCTCCTACGTGAAGAAAAAGGAGAAGACCGCCGCCGAGATCGGCATCGAGAGCCGCATCATCCTCCCCCCCGTCACCATCTCCCAGGCCGAGCTCGAAAAACTCATCGACGACCTCAACGCCGACCCGACCGTGGACGGCATCCTCGTCCAGTCGCCCCTGCCCAAGCCCCTCAACGAGCTCGCCGTCTTCAGCCGCATCGCCGCGCACAAAGACGTTGACGGCTTCCACACCCTCAACCTCGGCAAGATCGCCCAGGAGGACGACACCGGCTTCGTCGCCTGCACCCCCGCCGGCGTCATGGAGCTGCTCGCCCGCTCCGGCACCGACCTCAAGGGCAAACACGTCGTCGTCCTCGGCCGCTCCCTCATCGTCGGCAAACCCGTCGCCCTCCTCGCCCTCCAGAAAAAAGCCGGCGCCAACGGCACCGTCACCATCTGCCACTCCGGCACCGCCGACCTCCCCGCCCTCACGCGCATGGCCGACGTGCTCATCGCCGCCATCGGCCGCGCCGAATTCGTCAAAGCCGACATGGTCAAACCCGGCGCAGTCATCATCGACGTCGGCATCAACCGCGTCCCCGACGCGTCCAAGAAATCTGGATACAAACTCGTCGGCGACGTGGACTTCGCCGGCGTCTCCCCCCTCGCCTCCAAGATCACCCCCGTCCCCGGCGGCGTCGGCCCCATGACCGTCTGCATGCTCATGCACAACACCCTCAAAGCCCGCCGCCTCGCCGCCGCCTGATCTCCCCAGCTCTACCAGCTTACTAGCTCTATTAGCTCTATTAGCTTACCAGCTCTACCAGCTCTACTCGCTCATCCAT
>CAZOGV010000044.1:6717-15488 GCA_964579225.1 uncultured Akkermansia sp. | reverse complement strand
AGCTCTATTAGCTCTATTAGCTTACCAGCTCTACCAGCTCTACTCGCTCATCCATGTCCACCACACCCAAAGTCCTCGTCGTGGATGATCAGCCGGTAAACGTGCAGCTTCTCAGGCGCGCCCTCGAACGCGAAGGCCTCACCGTCCTCCCCGCCCACTCCGGCCAGGACGCCCTCGACCTCGTGCAGCGCGAGTCGCCCGACCTCATCCTGCTCGACGTCATGATGCCCGAGATGGATGGCATCGAGGTCTGCCAACGTCTCCAGCAAGACGGCCGCCACAAAAACATCCCCGTCATCTTCATCACCGCCCGTAGCTCCAAGGAAGGCCGCCTCGCGGGTCTCGGCGTCGGCGCGGTGGACTACATCACCAAGCCCATCGACCTCGACGAAACCATCGCCCGCGTCCACACCCAGCTCCGCGTGGTGAAGGTCAACCGCGAGATGCTCGACCTCCAGCGCCGCCTCGAGGAAGCCCGCCGCGCCGCCTCCATCGGCGCCATCACCCAAGGCATAGCGCATAACCTAAACAATCTCCTCGGGATCGTCCTCGGCTACCTCGACATCATCAAGGCCCAAGCCAACAAACCCGACACCGTTCGCGCCAACGCCGAAAACCTCGAAACCGCCGTCCAGCGCATCGTCAGCATCATCCGCCAACTCACCTCCCTCGTCGTCAAGTCGCGCCTCCCCACCATACCGATGCCGCTCGACGGCGTCCTCGAAGCCGCGGTCAAACGCTTCCGCGCCGAGTCCCGCCACACCGATCCCATCACGATCGAAAACCCCCTCGGCAACGCCGCCGTCCACACCAACGTCGAAATGCTCGAGGAGTCGATCAACCGCCTCCTACAAAACGCCCGCGAAAGCTACGGCGAAACGCACCCCGGCCCCCGCCCCATCACCATCCGCACCGCCTTCCTCCCCGAGGTCGGCCCCGACGGCCGCATGGTCTCCATCGTCATCGAAGACCAGGGACGCGGCATCGACCCGCTCGTGCGCGACCACATGTTCGAACCCTTCATCAGCAGCAAAAACACCGTCGGCGTCGGCATGGGCCTCACCGTCGCCCGCCACACCCTGCGCAACATGGGCGGAGACATCACGCTCGGGGACCGCCCCGGCGGCGGCGTAATCGCCAGGCTAACACACCCAGTCGAGCGCCGCCGCCGCCCCGTCGTCCACTCCGAAACCCCTGCGGGGAAATCCTAAATCCCAAGCGGCTAAATCCTAAAATAAGCAGCACGATCCGACGCCTTCGTTTAGGATTTAGTCACCTAGGATTTAGGATTTAAGGCATTTTCTCATGTCCACCAAAATTGCTTTTCTCGGCGCGGGCCGCATGGCCTCCGCCATCCTCGACGGCCTGCTCGCCACCCGCGCCTCCACCCCCGCCGACATCGCCCTGCTCGGCGGTTCCGGGCCCACCGCCGCCGCCCTCGCCGCCCGCACCGGCGCGCGCCTTGCCGCCGACTTGCCCGACCTCCTCCGCGACGCCGACCTTGTCGTCATCGCCTTCAAACCCCAGCACCTCGCTGCCGCCGATCCCCGCCTCGCCGAGCTCACCCGCGGCAAACTCGTCCTCTCCGTCCTCGCCGCCAAAACGCTCGCCCGCCTCACCCGCACTTTCCCCCAAGCGCGCAATATCGTGCGCACCATGCCGAACACCCCCGCCGCCATCGGCGCGGGCGTCACCGGCTGGGCCGCCCTCTCCACCCTCTCCGACACCGACCGCGCCACCGTCGTCACCGTCCTCCGCGCGCTCGGCCGCGAGATCGAGCTCCCCGAAGACCAGATCGACGCCCTCATGGCCGTCAGCGGCTGCGGTCCCGCCTTCGTTTTCGAATTCACCGCCGCCCTCCGCGAAGCCGGCGTCGCCTGCGGCCTCGCCCCCGCCACCGCCGATTTGCTCGCCCGCGAAACCGTCATCGGCGCCGCCAAACTCATGGCCCACACCGGCACCGAGCCCGAGGAACTGCGCAACCAGGTCACCTCGCCCAAAGGCACCACCTACGCCGGCCTGCAAGTCATGCAGGCGCGCGATTTCCGCGGCCTCCTGCGCGATACCGCCCTCGCCAGCAAAGCCCGCTCCGCCGAACTCTCCGCGCAGGATTAAGGTGTAGGGCGGGGTCGCCGCACCCCGCCTCCGAAGTCTGGCCGCGCCACCCCCGCCGCCCGCCCTCACCCCTTCCGCCGAAACACGCACACGCCCGCGCCGTCGTGCCCCGCCACCCAAGGCAGCGCCACGCTCTCGCTGATCTTCTCAAAATCCGCTCCCTCGACGCCCTTCAAAAACGCCGTCACCACGCCCGCGTTTTCCTCCGCGTCGATCGAGCACGTGCTGTAAACCAGACGCCCGCCCGGCTTGAGCCAGCGCGCCGCGCCCGCGAGCAACTCCACCTGCTGACGCGCATGCTTGCCGAAGTCCGCCGGCTGCAAGCGCCACTTCACATCCACCCGATGCCGCATCACGCCGGAGTTCGAACACGGCGCGTCCACCAACACCGCGTCGAAGGTGCCCGGTTGCATGCCCATCAAGCTCGTCGAACGACGCAGATCGCCCTCGACCCGCTTCGCCGAAACCCCCGCCGGGATGCGCTTCAAATTTTCCGCCAGCCGCTCGTGACGCGCGCCCGCCACATCGAGCGCGACCAGCAGCCCCTCGCCCATCGCGTCGGCCAGCGCCAGACTCTTGCCGCCCGGCGCGGCGCACGCATCGATGATGCGCTCGCCCGACTTCGCCGCCACCGCCTCGACCGCGATGCGCGTGCCCGGATCGGCCAGATAAACTTTTCCTTCCGCCAGCGCCCGCGCCACTTCCGGCCAGTGCCCCGGCTTCACGCCGTAATAACCCGTCCACGAGGTGGGCTCGAGCCACACCAAATCAGCCTCGCTCGGCGCATCCTTCAAGCGCCAGCGCGCATGCACCGGGGCCGGCTTCAAATTCCACTCGAGCAGCGCCCGCGTTCCTTCCGCACCGAACTGCGCCAACCAGCGCTCCACGATCCAATCCGGCATCGAGAAAAAATCCCCCAGCACCGCCGCCGTCGCGATCTTTCCCGGCACCTGCTGCGCCGCCAGCGCCTCGGCTAGCTTGCGCACCACCGCGTTGACCAACCGCGCCTCGGACTCGCTCGCCAAGGCCTTCGTCTGCGTCACCGCATGGTGGCCGACTTTTGCCGCGTGGCCCTCGCCGCCGCCTTCGATCAACTCGTAACCCGCCAGCAACAACACCGCCATCACCCGCGTGCGCGGACGCAGCCGCACCAACGTCGCGACCACGTTTTCGATGCGACCATAATGACGCACCGCGCCGTAAAAAAGATTTTGGCAACGCGCCCGCGCGCCACCCGACAACTGCACCGTGTCCAACAACGCGTCCGCCCGCACTTCCTCGTCCAGCCACCGCACCAAAAGCCGGGCGGCCACGGGCCACGCATCGGGCGAATTCACGGCGGAGACATCGGAATCAAAAGAAGACATAAGGCGGAAGGTTCTGCGGATTAGGGACGGTTAAGGTGCTTAAAAGGTTCGGGACGGGCCGGAACCCCACCACCGTCCGCCACCGAAGCAACCACCAAAAACGCCTCAAAACCCCCGACTGTTGACACCGCCCCCCTCTGCCCGCTTTGCTGACCAACCCTCTCCCGTAACCTCTCTGCCATGAATTCTGAAGCCATCTCCACGCTCGTCGCCAAAAACCCGTCCCTCAAGACGGCCAAAGCCAAGCTGGAGGCCATGCAGCCCGGTTCCTACTGCGTGCACAAGAGCTGGGGCTTCGGTCAGATCAAGTCCTACGACGAAGCCGCCGCTAAGCTCATCATCGATTTCAAGGCCAAGCCCGGTCACCCCATGGACCCGGCCTTCTGCGTCAACACCCTCGACGTCCTCCCCTCCAACCACCTCCTCGTCCGCAAGGAGACCGACGGCGCCGCCATCGCCAAGCTCATCGCCAACGATCCCGCGCAGCTCCTCATCGAGGCCCTTGCCGCCTACCCCAACAACGCCGCCACCCAGATCGAGATCGAGATCGTCCTAGCCCAAATCCTCGGCGAAGAGAAATTCAAGAAGTGGTGGTCCACCGCCAAGAAGGCCATTGCCAAGGACCCCCGCCTCGCCGTCCCCGCCAAGAAGACCGAGTGCTACTTCCTCCGCGAAACCCCCGTTTCCAACGAGGACGAGATCTCCGAGAAATTCCACGGCACCCGCTCCGCCCGCCTCCGCGTGAAGCTCGCCCTTGAGCTCATCGACGCCGCCGACAAAAACAAGGGCGAGATCAAGGCCGACCTCCCCGCCCTCCTCGAAGGCGTGGTCGAGGCCGTCAAGACCTCCAACCAGTTCGACGCGGCCGATCGCCTCCACGCCGCCGCCACCCGCGACCGCCTCGCCAAACTCGCCGGCGTGGACTCCTCCACCTTCGAGCCCTCCCAGATTTCCCTCGTCGCCAACGCCCGCGATCTCCCCGCCATCGCCGAGAAACTCCCCGTCGGCTTCCAATCCGATTTCCTCGATCTCCTCAAGGAGGCCCATCCCCTCGAGCACCGCGACATCGTCATCAGCCTGCTCAAGGTCTCCCAAGGCAAGTTCACCACCGAGTGCATCAATTTCCTCATCGAGAACGACCACGGCGAGGAGCTCGCCTCCACCTTCGTTCGCTGGATGGCCGAGCAAAACCTGCGCGCCCCCGTCCTCCACTGGATCGTCAAAAATCGTAACTCCAAAAAGTTCGCCAAACTCCTCGGCGATCTCGTCTCGCCCCGCCTCTTCTCGGCCATCTTCTACGCCATCGACTACGAGGCCCTTCAGGCCGCTTCCGCCCGCCGCATCCCGCTCGCCGACGCCCTTTCCGACGACGCCGAACTCATCGGCGATCTCCTCGCCACCGCGTCCACCGAGACCGCGCGCGACCTCGCCCACTCCCTCCTCCTGAACCAAGGCTTCGAAGACCTCACCAAGAAGTCCCTCCTCGCCCGCTTCATCAAACTCTACCCCTCCATCTCCACCGTCCTCACCGGCGAAAACGAGGCCAAGGAAGAGCAGCTCCTCGTCTCCCGCGACAGCTACGAACGCAAGCGCGAGGAACTCGAGCTCATCATCTCCAAGAAGATCCCCGACAACTCCAAGGCCATAGCCACCGCCCGCGAACACGGCGACTTGAAGGAGAACTCCGAATACAAAATGGCCAAGCAGGACCAGTCCGTGCTCATGGCCCAGAAGGGCCAGCTCGAGAAGGATCTCGCCCGCGCCCGCATCACCGACTTCAAGGACGCCACCCTCGAGAACGTCGGCGTCGGCAGCGTCGTCACCGTCACCGTCGCCTCCACCGGCAAGTCTGCCCGCTACACCCTGCTCGGCGCCTGGGACGGCGTGCCCGACCAGAACATCCTCAGCTACAAGACCCCGCTCGGCCAGGCCCTCGTCGGTAAAAAGATCGGCGACACCGTCAAGGTGAAGATCGGCCAAGCCGAAGAGAGCTACACCATCACCGGCCTCGACCGCTACGCCGCCTGATAATCGTGTAGGGCGGGGTCGCCGCCCCCCGCCGCTCCGCTCTCCAAGCCGCGCCGCTCCCCGAGCCGCGCGGTTTTTTTGCGCCTTTTGTATCCAAATTTCACCCACAGCCTCGCCACCCGCTTGCCGCTTTACTAGCTTACCAGCTCTACCAGCTTTACTAGCTTCCTCACCGTGAACACCTCCTGGGACACCCTCAAACTCCTCGCCGACCCCACCCGTCTGCGCATCCTCGCCCTGCTGCTGCGCGAAGAACTCTCCGTCGCCGAGCTTCAGGAGATTCTCGACATGGCCCAGTCGCGCATCTCGTCCTCCCTCGCCCTGCTCCGCTCCGCCGAACTCGTCGCCGACCGCCGCGATGGCAAGCGCGCCTACTACCGTCTCCGCGCTCCCCTGCCCGCCGCCACCCTCGCCCTGCTCCGTTCCGCGACCGAAGCCGTCGCCGAGCAGCCCGAACTCGCCGCCGACCGCGCCGCCCTCGCCCGCGCCCTCGCCAAACGCCGCGCCACCCAGGAGGAATACTTTAACCTCATCGCCGGCCGCCTCGGCAAAAACTACTGCCCCGGCCGCTCTTGGGAAGCGCTCGGTCACCTCGCCCTCCGCCTCGCCCCGCCCATCGTCGTCGCCGACCTCGGAGCCGGCGAAGGCCTCGTTTCGCAGCTCCTCGCCCGCCGCGCCAAACAGGTCTGGTGCATCGACAGTTCCCCGAAAATGGTCGAGGTCGGCACCTCGCTCGCCGCCAAAAACAACCTCGCCAACCTCGCCTACAAACTCGGCGACATCGAGCAGGTGCCCCTCGCCGACGCCTCCGTCGATCTCGCCATTCTCAGCCAGGCCCTGCACCACGCCCAACACCCGCAGACCGCCATCGAAGAGGCCTTCCGCATCCTTAAGCCCGGCGGCCAGCTCCTCGTGCTCGACCTGAAAGAACACGGCTTTGAAAAAGCCCGCGAACTCTACGCCGACGTCTGGCTCGGTTTTACAGAAAACACCCTGCACGCCTTCCTCCAAACCGCCGGCTTCAAGTCCGTCGAGGTCGTCACCGTCGCCCGCGAAGCCGAGCCGCCTCACTTCGAGACTCTCCTCGCCAGCGGCACCAAACCAAATTGACTGCGGATAACGCGGATTCTCGCGGATAACGATTTCCCCTGCCGCGCTTATTTGGTTTTATCCGCGCCCTTCCGCGCCATCCGCGGTTAAAAATTTCAGATCCACTTCCTCTCCTCAAACCCCACCACACACCACTCCTATGGGACGCCAATGGCTTCACGCGAAACGCGCCGTCGTTAACAACAAAAAGGGCCAGCTCGTCGGCAAGCTGGTGAAGGAAATCACCGTCGCCGCCAAACTCGGCGGCGGCGACCTCGCCGCCAACGCCCGCCTCTTCGCCGCCGTCGAGAAGGCCAAAAAAGCCTCCGTCACCCGCGACGTCATCGAGCGCGCCATCCACAAGGGCGCCGGCACCGGCGGCGAAAAGACCGACATCTCCGCCGTCACCTTCGAGGGCTACGCCCCGCACAAAGTTCCCGTCGTCGTCGAGTGCTACACCGACAATGTCCAGCGCCTCGCCCCCGAGATGCGCGTGCTCTTCAAAAAAGGCATCCTCGGCACCACCGGCTCCAACAAGTTCCTCTTCGACCACTCCGGCATCGTCGAGGCCTTCACCTCCGCCCCCGAAGCCGATCTCGAAGCCGCCGCCATCGAGGCCGGAGCCAACGATTTCGCTCCGCTCACCCACGGCGAAAACGACGACATCCCCGAGGAGGGCGCCACCGGCGCGCGTTTCCTCTGTGATCTCACCGCCATCCACGCCGTCGCCGAATGGCTCAAGGCCAACGGCTGGACCGTCGTCACCTCCGAGATGGGCTACCTCGCCAAACAGTATCCAGAACTTGGAGACGCCGAGCGCGCCGAGGTCGGCGACTTCCTGCACGCCCTCGAAGACAACGACGACGTGCAACGCGTCTGGGCCGCCTTCCGTTAACATGCGTCGCGCGCCGCGCGACGAAATCCTAAATCCTAAGCTTACAAATCCTAAAACCGCCCGAATCCCCCCGCTCTGGCCCCATCCGCTATCCCTTTAGAATTTAGCCGCTTAGAATTTAGGATTTTATTATGACGATTCCCCTCCCCTCCCGCACCACCCTTCTCCTCGTCGGCGTCGTCGTTCTCGTCGCCGCCGTGCTCGTCGGGTTCTCCTACCTCAGCCCCGAACGCGGGGTGCGCCGTGCGTGGGACAAACTCGCGACCGCGATCGAGAAAAACGACATGGACGCCCTCGGCACTCTCCTCGGCGACGACTACAAAGACGGCTTCGGTCAGGACCGCGCAGCCGCGCTCGAAACCTTCGCCCTCGTCCGCCGCCAGTTCATCGCCTGCTCCGTGAGCTACGCCCAATCCGAACTCATCCTCGACGCCGACGAACAGAGCGCCGTCACCCGCGCCCTCGTGCGCCTCAACGGCAGCGGCGGCCCCGGCGCGCAAACCCTCATCGACGCGTCCGCCTACAACCAGCAACCCGTCTCCTTCCGCTGGCGGCGCGACGGCAAACCCTGGGAATGGCGCCTCGTCTCCATCGACCACCCCGAAGCCGCCCGCGCCATCGCCCGCCTCAGGCGCGAGGCCGCCTCGCTCGGACTCTAAATTTTAGAACATTCCGCCATGCTCAACACTCCGCTCGGCCGCCTCCGCATCCTCGGCATTCTCGAAGGCATCTCGTTTCTGCTCCTGCTCGGCATCGCCATGCCCCTAAAATATCTCGCCGACCAACCGCTCGCCGTCCGCTACGTCGGCATGGCCCACGGCGTTCTCTGGATCGCCTACCTTCTCGCCCTCGTGCCGGTCGCGCTCGACTACCGTATGAGTTGGAAAACCATCGCCCTCGCCGTCATCGCCAGCCTCCTCCCCGCCGGCCCCTTCGTTTACGACGTCAAAGTCCTCAAGCCCCTCGCCGAGCGCACGGCTTGACCCAAGGAGCGGCGACACTCCTGTCGCCGAAATCCAGCCGCCTTCGCAAACCCGGCGACAAGAGTGTCGCCGCTCCTTGCCAACAAAAAACCCGCCCCGAAAATCGGAGCGGGTTTGGTTTTTAAAATCAGACCAAACTTCAGGGCAGAATCACGGTGTCGATCACATGGATGACGCCGTTGGAACCGACTAGATCCGTCGCCACGATTTTGGCGCCATTGATCGTGGGCATGCCGTAGCTGATCGCGATGGTGGCTTCCTTGCCGTTCACGGTCTTCACCGCGCCGGGCTTCA
>CAZOGV010000044.1:2890-6617 GCA_964579225.1 uncultured Akkermansia sp. | reverse complement strand
CTGATCGCGATGGTGGCTTCCTTGCCGTTCACGGTCTTCACCGCGCCGGGCTTCAAGAGATCCTCAACCGTGCCGGCCGGGAGCTTTGCAAACGCCGCGTTGGTAGGCGCGAAGATCGTGAACGGACCCGGGCCCGACAAGGTTTCCACCAGACCCGCGGCCTTCACGGCGGCGACTAGGGTGGTGTGATCGGCGGAGCCGACCGCGATATCAACGACCGTCTTTTCCGCCTTCGCGCCGCCATGGTTGTGGCCGAAGAGCGATCCGACGCCGAGGGTAAGAATCATCAACAGGGAACGTAGTTTCATAAGCGTAGTATTTATTCAGACAGGATTAAATTGGGGACAGGCAAGACAGCCGGTTTACCCATAACCGTTTGCATTTATATGTCGCTTGCGGATACACACCACCCGTCCGCGCGCTTTGTAGCCGAGCTATTACGCGCCGACACCTCGGCTAAATTCCGTCCCTCGCTCTTGCGCGAAGCCGGTTCACACCATCGTCACCAAATCCGCGCCGCCCGCCGCGATTCTAATTCCACCTGCGTCTCGGTTGGCAGCTCCGAGAAAAAATCCAGCCCGGTGCGCGCTTCGATCTCGGCGATGGTCGTCAGATAGTCGTCCACCTTCGCGCCTGGCGGCAGCTCCTGCGGAAACAAAAACGCCAGCGTGCGCACGCGCCCGTCGCTCTCGTCGGTGATGATCATGAAGCAGCCCTCCGGCACGCGCGGGGCCGTTAAACCGCCGCGCGAGGGCAGAAGCGCGGGCGTGGCGCCAAACACCGGCCCAACCACGATCCATACCTCGCCGAAGCGCGCCGGATAGCTCGTCGCCGAGCGCTGCTCCAACTGCTTCCACAGACCGGCGTTCAAGCCGTGCCGCTGCGGAATGATGTTGCTCATCAAAAACGTCTCCCGCTGCGCCGCGTCGCCGAAACGCGTGGCGATGCCGTAGTTCGGCGCGAGATGCCCGCGATCATAGCCCGTGCCGGTGTAGGAATCGGGCGAGATGCGCGCGGCGGTGCGCGTATCCACCGTGAAACTACGAGGCCGCTCGCCCGCCGGCGGCAGCGGAGACACGTCCTGCATGCGATATGCCGCCCAGAGCGGATTGCCCCACGCGTCGGCGTAGCCGACCACGTAGCCCTCGTTCACCAACACCCGCTTGGGCGGCAGGCCGGGCTGGGCCGCGCGCGGGAGACCCCCGTAGGCGAAGGTGCGGTCCCCCTCGGACGGCGGCGCGGCCACGTAGTCCTTGGAGTAATACATCTGCCAGATGTCCCACGCGACATCCAGCGGGCTGACGTTTTTGTTCGCCGCGAAGGTATTGCCCACCAGCAGCCGCACCTCGGCCTGGCGCGCGGGCGGCTGCACCAGATACCAGCCGCCGACGATCAGCGCCACGACGACGTTCAGCCACAAAAACGCCCGCGTCCGGCGAAAGCGCCGGAGGCGGGCGGAAGGTTTTTTGCTTTTCGACGCGGAAGATTTACGGGCCATGTGACGCGCCATCTTTAGCCCCGAACGCCGCGCGGCGAGCCTTTGGAGTGCGGCGGCTTGACGCCGCTTTGGACGGCGCGGCTCGACGCGCCGCCCCGCCGCCCCGCGGCCCGCGCCAACTCAGAACCGATACGCCGCGCTCACGCCAAGCTGACGCGGATCAGCGCGGCTCTCGTAACGCGCGGGAATGTAGTCCGGATCTTCGTTGCCGAAGAAAAACACCCGCTTGGCGTATTCCGCGTCGAGCAGGTTCCGCGCCCAGACACTGATCGTCCATCGCCCCCACGAGTAGCCGATCGAACCATTGACCACCGCGTAAGCGTCGCGCTTCTCGTCGTTGCTTTCGGACTCGAAATAACTGGCGCGGCCTACAAGCCCCAGATCACCAAACCACCCGTCGCCCGGCGCTTGGCGCCCAACCGACAGGGAATACCCGTAGGCCGGAGTGGCCGCCGTCTCGCGCGGCGCGGCGAGCACGCCCGCCGGGGTCACGAAGGCATCACGCCGCGACTCCATCAAACCCAGGCTGCCGCGCACGCTCCAGCCATCGCCGAAGCGATAACGCGCGCTGGACTCGAGACCCTGCACATAGGCGTCGCCGCCGTTGATGGTGAAAAAGCGAAACTCCTGCGCCTGATCCAGCGAACCGCGGAATTGGCTGTTCCGCCGATCAAGGCGGAACGCGACCAGCTCGGTCGTTAGCGCGCGATCGTTCCAGTTGCCGCGCCACCCAATCTCATAGTTGAGCATGGTCTCGGTTTCGTAGGTAAGCGGATCAACACTCGGATCGATGCCCGCGTCATAATTCACCCCGCCGGCCTTGTAACCTCGCCCGACCGAGGCAAAGACTAGGTGCGCATCGTTCAGATCATGCTCCAAGGTGACTTTGCCGCCGACCAGTTGATCGGTAAAGGCGGAGGTAAAATCCTGACGGCCCGGCCGCAGCTGGTCGAGTTTGCCGTCAAGATCCACGTATTCATAACGCAGACCCACCGTCAGGCGTGTGCGCTCGCCAAGATCATGCCCGATTTGGCCATAGAGCGCGGTGTTGTCCGAGACGTAATCGGTGAGGAAACGCGGCGAGCTTTTACGGAAAAATCCGCTTTCCTTCAGCCGAGCGAAATACAGCCCGACCGTCCAGCGATCTATCCATCCGAGCGCGTCCGCCTGCTCCACCGAATCAAACCGGAAATCCTGCGAAAAGCCGTCGCGCTCGCGGCTGAGTATGGCCACGCCGGCATAGCTCGCGGACGTCCAGTCCTCATCGTAACTGTAAAGCGTGTCCACCGAGGTCAGCTGGGTCGTGGTGGTGAAACGCACTGCGGCGGATCCTGAATACACGCCGCGCACGCTGCCGGCCAACGCGTCCTGTTCGTCGCGACCCGCGAAATCGCTGAAGGTGCGGCGTCCGTTGTTATCGAGCGCAAACTCGTCAAAGCCGTTGTCCTGGCGGCTCCAGAGTAGCGTGCCATCCCAGCGCCAGATCGCGTTCGGGTTCCAGGTAAGTTTAAGACGAACCATGTCCTCGTCGCGGGCATTGGTGTCGCGGTTCAGAAACACGTTACGGCGAAATCCATCGCTCTCGGCATGCTGCACCGCGATGCGAAACATCAGTTTCTCCGGCTCACCGGGCGTCAGCGTGCCGCCAAAGGCGAGACCGACCTCTCGCAAAGCATCGTCACCCACCGCGACTTCCACGAAGCCCTCGGTCTGCGGAGTGGGATCGTTGGTGACGATCTGGATAACGCCGCCGGCCGCGTTGGCACCAAACGCCCCCGCCTGCGGCCCGCGCAACACCTCGACTTGGCGCACGTCAAAGGTGCTCCCGAGGCCGCCGAGTCCCGTAAAGTCGAGCGCATCCACTTTGAAGGCCACGGCGGAATCAGGCGTCTCGCCTTCGTATTGGGAGTTTTCACCGATACCACGAATCTGGAAAAATCGCGGTCGCGAGGTGCCGCCGGTCCAGGTGAGATTGGGCACCTGCTCGGCTAAATCGCCGAAATGGCGCACGCCGGTCGCATGCAACGCCGCTCCGTCGTAAACACTTACGCTGGCGGGCATGCGCTCAAAGGGCGTTTCCCAGATATCGGCGGTCACTCGCACCGGCTCCAAGGTCACAACCTCCGAGCCTGCCGGCGCGGACGCGACGGGTTTTGGCGCGGTCGTCGGCTCGACGGCGGGCGCGTTGTCGTTTGCTCGGGCGCCATTCGTGAGAATCGCGCCGAGGAG
>CAZOGV010000044.1:0-2790 GCA_964579225.1 uncultured Akkermansia sp. | reverse complement strand
CGGCGGGCGCGTTGTCGTTTGCTCGGGCGCCATTCGTGAGAATCGCGCCGAGGAGAAGGATCTGTGTCGGGAGTCGCATGGTGTGACTATGGCCCGACCCAAATCGGACTCCCGGGGAGAAAGAGGGCACCGCCCGCGCGAAATTCGCGCGGTGTTAACGACACCCTGCTGTTTCCTTCGCCGGTATAATCCGTTTCAGGTTCGAAGGGTCGAGCGGCCGGTCGTGCCGCAATCTCAGCCCGACGCATCGGGCACCCCTACAGGCAAGCCGCACACAAAGTCCCGCCCGCTCTAGCACGCAAGCCAAACTTTCAGCACTGCTCTGGACCAAGAACGCTCAACCCTGCAAATCCTGCGCCACCGGCAAACGCTCTGTCTCCCCCGCCTCAGATTCCACCGGCGTGCTCGAAAGCGGATACCGAAAAGTCCGCCCCTCGTAATTCTTAAACACCACCGCCTCGTCCGTGATCTCGTGCACGTAGTCCGGATTCATCGGCACCTTGCCCCCGCCGCCGGGCGCGTCGATCACGTATTGAGGAATTGAATACCCGGTGGTGTGCCCGCGCAGCGCCCGGATGATCTCCAGCCCCTTCCGCACATCGACTTTGAAGTGCGAGCCGCCCGTGATCAGATCCATCTGATACAAATAATAAGGCCGCACCCGCATGCGCAGCAGCCGGTGCACCAGCGCCTTCATCACCTCCGCGTCGTCGTTCACGCCGTGCAACAGCACCGACTGGTTGCCCAGCGGCACGCCCGCGAAGCTCAGCCGCTCGCACGCATCCTTCAGCTCGGCCGTCGCCTCGCGCGGATGGTTCACGTGAATGCTCATCCATATCGGCCCGTGCTTTTTGAAAATCTCGCACAGCTCCGGCGTGATACGCTGCGGCAGAAACACCGGAATGCGCGACCCGATGCGAATGAACTCCACATGCGGAATCGCCCGCAAACGCCCCAGCAAATGGTCCAGCTTGCGGTCGCTCAACAACAGCGGATCGCCGCCCGACAACAACACGTCGCGCACTTCCGGATGCGACTCGATGTAACGCAGCCCCTGCTCGTATTCGGGATGAAAATTGTAGTCCTGCGCATTCGAGACCAGCCGGCTCCGCGTGCAATACCGGCAATACGCCGCGCAACGATCCGTCACCAAAAACAACACCCGGTCCGGATAACGATGCACCAGCCCCGGCACCGGCGAATGCTCATCCTCGCCCAGCGAATCCAGCATCTCCTCCGCATGCAGCTGCGTCTCCCCGCTGCGCGGAATCATCTGCAAACGAATCGGACAATTCGGATCCTCGCGGTCGATCAGGTTGAAAAAATACGGTGTGATCGCCAGCGCCAGCTTCTGGCTCGCGAACAACACCCCCGCCCGCTCGTCCGGCGTCAGCGTCATGTAGCACTCGAGCTGCTCCAGCGAGATTATGCGGTTCTTTAGCTGCCACGTCCAATCTTGCCAGTCTTCTGCGGGAACGTGCTGCCATAGCCCCTGCCCCTCGAACCAAAGCGCGCGGTCTTCCGTATATGCCATTTGCCAAGAGAGTGCGTGGAGGCGAAACCCTGTCAAACGCCCGAACCATGCCGCTTTCGCCCGCAGAAACCCTCCGCTACCAGCGCCACCTCGTCCTCCCTGGCTTTGGCCCCGCCGCGCAAACCCGCCTCCGCGCCGGCTCGGTTCTCGTCATCGGTGCCGGCGGGCTCGGCTGCCCCGCCCTGCTCTACCTCGCCGCCGCCGGCGTCGGACGCATCGTGCTCATCGACCCCGACACTGTCGATGTATCCAATCTTCAACGACAGATTCTCTACACATCCGCCGACGCCGGCCAACCCAAGGCCCTCGCCGCCGCCGCCCGCCTCCGCGCGTTAAACCCGCACATCACCATCGAGCCCCACGTCGCCCGCCTCACCCGCGACAACGCCCTCGATCTCATCCGCTCGGCGGACGTGGTGCTCGACGGTTCCGACAACTTCGCCACCCGCTACCTCGTCAACGACGCCTGTGTGCTCGCTGACCGCCCCCTCGTTTACGGGGCCATCCAGGGCTTTGAAGGCCAAGCCAGCGTCTTCAACCACTGCGGCGGCCCCACCTACCGTTGCCTTTTTCCCGAACCGCCCGACCCCGGAGCCGCGCCTAACTGCGCCGAGGCTGGCGTGCTCGGCGTGCTCCCCGGCCTCATCGGCACGCTCCAGGCGACGGAAACCATAAAGCTCCTCACCGGCGTCGGCGAGCCGCTCTCCGGCCGCCTCTTCCTCTACGACGCCTTGGCGATGACCACCCGCACCCTGCGCCTCGCCCTCGACCCACGCAGCCGCGCCATCACCGAACTTCCCCCCGAAGGCTACGGCCAAACCTGCGCCGCCCCCACTGGGAGCGCCGGCTTCCAGCCGGCATCCGACGAACTCCCCCCCGCCGCCCTCCGCGCCGCCCTCGCCAACCCCGCCCCCGCCGAGCGCCCTCAGCTCCTCGACGTCCGCGAACCCTGGGAACGCGCCCTCGGAGCCATCGAGCCCTCGCTCCACATCCCACTCGCCGCCCTCCCCACCGCCGACCTCTCCGCCCTCGACCCCGCCCGCTCCGTGGTGGTCTATTGCGCCGGCGGCATCCGCAGCGCCAAGGCCCTCGCCCTACTCCGCGCCCGCGCCCCCTTCGCCTCCCTCCTCAGCTTGCAAGGCGGCTACAAAGCCTGGTCTTTGTCTATTCCAACGCATAGTAAGCGGACTTGATTAGTTCACTTAAAGCGCCATGTTCACGTATCCGTGAACATAGGAAAAAGAATGAACAAGTTA
>CAZOGV010000043.1:0-17175 GCA_964579225.1 uncultured Akkermansia sp. | reverse complement strand
CCCGCCGGATAAAACAAGGCGTCCGTGCCCACGAAACGAAACAACACCCCGCCGACCGCCGCCCCGGTGACGAAGGCCCCGAGCACCAGCAGGTAGAGTCGCACCCGCGCGCCGTCGATTTCGAGCCCGCGCAGCGCATGGCCGAGAATCGCGCCGAGGTCGGTCACAATGCCCGTCATGTGCGTCGTGCGCAGGATCGCGCCGCTGTAGGTCGTCGCCATCGCGTTCTGCAGGCCAAACGCGGCCGAAGCGAAGTAGCTTCCCGCCTCGTGGTGTCGCCGCATCAGCAGCGCCGCCGCGAGCAACAAGCCGCCCTCGATGCCCAGCGCCACGCCATAGCGACGCCCCAGTTTCAAGGTCTGCCGCTGGATGATGAACCCGCTCAAAATCGCCCCGCCCAAAAACGCGATGATCACCAGCCCGACGTGTCCCGCCGCCGCCGGCGCCCGGTCGCTCGCCGCGATGCCCAACATCGTCGCCGTGCCGGTGAGATGCGTGACCGCCTGGTGGCTGTAGCTCAGGTAGCCGATGGCGTTCACCATGCCCGCGATGCCCGCCAGCGCCGCCCCGCCGATCCACGCCCAGATGCCGAGTTTGTCTAGCATGATGTCTTCGAGTATGAGGTAAGCCCCGCGCGGTTGCGCCGCGTTCCTTGCGGATTCCGCTTCATGGTCTTTAGCCCCCCAGCGCCGTCATCGGCCTCGACGGGTGGTAGTCCTCGTGGAACTCGTGGTTCTCCGGCTTTTGCGCGATGGCCCGCGAGATCACCTCGTCGAGCCGGCCGTCGGCCAGCGCGTCCGCCAGGTCGATCTCGCCGTGCCGGCCCAGGCAGGGGCGCAGCTTGCCGTCGGCGGTCAGGCGGAGCTTGTTGCAGCTCGCGCAAAAATCCTGCTCCGAGAGCGCCCCGATAAAACCGATGCGCGCGCCGCTCGACGGCTCCTCCCAGTAGCGCGCCGGCCCGTGTCCCGCCCGATAATCCGGCAGCTGGCGCAAGGGCCCCAGCTCCGCCTCGATGCGCGCCCGCGCGTCGGCCAGGGAAAGGAAATTCGCCGGCGTCAGCACGTCCGTGCGCGTCAGCGGCATCAACTCGATGAAGCGCACCGGAAACCGCCGCGCCGCCGCGAAACGCACCAGCGGCGCCAGCTCGTCCTCGTTCACCCCGCGCATGAGCACGCAGTTTAGCTTCACAAACATGCCCGCCGCCACCGCCGCCTCGATGCCGGATAGGACAGCGCCGAGATCGCCGCCGGTCACGCGGCGATAAACAACCGCGTCCAACGCATCGAGCGACACGTTGACCGAGCGCACTCCGGCGGCGGCCAGATCGGCGGCGAGCGGCGCGAGGCGGGTGGCGTTGGTCGAGAGGCCGAGGCTGTGCAAGGTATCGAACGAACCGATACCGCGCGCGATTTCCAGCAGATCGCCGCGCAGCAAGGGTTCGCCGCCGGTGAGGCGAAACTTCGTGAACCCCAGCCGCGCCGCCGCGCGCGCGACGGCGACGAGTTGCTCGGCGGAGAGGTGGTCGGCCCGCTTGGCCCAGCCCTTGTAGCCCTCGGGCATGCAATACAGGCAACGCTCGTTGCACCGGTCGGTGACCGAGATGCGGAGGTAGTCGATGGTGCGGCCGAAGGGATCTAACATGGTGTAAGGTTTATCCACCAAACCCTGCCGGTCGAATGCCGTGCGGGGGTTTAACGAAGGAAAAGCGCAGGAAAGGTTTCATGAACAAGGTGAGCGGAGGTCATACATCAACCGCCCGGCGACTCAGCCGAGCGCGGCCTCGAACTTCACCGCGTCCTCCGGCGTGTCCACGCCGAGGCCGGCGTCCAAGGTGACGTCGCAGGCGATGTCGTAGCCGTTTTCCAGCACGCGCAGCTGCTCCAGTTTTTCGATGCGCTCGTAGCGGCCCGGCGGCAGCGAGGCGAACTTCTCCAACAAGCCCGCCTTGTAGGCGTAGAGGCCGAGATGCTTGTAGCACGGGTTGGCCAGGACCCAGGCGTCGTCCACCCGGCCGCCAAGGTCGCGGGCATAGGGCATGGGCGAGCGCGAAAAATACAGGGCGCGATGCTCGCCGCCGGGCGCGAAAACGACCTTCACCTGGTTCGGATTCGCAAAATCCTCCGCGCGGTGAAACGGGGTCGCGAGCGTGGCCATCGCGGCCGGTCCCGCGATCAACTCCGCCAGCCGGCGGATCTGCGCGCCGGTGACCAGCGGCTCGTCCGCCTGCACATTGATAACGTGCGCCGCCCCGATCTGGCGGTTCGCCTCGGCGAGGCGGTCGGTGCCGCTTTGATGCCCAACATCGGTCGGCACCGTGCTAAAACCGGCCTTTTCCAAGGGCGCGGCGAGCAGCGGATCGTCCACCGCGAACCAGACCGGAAACTCCGGCGCCTCGGCCCGGATACGCTCCGCAACCCAAAGCACCAAGGGCTTACCCTTCACCTCATGGAGGAGCTTGCGCGGGAAGCGGGTCGATTCGAGACGGCAGGGAACGATGATCGCGGTGCTTACGCTCATAAAAGCGCGGAGCCTGCGCTCCGGGTTTTTGGGTTGCAAGCCGGGGCGGCGGAGGGAACCGTGCGCCGCCTCATGGAAAAGACCGATACCGCCGCCACCGCCCAACTCGTTCGAGAGCTTGTTGTTCAAAACAAGATGGGCATCCATGCCCGCCCCGCCGCGATGATCGTGCGTATCACCAACAAATTTAAGGCCGAGGTCATGGTCGAGAAAGACGACGAGCAAGTGAACGGCAAATCGATCATGGGCCTCATGATGCTCGCCGCCGGCAAGGGCTCGAAGGTCAAATTTCTCGCCACCGGCTCCGACGCCGACGCCATGCTCAACGAGCTCGAAGCGCTCTTCGCCCGCAAGTTCGACGAGGCCTGAGCCGCCGCCATCCACTCAAACCAACCCGAAAAACGACCGCGCGTTCGCGGTCGTTTTTTTTGCGAGTTCATCCAGCGAAATGCCGAGCTGAAGCGCCGCCGCCTCCGCCGTATGGCGCATGAAGGCGGGCTCGTTGGCCTTTCCGCGATGCGGCACGGGAGTCAGATACGGCGCGTCGGTTTCCAACATCAGCCGCTCCATGCCCTGCTCGCGCAACGCGGCGCGCACCGGGTCGGCGTTCTTGTAGGTGACGACTCCGGTGAAGGAACCGCAGCCACCACGCCGCGCCAGCTCGGCCATTTCGGCCGCGCCCTCGACGAAGCAGTGAAACACCACGCGCGACCACTCCACGCCGCTGGCATCGATCATCTCCACGCACTCGGTGAACGCCCCGCGCGAATGCACCACGAGCGGGCAACGTAGTCGCGCCGCCAATACGAGCTGCGCCGCGAAGGCCGCGCGCTGCCAGCCGAGCACGCGCTCCGCCGCGGCAGGGTCATCCTTCGGCAGGTGAAACCGGTCCAGCCCGCATTCGCCGAGCGCCACCGGACGCGCGCCCGCGCCGTGCCAGAAGGCCTCGATCTGCGCGATTTCCTCGCTCCAGCGTTCGTCCACCGAGCAGGGGTGCAGACCCGCGGTGTAAAACACCCGCCCCGGATGCGTCTCGGCGAGATCGCGGTAGATGCTCCAGTCGTCGCTGGCGGTGCCGACCGTGATCATTTGCACGACGCCCGCCGCCGCCGCGCGTTCGAGCACGGCGGCGGTTTCCCCGCGTTGGGCGAAGCCGTCGAGATGGGTGTGCGTGTCGATGAGTTCGGCGGTCATAAGGGAGATTTTAAATTGGTGCCGCAGGAGGCAAACGGCGGGGACGGAGGCGTCCGATCTGGAGGGCGGACCTCCGTGTCCGCCGAGGCATCGGGGCCTTTGTTCATTCGTTCAGAGCTCAGTCGTGTTTTTCCGACTCAGGCGTATCGGCTTTCCAAATACGCGAGCAGGGCCTCCGGGCCGAGCTCCGCGCCGGTGGCGCGGCGGGTGAGCGCGAAGGCATCCTCGCGTCGGCCGTGCGCATGCACCTCGGCGCGCAGCCAGCCGAGCAGGCGCGAAAAATCGCCGCGCGCAAAATCGTCCTCGATGCCGGGCAGGGCCTTTTGCGCGGCGTTCCAGAGCTGGGCGGCGATCATGTTGCCCAGCGTGTAGCTCGGGAAATACCCGAAGGCGCCGCCGCTCCAATGCACGTCCTGCAACACGCCTTCGCCGGCGTGCGCGGGGCGGCGACCGATCAGTTCCTCGCTCAAGGCGTCCCACGCCTCGGGCAAATCCGCGACCCGGAGCGTGCCGGCGAAGAGGCGTTTTTCCAAATCGAAGCGCAGCAGGATGTGCAGGTTGTAGTGGACCTCGTCAGCATCGACGCGGATGAGACCGCCCGGTTCGACCGCGTTGGCGGCGGCGTGCAGCGCATCGCCGGAAACGCCGGCGAGCGGACCGGGAAACGCCGCGCGGAAATCCGTCTCGAGCCAGCGCCAGAAGGCGCGCGAGCGCGCGACCTGGTTTTCCCAGAGGCGGCTCTGCGACTCGTGCACCGCCATGCCCGCCGCCACGCCGAGCGCGGTGCCGGCGTGCTCGGCCGGCAGACCTTGTTCATACATGCCGTGGCCGGCTTCGTGAATGGAACTGTAGAGCGCGTCGAGCGGCTGGTCGGCGTCGAAACGCGTGGTGAGGCGCACATCGTCGCCCGAGCCTTCGCAGAAGGGATGCAGCGAGACGTCGAGCCGACCGCGCTTGTAATCAAAGCCGAGCCGTTCGGTGGCCAGGCGCACGATGCGGCGCTGCGCCTCGACGTCGAAACCGCGCAACGCCACCGGACCCTCGCCGCGCGCCTGCTCGGCCGCCACGCGGGCGTCGATGCGGCGCGCGAGCGGCACCAGGCCGTCGCGCAAGCGGGTGAACAAGGCGTCCACCTGCGCGGTGGTGAGCCCGGGATCGTGGCGGTCGATGGCGAGGTCGTAAGGCCGGTCGCCGTAGCCGAGTAGTTCCGCTTCGCGGCGGGCGAGCGCGAGGTGTTTTTCGAGGAAGGGCGCGAAGGCCTTAAAATCGCGGGCGGCGCGGGCCGCCGCCCAAGCGTGGTAGGCCTCGCTGGAGAGGCGGGCTTTTTCCGAGACGAGTTCGGCGGGGAGTTTCGTCGCGCGATCAAAGTCGCGGCGCGCGTGGGCCACCACGATATGCGCTTCTGGCGGCAGCACGTCGCTCGCGGCCTCGCAGGCGGCGAGCAGTTCGCCCAGCGTGGGTGCGACGCCCTCGGCGTGGGCGAGTTCGGCGAGCAGCGCCATTTGTTCGCCGCGCCGCTCGGCGGCGCCGACGGGAAGATTCACCTGTTCGTCCCAACCGAGCAGGCCGGCGACGGAGTTCAGCGTGTGAATGCGTTTCAGCCGGGCGGTGAGTTCGGTGTAGGAAGCGGACGCGCTTGCGATTGCCATGCGCGCACGGTGGCGGCGGAGCGTCGCGCGGCAAGCCCGCGCGAGCGCGCGCGCCGGTTTTCAGAATTCGCGGCGAGCAGCGGCGGATATCCCGATGGGCTCGCGTCCCACCAGGGCGATCTCGCCACCGGTGGTGCGAACAAACAGGGTGGGACCGCCGCCGTTCAAATCCGCGATGAAGGTGGAACGCGTGGCGACGGACTCGTCTTGATCTAGGGTCGGCGTCAGCCCTCGCACGCGCACCTTGCCGAGCATGCGCGAAACGGCGTCCACCGAGAGCGCCGCGTTGTGATCAATGTTCACCCAGATGCGGCCGGCCGAAGTCCGTAAATCCAGTGACTTGGGCAAGGGCTCCGAGGCCCCAAGCACGAGTTCGGCGTCGGCACCGCGCATCGTGAGGTGATCGTGAGCGTGCTGCACCTCAACGGAGCCGTTGAGGGTGCGCAGCTCGGCCCGACCATGCAAACGACCGGCGAGCACTAGTCCGGTATCGCTGCGCAGCGAGCTGCGCCCCGTGACCTCGGAAACAGTGATGCTACCGGTGCCGGTGCGCGCGATAAAATCGCCGTCGATGCGATCGGCGAAAACCGAGCCTCCATCGCTGCGCAGATCCACGTTGCCTCGAAAAGCTCCAGGGAAAGCCACGCCGGCTTCGACGCTGCGCACCCGAACATCAAGGCCGGCGGGCAGCGTCACTTTCATGTCGATCACCATCTGCAAGGTCGAATCCCAGTCGAAAACCACGCCGCGCGAATCGGCCACGCGCACCTCAAGCTCGCGCGCGCCGGACTTCACGCGCGGCGCCATGCGTTTGAACAAACGCTCCACCGCTTCCGGCGAAGGCGGGCGCACCGCTTCGTCACTCCGGGCGGTCGCGCCGCCGGTGCCCGGACCTTGCACGCGCAGCCGGGTCTCGATCACCACCTCGCCGCCCGCCGGCCCGTTGACGATTTCGAGCATGCCCCGCGCGACCGTCAGAATCACCCGCTCCGACGGAGCCGCGTGACGCGTGACATACTCGCGGTGCAGCAATTCGGCGCGCAACGCGGACGGGGAAAATCCCGCCAAAACCAACAGAAAAACGAAGGCGCGCGTCATTTACTCAGCTTTCATCCAACACGCCCGCCAACAAGTGAAATGAACCAGGCAAAGGACTGGTTTTTGCGTAGCAGCAGCCCGCCAGAGACCCAGCCGGCTCATACTTTTGCGGCATTATCACACTTGAAATGCACGCGGCGGCGCATTTCCGCGATAGCACGCTGGGAGGAGCGTTGGGCGTTGTCGGTATCGGGCGTGCCGGGGATGAGGCTGAGCGAGCCGGTATCGGAGCGCGCCGGCAGATGCTCCTCTTGGATGAGGCCGCCCATGAGCAGAAGTTGCTCGGCGCGGGGAGCCAGGCGCGCGGCCGGAAAGCCCGTGTGCGTGGAGAGCCACAGGAAAAGTTTAGCCGGAGGAATATTTGCGTCGCCTGACATCTCGCACAGGTTGCGCGGGCTTTTCGTCCGCCGTCAACCGTCGCCGCCTTTCATCTTATGTCCCCCCGCTTCCCCACCCTGTTTTGGCTTTTGTCGGCCATCGCCTTTCTGACCGGTTGCGACTCCGAGACTTCGGCGTCATCGCCCGCCGCCACCGACTCCTCGGCCGTCGCCACCGTCGCCCCCGCCGCCGCGCCGGAACTCTTGCCCGCCGATGCCGATGGCAAGGTCCGCCTCACCGACGCGGAGTGGCGTGAACGTCTCACCCTCGAACAATACAAAATCCTGCGCAAGGCCGGCACCGAGCGCGCCTTCACCGGCGCGTATTGGAAAACCGAGGGCAAGCCCGGCACGTATCACTGCGCCGGCTGCGGCATCGCGCTTTTCGACGCCGCCGATAAATTCGATTCGCGCACCGGCTGGCCGAGCTTTACCCGGCCCATCGCGCCCGACCGCGTGCTCGACCGCGCCGACAATTCCCACGGTATGCGCCGCATCGAAAGCATCTGCGCGCGCTGCGAAGGCCACCTCGGCCACGTGTTCCCCGACGGCCCCGCGCCCACCGGCCTGCGCTACTGCATGAACTCGGCCGCGCTGGTTTTCGTGCCCGCCGCGAAATAGCGGCCTTGAGCCCCGCGCGCGGCGGGGACAGGCTGCGTTCATTCCGTCAAACCACGCATGTCCAACACCATTCAGTCCGCCCTCGATCCCGTTAAACAGTTCTCCGTTTTCACCGAGAACCGCGTCGGTCGCCTCTCCGATCTCACGTCCCTGCTCAAAACCAACGACGTCCACATCATGGCGCTCACCGTGCTCGATTTCACCGACACGACGATCCTGCGCCTCGTGGTGGACGACAACGACAAGGCCCGCGAGCTGATGGTGAACAACGATTTTCCCTACACCGAATGCGAGGTCCTCGCAGTCGAGATCAACGACGAGGGCGACCTGCGCGAAGTGCTCGCCGCGCTGCTGGAGGCGGAGATCAACATCCACTACGTTTACAGCTTCATCAAACGCCCAGACAGCAAGTCGGCTCTCGTGCTCAACATCGAGGATCAGGACGTCGCCGCGCAGTCGCTGAACAACCACGGTTTCAAGGTCCTGACCCAGTCCGACATCGCACGCTGAGCGGGTGGCACGGGCTCCTCAGTCCTATCAATCGTTGCGAAAGGACTGGCACGGAGCGGCGACGAGGATGCCGCCGTTCCGTCAAACCCGGATTCCGGGATTGGACGTAGCTCGCCTCGTGAGAGGCGGGACAAAAGGGTGCGGCGCTTGCAAGAATCCCGCATGCCAAAAACTTTCGCGACGATTAATACCACAACAAAAGGCCCGCCCGGCATGATCGCCGGGCGGGCCGTTTGATTTACCTCGCTCGCAACTCGCGGATCACTCCTCGGCCGCCGCGTCGCTCTCGATCGCGGAGGCGGAGCGGCGCTTGGTGCCGGGCTTGGGCGCGGAACGACCCGCCGCTTTCGGCGCGGCCGACGCGGCCTTGGTCGGCGTCTTGCGCGCGGCGGACTTGGCGACTTTGGCGTTGAGCCAAAGCGAGCCGTCCTTCGCGTAGCGGCTGATCCAGAAGATCTCGCCCGCGTGCTCAACGAACACCGGCTTCGGCTCATCCTCGCCCTCCGCCACCTCGGCCGGAGCCGACAAACCGAGCGCGGATAGCGCCGCGACCAACACCGACTCGTCGCGCTCCAGCGCCTTCGCGAGGAAGGAAAGCGAGCCTGACACGCCGCTCTTGCTGCGGTTGGTCTTCATCAGCAAGCGCACCGCCGCGAGCGGATGTCCGGCGGCGGGTGCTGCCACTGCGGGTGCTGCTTTCTCCACTTTTTCGACCTTCGTCACGCCGGCGACGTCCGGGGCCGGAGCCGCCGCCGCGAGCGGCGGCATCGCGCGCGGCACGGCGCGGAAAATCGGCGGCTCGCCGGCGGTGGACTCGCCACCCTTTTCGAAAGGCAACGAAGCGGTGGCGACCGATTGATCGACCATCGCGACCGAGCCCTGGGTGCCGTCGGAAGTCACCGGAGCCTGAGCCGACGCCTGAGCCGGAGTGGATGCGGACGCCGGCGCCGGCGCGCCGCCCTCGGCGCGATCACGCGGACCGGCCTCACGACCGTTGATCCAGTAGCCGCCGTTACCGTCCTTGTTTACCCAATACACGTAGTCGCCGATGGTCTTGAATTCCGCCTTGTCGCCGGGCGCTTCGGAAGGCGCGAGACCGAGCTCGGCGAGCGCGGCTTTGAGCGCAACCTCCTCAACCTTGAAAAACTTCGCCAGATAAGCGCTCGAACCCGAGTAACCAGGTCCGCGCCGATTGCGCCGCATCTGCGGGCGGATGGCATCCAGCAAAGCCTCGCCAGTCGGCAGCGTGCCGGGCGTCGCCGCCACCGCCGAAGCGGAAGCCGAGCCCATCTCAGCGTCGTGCGACGAGGCGGAATCGGCGGCGACCGCCGCCACAGCAGACGCGGCCCCCGCGGCAGACGCGGCAGACGCCGCAGACGCCGCGTTCACGAGGGATTCGCCGCCGCCGGTCGCACCCGCCTTCGCGGCACGGGCCGCCTCGCGGGCAGCATGCGCCGCAGCCTGCTGCTCGCGACGCGCCTGATCGGCCGCCTGCCGCTGCGCCTCGCGCTCGGCGCGCCGCGCCTGCTCGGCCGCTTCGCGCTCGGCCTGCGCCGCCGCGCGCTTCGCCTTCTCCGCCTCGATCGCGGCCTGTTCCTCGGCCAGCGCGACGAACGCCGGATCGCTCGGATCGAGCGGCTTGCCCTGCGTGACGCGATAACGAGGACGCGGCTTTTCGCGGGTGTTCAGGAAGAACTGGCCGCGATTGTTTTTCTCCACCCAGTAAAGATCGCCCTCGTAGTCGAGATACACGGGCGCGTCGTTCTCGTTCTCCGGAATCACGAAGCCGCATTCGATCAACGCGCCGTGCAAATCGGGCTCCGGCTGCTCCCAGCGCTTGGCCAGGTAGTTGAGCGCCACGGACTGGCCGGGCGTGTTCTGGTTCTTGCGCAGGTGGGGCTTGATGGCGTCGAAAAACACCGGGAGGTCGTCCTCGAAGGCGTCGTCGTTCCAGTCGTCCGCGCCATGCGAGGCCTCGTCGGCCAGCGCCTCGGGATCGTGGTCGAGATCCGTGTCGCGCAGCTTGCGCAAACTCTCCGGACCCGCCGCCTTCCCGGCGGCGGCGCCACTGCCTTCGGGCGCGTCGGACGAAGCGTTCACGTCGCCGGCATGCTGCTTTTGCATCAGCTCGGCACGAAGTTTATCCGCCTCCACCTTGGCTGCCGCGGCCACCGCCGCCTCAAGCGTCCACTCGCGTTGAGTGGGACGCCGGACCAGTCCTTGAAAGGCGAGCGAGTTGGCGGGGTCGGTGCGAAAGTCGATGATCTCCCATTCATCCTTGCCGAGCTGGTTCAGGTAGCTCTCGAGCATGGTGGCGGAGGCGAAGCCTCCCTTGCCGCTGGTGATCACTTTATATTCCCAAAGGGCCATAATTTGTAGGGTTTAAGCAAAGCCTCACGCATCCCACATGCCTCCGGCGTTGCCGAGACCTTTTTCAAAAACGTTCCGACAGCGGTGCGCGCCTGCGGTTTGGCTTGACTGCTTAACACACCGTCTCCTTCGCTCCGCCCCTCTCGCATGCGCCGCCTCTCCGCCATCCTCGTCCTCTGCGCCTGGCTCCTCGCCAACGGCGCACATTGGGACTTGGTGCAGAGTTTCGCCTGGGGCCGCATGATCGCGAACTACAGCCAGAGCATGCCGCTCTCCGAGGCCATCCGCCTCACCTTCACCGCCGATAATCTCTGCGGTGTCTGCGAATTCGTCGCCGACGGCAAAACTCGCACCGACGCCGACGGCACCGCCCCCGACGCGCTGCCTCGCGATCCCGCCGCCAAGGCCACCCTCCTGCTCGCGGCCGCCCCCGAGCACCGTTTTGTTTTCGCCTCTGCATCCGCGTCCGCGCCCGAGTGGCCGGCGGAGCATTTCCGACCCGACGCCAACGCGCGTCCCGCCCCGCCCACCGAGCCGCCGCGCGCGGCCTGAGTCAGTCCCAAGGAGCGGCGACACTCTTGTCGCCGTCTGCCCGTCCGCGTCCATCGCGCTCCCGCGTGTCACCGTCCTGTGCGCACGCGCGCGCCCCACCTGAACTCAGCCCGTCTGCAACATGTCCCTTTCCCGTAAATTCCCGTCCGTCCTCCCCGCCCTCCTCTCTTTAACGCCCGCCATCCTCGCGGCCCAAACCACCTCGGCTCCGACAAACGCCCCCGCCGTCGTCCTCGACCCGGTCAACGTCAGCGCCTCGCGCATCACCTCACCCTCGCTCACCGTCCCCGATCTCGCCTCCGCCCGCGCCGACCTCGCCCTCACCCCCGGAGGCGTCGAGGTCATCGACGCCGAACGCTACCTCACCGGCCGCGCCTCCACCCTCGCCGACACCTTTTTCCTCTCGCCCGGCGTCGTCGCCCAGTCGCGTTTCGGCTCCGACGAGGCCCGCCTCTCCATCCGCGGCTCCGGTCTTCAGCGCACCTTCCACGGACGCGGCATCCGCGTGCTCCAGGACGGCGTGCCCATCAACCTCGCCGACGGCGGCTTCGACATGCAGTCGCTGGAGCCGACCGCGACCGCCTACATCAACGTCTGGCGCGGCGGCAATGCGCTCGCCTACGGCTCGTCCACATTGGGCGGCGCCATCGACTATGTCTCGCGCAACGGCCGCACTTCTCCCGGTGGTTTCGTCCGCTTGGAAGTCGGTTCGTGGGATTATCTGCGCGCCACCATCGCCGGCGGCGCGGCCTTCGAGTCCACGGATGTCTATGGCAGCTTCACCCAGCAGTCGCAGGACAGCTTCCGCGACCATACGAAGCAGAACAACCAGCGTCTCTTCGCCAACGCCGGTGTGCGTCTATCTGAAAACATCGAGACACGTCTCTACGTCAGCGCGATCAAGAGCGACTCCGAACTCCCCGGCAGCCTCAACAAGGCCCAGCTCGAGGCTGATCCCTCCCAGGCAAATCCGGCCAACGTGCTCAACGACCAGAAGCGCGACTTCGAACTCATCCGCATCGCCAGCAAGACCAGCTTTGACGCCGGTCCCGACACGATGTGGAACCTGGTCGCCGCGTGGACCTACAAAGATCTTGATCACCCGATTTTCCAAGTGATCGATCAGGTCTCCAACGATGCGTTGCTCGGTTTGAATTTGGATAACAGCACGGATCTCCTCGGTCGCGAACACCGCTTGCGGGCCGGTGTGTTGTTCAACCAAGGACAAACCAACTCCTCGTGGTTTGCCAACAACTTGGGTGCCCGCGGCGTTCTTCGTCAGCGCGACGAGCAGACCGCCACCAACCTCGAGGGTTACCTTGAGAGTCAGCTCTCGCTCGGAGCCGGTTTCACGAGTTCCCTCGGTTTCGCCGCCACGCACAGCACGCGTAAGAACACCCGTCTCGGCACCTTCGACGCACTTGGCGCTCAGATCGCCGATCCCGCCGGCACCACCTACGACCGGGACTTCAATCAGGTCTCGCCGAAGATCGGTCTGCGCTGGGACAACGCCGCCAGGGACACCCAGCTCTACGCCAACGTGAGCGGCAGTTTTGAACCGCCGTCATTCAGCGAAGGAGGAACGACCGGCGCGGTTGTCGTGGCCAACAAAGCGCAGACCGCCACGACCTTCGAACTCGGCACCCGCGGCGAACGCGGCTTCCTCCGCTGGGAAGCCTCCCTCTACCACGCCCGCATCGACGACGAACTTCTCGCCATCAGCCTCCCCGGCCCCGTCACCGGCACCCTCAACGCCGACCGCACCATCCACCAAGGCGTCGAACTCGGCTTTGCGGCCGACGTGCTCGGTCAATCATGGAAGACCGAGGCCGACCATCGTGTCGTGCTCCGCGCCGCCTGGACCTACGGTGATTTCCGCTTCGACGGCGCCACTCCCGGTGTCGCCGGTTCGAACGACAACCGCATCGCCGGCCTTCCTCCACACCTCATCCGCGGTGAACTCGTCTATGAGACGAAGACCGGCTGGTATGTCGGCCCGACCTTCGAGTGGGTGCCGGTCAAATCTTACATTGACCACGCCAACACGTTTGCGGCCGATCCGTATGCGTTGCTCGGTTTCAAGCTTGGCCGCCGCGTGGACAAAGGTTTCTCCTGGTTCATCGAGGCGAAAAACCTCACCGACGAAACCTACGCGGCCAGCCACGGCGTGATCCGGAATGCGCTGGGTGCCGACCAGACGCAGTTCCTCCCCGGTGACGGCCGCTCCGTCTTCGCCGGTATCGAGTATCGTTTCTAACCACCAACCCGCCCCATTCCCCAAACCGGTTGGTCACTTAATAAGTGACCAACCGGTTTGGGACTTTCCCTCATGAAATCTTCAACGCTTCGTTTTTTGCACCGCTGGATCGGACTCGCCTGCGCGGTCACTGTCCTCGCCGCCACGGGCAGCGGCATCCTCCATGTTGTCATGACGTGGACGCAGTCCCCGCCGCCGCGTCCGCAGCCAGCGGGCGCGATCGATGCCGCCGCCGTGCGCGTCGCCCCGGCCGAAGCCGTTGAACGCCTCGGCGGTCGCGACCTCGCCGTGCAATCGCTCTCGCTGCGCACCATCGGCGGCGAACCGTGGTATCAAGTCCTCGCCGCGGGTTCGCCCGTGCCGCGCTACGTTAACGCCCTCGATGGACGCGAGGACGCCGAGGCCGATCAACGCTACGCCGTCGAAATCGCCTCGCGCCAGTTCGGCGCCTTTCCCATCCGCTGGACGCGCCGACTCGACGCCTTCGATTACGAATACATTTCGATTTTTCGCCTCCTCCCCGTCCATCGCATCGACGTGGATGACGGCAAGGGCACGCGCCTCTACGTGAGCACGCAGACCGGCGGCGTGGCCCGGCTCACCAACGATGCGCGCCAGTTCGAGGCCAATATCTTCAGCTGGTTCCACAAGTATTCCTTTATCCGCCACAAACCCACCCGCGACGCCGTCCTGGTCGTCGTCACCACCCTCGCCTTCCTCGCCTCCCTCGCCGGCCTCGCCCTCTTCTTCGCCACCCGCCGCCGCCGACACTCCCCATAAGCGCGGCTCACACATCCTTCCGCTTGGAAAAATGATCGCGGTCTCCCATCGCGAAAAACTCTCCCGCTGGTATGCTGCCAACTCCTTTAAAACCCTGCTCAGGCCCGCCCCTCGTCGTCACCCCGCTCGAACACGACGCCTTCCTTCGCTCCCTCCGCTCCCTCGCTTAAATGAACACCTCCGCCCTCCTCCGCGCCTCGGCCGTAAGCCTCCTCATCCCCGCCTTCGCCTTGACCGGCCGCGCCGCCGAGGGCTGCCCCGCCTGCCTCGCCTCCGCGCCCGCCTCCACCACTGCGGAAACCCCCGCCGCCGAACCCGGTCACCCCCTCCGAGGCGTCATCCTCGAAATCCTTCCCGGAAAACAGGCTCTTCTCGTCCATCACGAGGAAATCCCCGGCGTCATGCGCGAGATGACCATGCTCCTAAAAGTGGACTCCCCCACCCTCGCAGCCGCGAAAAAAAATCAGAGAATCACCGCCACCCTCACCCGGCGCGCCGACGGCTGGTGGCTCACCGACGTCACCCCCGCCTCCGCCGCACCCTGAGCCCATCGCGGCTGCGACCCGCGCCCTCGCCTGCCCGCGCGTTGCTCACCCGCCCTTCTCCGTAACCGCGCCCGCCGCGCACGCCTCCGCGTAGGCCTTGATGCGTCTCCGCAGATTCGACAACGCGTTGCTCCGGTTCGACGACAACACCTGCGTCAACCCCGCCTCACCCAAAAAGTCCGGCTCGTTGGCCAAAATCTCCGCCGGCGTCTCGCCCTGATAAAACCCGCACACCACCGCCGCCACGCCCTTCGAGATCATCGCCTCCGCGTCCATCGCGAACCAGCACCGCCCGTCACGAAATTCTGGATACAACCAAAGCCGCGACACGCAGCCCGGCAGCAGACGCTCGTCGCTCTTCAGCGCGGCGTCCATCGCCGGCCACTTCTTCGCCTTGTCCATCAGATACATGAAACGCTCCTCCACATCGGGCAGCGTCGTCAGGTCTTCGATCAGGGTCTGGCGTTTCTCGTCAATCGTCATGGCAAAAGAGTAAAGTCACCCACCCTACGCGTTCGCCCCTCCCCCGCCAGTATCTTTCGCCAAAACCTCCGCGCCGCCGACGTCGCATAGTTTACCCCGACTCGTCGGGGTAGGATTGAGCGTGAGCTCAATGATCCGATTCGGTGGCTCGGAGTAGGATTGAGCGTGAGCTCAATGGCTCGACTCAATGGCTCGACTCCCCCTCCGCGCCCTTGGCCCCATCCCTCGCCGCCTGCTCCGCCGCCCTCCGCTCCCGAAACCATTTCACCAGCCGCTTGCGCAGCAAATGCAGCCCCGCGCCCGCCGCCGCTCATGCGATGCCTCCCGCCAGCAACATCGACTTGTCGCCGCGCTCCAGTGCGTCGCCCGCCAGCACCATGCCCGTGATATACGCCGCCGGCACCGCCGTCGAAACCGCCAGAGACATCCCGAACGGCACCCGCGCCAGGCCCAGCAGATAACTCTGCAAAAATAACGGCGTCCCCGGCACCACGCGCAACGCCAGTGCCAGCTCCCACGCCGACCGCACCGGCTCCTCCGCAACCCGCACCCGATCCGCGCCAGACCCCACGCCACCACCGGCCGCAGCCGCCGCGCCGCCAACCAATACGACAACGCCACGTTCACCGCCACCGCCGACACCCCCCACGCAAGACCGGTGACGCCCCGCCCCCTTGACGACTTTGCTAAGGTTCGGGTTGGCCCCGCCAACACCACCATGCTTCCGCCCAAATCGTCCACTCTCTCGTCCACCGCGACCGCGCCCCTAGAAGCCGAACTCATCGACCGCCGCCTGCCCGTCACCGTGCTATCCGGCTTCCTCGGCGCCGGCAAGACCACCGTGCTGAAAAACATCCTCGCCAACCGCGAGGGCCTGCGCGTCGCCCTCATCGTAAACGACATGGCCGAGGTCAACATCGACGCCGCCCTCGTCGGCCAAGGCGCCGCCGCCGTCTCCCAACTCGGCGAGAAAATCGTCGAGCTCTCCAACGGCTGCATCTGCTGCACCCTCCGCGAAGACCTCCTCATCGAGGTCGCCCGCCTCGCCCGCGAGGGCCGCTTCGACTACCTCGTCATCGAGTCCACCGGCATCGCCGAGCCCCTCCCCGTCGCCGAGACCTTCACCTTCGCCGGCGAGGACGGCGTCAGCCTCGGCGACGTCGCCCGCCTCGATACCATGGTCACCGTCGTGGACGGCTTTAATTTCTTCAACGACTACGCCTCCGACGACCTCCTCCAGGATCGCGGCCAGGCCACCGGCCCCGAGGACGACCGCACCCTCGCCCAGCTCCTCGCCGAACAAATCGAATTCGCCGACGTCCTTATCCTCAACAAGACCGACCTCCTCACCGAGGACCAACGCGAGATCGTCACCCGCCTCGTCCGCACCCTCAACCCCGACGCCCGCTTCCTCCTCGCCGAGCACGGCCGCGTATCCATAAAAGAACTACTCGACACCCGCCGCTTCAGCTTCGACGCCGCGAGCAAGTCCCCCCTCTGGCTCCGCACCCTGCGTGGCGAGGAACACCCCGAGACCGACGAATACGGCATACGCAGCTTCATCTATCGCGCCCGCCGCCCCTTCCACCCCGAACGCTTCTACGCCTGGACCGTCACCCCGCCCGCCGGCGTGGTCCGCTCCAAAGGCTTTTTCTGGCTCGCCACCCGCCCCGACCACGTCGGCGAGTGGTCGCACGCCGGCGGTATTTGCCGCGTGGATACAGTTGGCGAATGGTGGGCCGCCACCCCAAAGTCCGACTGGCCCGCCACCGACGAGGCCCGCGCCGTCATCGGCAAGCACTGGGAAGAGCCGCACGGCGACCGCCGCCAGGAGATCGTCTTCATCGGTGCCGCCGAAATGGACGAACCCACCCTCCGCGCCTCGCTCGACGCCTGCCTCCTCACCGACGCCGAGTTCGCCCGCGGCCCCCGCCGCTGGTCCGCATACCCCGACCCCTTCGCCGCCTGGGAATAACCCATCACCATGCCCCCTACCCCACCCAGTTGAAAAGCCGGCCACCTCGGCGCAGCGATGGGCACGGGCGGGGCGGAGATCTCGGAGCGCACCGCCGACGTCGCCCTCATGACCAACGACCTCACCCGCCTCGCGTTTCTCTTCCACGTCTCACGCCGCACCACCGTCATCATCAATAGCGCCCGCCTCCTCCGCCTCACGCCGTGATCGATTTTAAACTATTAGTCCCTAATAACTTAACAGAAAT
>CAZOGV010000042.1:0-17268 GCA_964579225.1 uncultured Akkermansia sp. | reverse complement strand
CCTACCTCCGCACCAAGCTCCAAAGGTAGGGCGTGACCGCCGGGCGCGCCGCTCCGAAGCAATTCACTCCCGAAGCACAATCCGCTTGCCCATGTGGCCAATTTGGCCACACGTTCCAGCCACCACGTCGGCCATGCGCATAATCACCCGAAGACGCCTGGAAGACGCCGCACGACACCACGCCAAAGCCGCCCCGACCATTCGCCACTGGCACGCCGTCGCCAGCCTCGCCGCCTGGACCAATCTCGTCGATGTCCGCCAAACCTTCCCGCACGCCGACCAAGTCAAAGTCGCCAGCGGACGCAGCGTCACCGTTTTCAATCTCACCAACGCCTACCGTCTGATAACCGCCATCCACTACAATCGTCGCTGCATCTACATTCTAAACGTGCTCACCCACGCCGAATACGACCGCGACACCTGGAAAGGAACCCTGTGAAAAAGTCCGCTACTTTTCTTCCCGCCAAACTCCCCGCTCGCTACGCCGATCTTATCGCCCTGCACATCCCGCGCCCGATCCACGACCAAGCCGCCTACGACAACACCGTCGAGGTCATCGACGCGCTGGCCGGTCACAAACTGAACGCCGACCAGGAGGACTACCTCGAACTCCTCAGCCAGCTCGTCGAGGCTTACGAATCCGAACACCTCGGCCCGCCGTCGAAGCTAAAAGGGCCAGCGGCGCTCAAGTTTCTCCTGCAAGAAAACCAGCTCACCGGCGACGACCTCGGTGGCATCCTCGGCGTGGACCGCTCCACCGCCTACAAGCTGCTCAAAGGCACCCGCCAACTCACCCTCGAACACGTCCGCCGCCTCTCAGACCGTTTCAAAGTCGGCGCTGAACTCTTTATCCCCTAGCCGCCGAACTAATTTCCATCGACATGGCCGCATCCACGAAAAATTCCATTTTTCCGAATCTCCTCCAAGGTGTGCGCGAAGTCGGTTCCTAGGAAACGTTCAGCAAGCTAGGACAAACGGGATTCATTCGGCTGACGGTGTAGATTCCGTCGGACGCATCGAAATTTTCCGCTAAAAACCCCGCCTGACGGTCCGACAAGGCCATGATGTCCCGCAGCGTCAGCGCATCAAAAGCCTCGGCAAACAAGAAGCGTTCCGACCAGACGATGGTGCGCTGGTTAAATTGAAGGACTTCGTCGTCCGATACATTCAAGACGCCGGGACGGACTTCACGGCCAACCAGTAGCAACATTCGTGACGAAAGCGGAAACGAAAACTCCACAGTTGGGCTTGCGAAACCCGCCGCCTTGTTGGTCGTCAGGCCGTGTCGGCGGTCGTAAATGGCCACAGCCGCGTCACCCGCGATAAACCCTCGAAATCCTTTGGCCACCAAGATCGCCACGTTCATTGGCCATAGCAGCTTGTAGAGCGCTTGATCGGTCCCAAGTTGCAGCATGCTTAAAATCAGAAACCAATTTTTCAGCTCGGCTTGAACCACTGCCGAAATGCTTCGCCCATTCAGGTAGCGCTTTAATTCATCGGGCATATCCTCAAATCCACCGTTTTTCTCCATCACTCGAATGCGTGCCTCCAAGGTCTTACGCGAGGAGTTCGCAATCATCGTGTGGATCTTAGGCACCCTAAAGAACATCATCTGTAGGAATCCCAGTATTTCCGCCCTTAGCGCCAAGTCAGTGCCGAGCAATTCTGGGTTATCCATCGCCTGTTGGAGAAAGTCGGCTTGGACGCCTTCCACCTCCGCAAGCATCTTCTCCGCTGCAAAGGGGTCGAACGAAGAGTCAACGTGTTCGAATCGATGGAAATCTTTGCGGGTCGCAGCATCTCCCACGTTCGTCGGGACCAGCTTACCAATGCGACGCTCGCATTGAAACAAACGACCACCTGTCCCCGCAAACCCCTTCAAATAAAATTGCGGCAAGTAATGATGTTTACGCGGTTGATCGGCAGGCATCGTAACCGTTAATCGTTCGACCGTCATAGATCTTCAACTTGGAAGAGCGAACCATCCAACGGGGTGAACCATCCAACGAGAACCATCCAACGGGGGTCAGGCCGAACCCTCCAACGGGGTCCGGTCGAGAAACGTTGAACGCTCTTACCGGCGTGCGGTCGTCTTCGAGTCGGGATCACGCAATTGACAAGTCTTACTATTCGACAAAAGTCTTACCGCAGGATGAAACTCACCAGCAAAGGCCAGGTCACCATTCCGCTCGCCTTGCGTAAACGCTACGGCTTTCCGGCGCGCGGCGAGGTCACCTTCGAGGCCGCCGAGGGCGGCGTCCTCATCAAACCCGCCGCACCGGACCGCCTCCGCCGCCTCAAGGCCGCGCTCCGCCGCGCCCGCGGCACCGCCGACGCCGGCCTTAGCACCGCCGCCGTCATGAAACTCACCCGCGACGACGCCAAATGATCCTCGTCGATGCCAACGTCCTGATCGACGTGCTCACCGACGACCCGACTTGGGGCGATTGGTCCGAGGCGCAAATCCTCGCCGCCGCCGCGACCGATGAACTCGCGATCAACCCCATAATCTACGCCGAACTCGCCGCCGCCTACCGCACCGCCGCCGCTTTGGAACGCGCCCTCACTCCGCTTTCACTGACCCGCCTCGCCCTGCCCTACGAAGCCGGTTTCCTCGCCGCCCAAGCCTTTCTCGCCTACCGAAAACGCGACGGCGCACGCCGCTCCCCCTTGCCGGATTTCTACATCGGCGCCCACGCCCAAATCGAAAGCCTGCGCCTACTCACCCGCGACACGGCCCGCTACCGCACCTACTTTCCCAAGGTCGCCCTGATCACGCCGCCGGCCTGATTGATTGGAAACCAAGTGCTGGGCTTGGTCCTTTAATTCCAAGTGTAGCTTTCGTTTCATAGCAAAAATTCATAGCTATAGCTTGCACTAATCCCATACTTTAACAGTTATAGCTGTTTGAAATCACATTATTTGATAGTCATAACCATAAGCAGCCTCGATTCCGTTACTCAATCAATTCGCCCCGTTTCCCGCCCGGTTCACGGTTGGCTGACGGCCGTTCGCAACGCCCTCGGCCTATCTCGCGCCGCCGTCGCGGCCACGCTCAAGGTCACGCCTTCCGCCGTGCAGGATTACGAGAAAGCGGAAAAAAACGACGCCATCACCCTCGCCACCCTACGCCGCGTGGCCGGTGCCATGGACTGCGAACTCGTGGTCGCGTTGGTGCCCCGCAACGGCCTCACCTTCGCCCAACTCGCCGCCCGCCGCGATCCGGACTTCGCCCACCTGCGCGCGACCGAGCACTCCATGGCGCTCGAAGATCAGGCGAGCCACGACCTCCCGCCCGCCCCATGAGCCTGCTCCCGCCTTCGCGCGACGGCTCCGGCACCACGCCCGTTTCCCCGGACGAGGAGCGCTTCCTCATTCCCAGCGTCGCCACCGTGGCCGAGCTCAACCTGCTCGAGCGCGCCAACATCCTCGATGCCCGCCGCTGGCTCTTCGCGCCGCGTCGCAAGCTCTCCCCCGCCGACCTGCTCGACCATCTCTTCGCGCGCGAACCGCACCGCCGCATGTTTCGTCAAGTCTGGCGCTGGGCGGGCAAGATCCGCGACTGCGAACTCAACCTCGGCGTCCCGCCCCGCGAAGTGGAAGCGCGCCTGTATTCACTTTTCAACGACGCCCGCGCCTAGCACGAACATACCGTCTTTTCCGCCGACGAACTTTGCGTGCGCCTGCACCACGGACTCGCGGCGGTTCATCCCTGGCGCCACGGCAACGGCCGCCACGCCCGCCTGCTCGCCGATCTCATCGCCTTCGCCCGCTCATAGCGAACGCGGGGGGCAAATCACGTTTTGCTCATGCTCCCACCATCGGCCCCCGTCTGCTCGCTCTCAGCGACACCACACAGCGACACCGCTCCGACTCACCCAAAGATGGCACCCATCCACTGCGGACGCTTAACCCTCCGCCCTCTTGACCGCGCCTATAGAGCAACAAATTGCATATCCTATCCGCGCCCAACTCCTCTACCTACTCAGCATTTTTTGCCCAAAATGACGTATTTTTGGGCGGAACCCATTGCGCACACACGTTACATAATACGAATATGCGTCGTGCCTCACCGGATGGCACAAAACGTTCAGGCTCAGGTTAAAATTTAAACCCAACCGACTATGCCCGTTTCCACCCTCAACTCCGACACCAACGAAGCCGCCGTCACCGTCGCTTCGATGGAATCCGCTCCTTCGTTTCTGGAGCCCGTGCGCGCCGCCGCCGCCTCCCCTGCCGAAACGCCCGAGCGGAACAATCTCCAACTCTACCTCCAAGAGATCGGAAAAACTCCGCTCCTCACCATCGACGAAGAGGTGAAGCTCGCGAAGCGCATCCTCAAGGGCGACAAGGCCGCCCGCGATCACATGATCTCCGCCAACCTTCGCCTCGTGGTGAAAATCGCGATGGACTACAAGGACTTCGGCCTGCCCCTGCTCGACCTCATCAGCGAGGGCAACATCGGCCTTATCAAAGCCGTCGAACGCTTCGACCCGGACAAGGGCGGCAAGCTCTCCACCTACGCCGCCTGGTGGATCAAACAGTCCATCAAGCGCGCCCTCGCCAACCAGTCGAAGACCATTCGCCTGCCCGTTCACTTGGTGGACAAAATTTCCAAGATGCGCCGCACCGCCATGGCGCTCACCGAGGAACTCGGCCGCGAGCCCACCGACGAAGAAATCGCCATCGAGCTTCAGGTTCCGACCAGCAAGGTCGCCCACCTGAAGTCCGTGAGCGTGCGGCCCGCCTCGCTCGACGCGCCCATCGGCGAGGACGGCGACTCGACCACCTTTGGCGAAATCGTCGGCGACGAGAACGCCATCGATCCCTTCGAGCAGCTCAGCGGCAGCAATCAGAATTTCGCGCTCAACAGCCTGGTCGATTCGCTTGATCCGCGCGAAGCCGAGATCATCCGCTATCGCTTCGGCTTGGATGGTCGCGACGAACTCACGCTCGAAGAGGTCGGCGCCAAGTTCCGCGTCACCCGCGAGCGCGTGCGCCAGCTGCAAAACCTTGCGCTCTCCAAGATGCGCAAAGCCATCACCAAGCAGGAAGAGCAACGCTCCGCCGAGGACATCGAGGTCGAGCAAAAGCAGCGCGCCCGCGAAGAGGTGATCCGCGAATTTATCAGCTCCCGCCAGACCGATTCGGAAGCCGAGACGAGCGCGCCGCGTCGCGCAGGCTCCACCTTGCCCGCCCGAGTGCATCCTTCGACCGCCGCCCGTCTGGCTGCGGCGCAGATGCGTCCCGTCAAAGCCGAAGTCGCCGTCGCCGCCTCGACGCGCGGATCGGCAAAGGCGGCGAAGAACGTCGCTCCCGCCTCTCCCTTCGCCCCCAAGGTGCTTGGTCGCCTCGGCGCCAAGCTCTACGGCGGACGCTGATAGCAAGCCCGCCCCGGTGGGCGGGCGCGTCCCCGCGCACGTTTCTGCTCGGGTGGGCGGGCGCGTCCCCGCGCACGCTTCGGGAGACGAGCCATGGGCGGAGAGACCCGCCCATCCACCTTTAGAGAATCAACTTTTCGTTCCACCACCCCGCCCGCCCACAAAACCCGCTGGACAGACCTGCCTCGCTCTCCGCACTCTTCGCGCGTCCTCAGTTTCGCTCCTGTAGCACAATGGATAGTGTAGCGGTCTCCGAAGCCGTTGATGTGGGTTCGATCCCCGCCGGGAGCACCACTTTGCAGCCCGCAAAAAAGCCCCCGACTCCGTGAGGAATCGGGGGCTTGGCTTTTCCGTCAAAGGAAGCGGCGCGCGAGGCGCGGGCGCTTATTTTTTGTCGGAGGCGGCGTCGAGGATGTCGCCGAGGTTCATCATGTCGCCGGAGCTGTCGCGATTCAGGGCCTCGAAGGCGCTGGTCTCGGCGGCGAGCTGGTCGTCGCTGTAGTTGGCGGCCTTGATGGAGAGACCGAGGCGACGCTCTTCGCGGTCGATCTTGACCACGCGGGCGGTGACTTCCTGGCCGGCCTTGAGGTGATCCTTCACCTTCTCGATGCGCTCCTCGCTGATCTGCGAGATGTGCACGAGACCGTCGATACCATCCTTGAGCTCCACGAAGGCGCCGAAGGCGGTGATCTTGGAAACGGTGCCGGTGACGACGTCGCCGATCTTGAAGTGCGAGTCGATGTCGGACCAGGGATCTTCGGCGAGCTGCTTCATGCCGAGGCTGATGCGCTGCTGGGAAGGATCCACGTCGAGAACGATGGCGTCCACTTCGTCGCCCTTCTTCAGGACTTCGGACGGGTGGTTGACCTTGCGGTTCCAGGTCATGTCGGAGACGTGCACCATGCCGTCGATGCCTTCTTCGAGTTCGATGAAGGCGCCATAGGTGGTCATGTTGCGCACCTTGCCGCGGACGCGGGCGCCCATCGGGTAGTTGTGGCGAACCATGTCCCACGGATTCGGGTCGAGCTGGCGGAGGCCGAGCGAGATCTTCTGCTCTTCCTTGGCGACGCCGAGAACAACCGCGTCGAGCTCCTGGCCGACCTTGAGCATTTCGGAGGGCTTGGTGATGCGCTTGGTCCAGGACATCTCGGTGATGTGGATGAGACCTTCGACACCGGACTCGATCTCGAGGAACGCGCCGTAGGGAACGAGGTTGACGATCTTGCCGTGAACCTTGGTGCCGACCGGGAACTTCTGCTCGATCTCGTCCCAGGGGTTCTTGGTGGTCTGCTTGAGGCCGAGGGAGACGCGCTCTTTCTCGCGGTTGACCTCGATGATCATGACCTGGATCTCTTCGCCCTGCTTCAGGACGTCGGACGGGTGCGCGATGCGACCCCAGCTCATGTCGGTGATGTGGAGGAGACCGTCCATGCCGTCGAGGTCGATGAACGCACCGAAGTCGGTGATGTTCTTGACCACGCCCTTGCGGACCTGACCGGGCTGGATGGAGTCGAGGAGGGCCTTGCGCTTGGAGGAACGCTGTTCCTCGATGAGCTCGCGGCGGGAAAGGACGACGTTCTTGCGAAGCTGGTCGATCTTGATGACCTTGAAATCGTAGGTCTGGCCGACGTATTGATCGAGGTTCTTCGGGGGCTGGATGTCCACGTGCGAGGCCGGGATAAAGGCATCGACACCGATGGAAATGATGAGGCCGCCCTTGACCTTGGCCTTGACGCGACCGGTGGCGACGGAGCCCTCGGGGAATTTGACCAGGATGTTGTCCCAGTTCTTCTTTTGCTCGGCCTTGTCGTAGGAGAGGACCGGATAGCCCTCCTTGTTTTCGACCTTCTCGATCAGCACCTCGATGGTGCCGCCGATTTGGAGCTCGCCGATGTCGATAAACTCGTTGGCGGGGATGATGCCCTCGGACTTGCCGCCGATATCGACGACAACTTCGTTTTGGCGGATTTCGGTGATGACACCGGGGACGATTTTGCCCTGTTGGAGCTGGCCGAGGTCGGAACCGGCCATTAGCTCTTGCATGATGGAACTCATAACGTGCGTGGTGCAGATTCGCCGCCGTTCCGCTCCGGAAACGCCGTCGAACCGCGAGCGTTTCTTGCGAAACGCGGGTTGAAGGTTGCTGACGATTTGGGCCGATGGGAGCGTCGCGGCGACACCGGCCTGACCAAAGAAAATGCCGCGAAGGGTCAGAATCGCCCGCGAAATCGCCCGCGAGCAAGGGCAAAGTAGCGCAGGCGCAAGGAGCGGCGACACTCCTGTCGCCGTGCGTGGCGTTCAATCGGCGACAAGAGTGTCGCCGCTCCTTGGGCTCAAGCCGCGCCGCCGCCGGTAAAGTAGTCGCGCACCGCCTCGACCACCGACTCGCGCGGCACCTCGTGTTCACTGCGGTCCGTGAGATCGCGGAACTTCACCACGCCCTTGGCCAGCTCGTCGCCGCCGTAGATGAGGGCGAGCTTCGCGCCGGACTCGGCGGCGGCTTTGAACTGTTTGCCGAAGGCCAAGTCCTTCAGCGGGTAATCCACACGATAACCGGCCGCGCGAATGCCGGCGATATCGGCGAAGGCCGCCGCGCGCTCCGCCTCGCCACCGATCACGGCATAGACCTCGGCGTTGGGTCCGAAGGTCGGCATGAGGCCGCGTTGCTCGAGGAGGAGGCCCATGGTCACGTCGCCGATGGCGAAACCCACCGCCGGCAGCGCCGGGCCGCCGAGCTTTTCCACCAGGTCGTCGTAACGTCCGCCGCCGGCGATGGCGCGCAACTCGCCCTTGCGATCAAAAGCCTCGAAAACGAAACCCGTGTAGTAGGCCAATCCGCGCACGACGCCGAAATCCACCTCGACGAATTCGCCCAGGCCCATCGCGTTGAGACCGCCCATGAGCTTGCGCCAGTCGGCGAGGCGGGCGTTGAGCGCGTCGCCGCCCAGCGGGGCGAGCACGGCCTCGAGCGCGGCGAGGCTCTTGATGCCGAGAAAGGCGAGAATCTTGGCCTTCGTTTCCTCGGCCAGCGGACCGAACACCTCGGTGTAGGCCTTGAAAGCGTCGTCGCCGATTTTCTCGTATTTATCGACCGCGCCGAGCACCGCCTTGGTGCGATCCGCGTCGAGCCCGAGCGAGGCGAGGTAGTGCAGCCAGAGCGTGCGGTCGCTGAGTCGCACATAAAAATCCTGGGGCCCGAGGCCGAAGCCCGCGAGCGCCTGCACGAGCAGGCCGATCAACTCGATCTCGGCCTCGGGGCCGGGCTCGCCGAAGATGTCGCAGTTGAACTGGAAAAACGCGCGCTCGCGGCCCTTTTGCGCGCGCTCATAACGGTAAAATTCGCCGATGCTGCACCACTTGATGGGGCGCTTGAGGGCGTTGGCCTTCGCGCCGACCAGGCGGCACACCGTCGGCGTCATCTCGGGCCGCAGCGCGACCTCGCGGCCGCCCTTGTCGGTGAAGGAAAAAAGCTGCGCCTCGATCTCGTCGCCCGACTTGGCCTTGTAGAGATCGAGCGGCTCCAGCACGGGCGCGTCGTATTCAGAAAACCCATACGCATGCGCCGCCCGCCGCCACTGGCGAAAGATGTGGTTCCGACGCGCGAACGCTTCGGGATAAAACTCGCGAAAACCGGGCAGGGACTGGAACTGAGCCATGATGAATGCGTGGGAGTCGTTGGGAGAATCGTCGGGATTCGTGGATACGTTCGCGGGCGAACGCGTGCGAACTACGGAAACCGATGACCTTGGCGCTTCCGACCTCGCGGGCGCCACCCCAAAAAAAAGCCGGCCTCCGCGAAGGAGGCCGGCCGACGAAAATCGAGAATCGCTCGAAGCGAAACCCCGCCGATTAGAGCTGGGTGATGTCGAGCTTCTTGAGGAGCTGCTTGAGAATCTTGCCGGACTTGAACTTCACCACGGCGCGCTCGGGGATGACCACCTCGGCGTCGGGCTTGTTCGGATTACGACCGATGCGGGATTTGCGACGCTGCACTTCGAGCACGCCGAAGTTGCGCAATTCCACGTTACGGCCTTCGGCCAAGGCGCGCATGATGATATCGAGCGTCATCTGCACGGTTCCGACGATTTCCTTTTGGGGAAAGCCGGTCTTCTCATAGATTTCCAAAACAATTTCGCGTTTGGTCAGGTTGGCGGGCATGGCGGTTAGGTGGGTTGATTGTGGAGGGTGAACCAATGTTCTGCGTTAAGTTATTTGCGCATCTTGGATTGCGTCAAATTCAAGACGAAGATTATTACCCCTTACATATGTAAATTCCATACAAACTGCTGTCCAACATTTAATTATAATTCTACGTATGCCGACTGTTTTTGGGGTCGGAGAGACACGTAAACGCACTAAGGAATCCTTTCCCGCACAACATCAACGGAGATCTCGGGGCCTTGCCAAAAACGTCGCGCTCGACTTGCCACCCACCTTCTCCTCACACGCTTACATTTCCCATGCCCGACCCCACCGCCGTAAACTCCATGTTCGCCCGCATCGCCGGCCGCTACGATCTGGCCAACCGGCTCCTGAGCGGCGGAGTGGATTGCTGGTGGAGACGCCGCCTGACTCGTGCCGTCGCCCGCGCCAATCCCACGGCCGTCCTCGATCTCGCCACCGGCAGCGGCGACGTGGCCTTCGCGCTCGCGCGACGTCTGCCCGAGCAAACCGCCATCACCGGCATGGATTTTTGCCAACCCATGCTCGACCAGGCCGTGATCAAACAAACCCGCATGGAAGGCGCCGCGGCCAAGATCCGCTTCATCCCCGGCGATGGCCTTAACCTGCCTTGCGCCGACGCCTCGTTCGACGCTGTGACCATTTCCTTCGGCCTACGCAACATGGCCGACCGCCACCGCGCCCTCGGCGAAATGCGCCGCGTGCTTCGCCCCGGCGGTCGCGTGTATGTGCTGGAGTTTTCCCAGCCCTACGCGTGGTTCGCCCCGCTCTACTATTTCTACACCCGCCGCATCCTCCCCTCCATCGCGGGCTGGCTGACCGGGGATCGCGACGCCTACGCCTACCTCAACTCCTCCATCGCCGCCTACCCCGGCCACGCCGAGATGAGCGAGGAATTTACCCGCGCCGGCTTTCGCGAGGTGCGCACGTCGCGCATGACCCTTGGCATCGTAGCGCTGCACACCGGCGTGGCCTGACGCGCGCCTTCCCGGCGGACGCGTCGCTCAACTAAACGACTTGCCGCAACCGCAGGTGCTCTGGGCGTTGGGGTTGCGAATCTCAAAACCCTTGCCCTGCAAGCCGTCGTCAAAATCGATGCTCGTGCCCGCGAGGTAAGCCGCGCTGGTCGGATCGAGCACTATTTTCACGCCTTCGCTTTCGCAGCCCTGATCGTCGGGCTTCGCCTCGTCGAAAGACATTCCGTATTGGAAACCGGAACAGCCGCCCGACTCCACCAACACGCGCAGCAACTTGTCCGACGCGCCCTGCTCTTCTTGCATGGCCCGAATCTGCGCCGCCGCTCGCGTGGTCAAAGTAATCATGCGCAAAAGCTCTTCGCGCCGTCACCTCTGTCAACCTCGCGGACCTTTCGACCGCTTCGCACCTTCCCGCTGCCGACCTGATTTCCCATTCGGCTTATCCCCCTGTAGCAGTTTCCATGCTAGGCTAAATTTCCCGCCTTGCCAGCAATGCACTCATGCCGATTACACTACCCTCGTGTCTGCTCCGCTAAAACACATCTTCAACGAACTCCACTACGAGATGGTCCGCAAAATTGCCGATGGCGGTATGGGATACGTCTACGAGGCCTGCCAGCGGGGCGCCGGCCAATTCCGGAAGACCGTCGCGGTGAAACTCATTCGCGAGGAATACTCCACCATCCCGGAGTTTCAGAACAATTTCATCGGCGAGGCCCGCCTCGTCGCCGACCTCGTCCACACCAACATCGTCCAGACCTACCACCTCGGCATGATCGGCGGACAATACTTCATGGTCATGGAGTATGTGAACGGCGTGAACCTCGAACAGTTCCTCGACCGCCACATCGAACTCGGCAAATCCATCCCCGTCGAGCTCGCCGCCTTCATCGTCTCGCGCATCGCCCGCGGCCTCGCCTACGCCCACGATAAATGCGACAAAGACGGTCGCCTTCTCGGCATCGTCCACCGCGACATCGGCCCGAAAAACATCATGATCGGCTACGAGGGCGACGTGAAGCTCACCGACTTCGGCATAGCGAAGGCTCTCGACCTCATGTATAACGAGGAAGGTCAAGTCATCGCCGGCAAAGACGAATACCTCTCCCCCGAGCAGGCCAACTACGCCGTCACCGACGCCCGCGCCGACATCTTCCCCCTCGGCATCGTGCTCACCGAGCTCCTTCTCGGTAAAAACATCTTCCGCAGCGACGACCGCCTCGAGTCCCGCCGCAACATCCTCACCTTGCCCATCCCGCAGTTCTCGACCCTCCGCGCAGACATCCCGGCCAAGCTTGAGACCATCATCCAAAAGACCCTCATAAGGGATCGCGAAACCCGCTTCCAAACCGCGACCGAAGTTCTCACCGCGCTCGAGATGTATCTCTACGGCGACGGTTACGGCCCCACTAACGAAAAACTCGGCGTCTACCTCCGCGAACTGATGGCCGGCTAAGGCGGATCGGCCTCGCACCCTCCAACGGCGCGTCGCCCCACCTACCTGCCAACTATTTCTCGCCCATCATGTGTGCCGGATTTAATCAAGACCTACGCCAGCGCCAGAACCAGTCCCTCGTGCTGGCTCCCCAGCTGCGGCAGTCGCTCAAAATTCTTCAGGTCGCCGCCCTCGACCTCCGCTCCGTCATCCAGTCCGAACTCGATAGCAACCCCACCCTAGAGGACATCTCGAACGACACCGATAGCCTCGACGCCGCCGCCGACACCTCCACTGACGCTGTCAACGACCGCAACGCCGACGACTCCTCCGACGCCTCCCCGCCCCCCGCCGACGACGCCCCCTCCGACAGCCCCGAATCCCTCGATTTCTCCAAGGAATTCGACGTCCTCAATAAACTCGGCGACGACTGGCGTGACTACCTCTCCGACAACGCCGGCGCCCAGCCCTACACCTCCGAGGACGCCGAAAAACGCCAGCACTTCTTCGACTCCCTCGTCACCGAAACCTCCCTCCAGGAACACCTCGTCCGCCAAGCCGAACTCCTCGACATCTCCGACGAAATCCAGGCCGCCCTCCGCCACCTCATCGGCGGCCTCGACGAACGCGGCTTCCTCACCCAGACCCCCTCCGAAGCCGCCCTCCAGGCCGGCCTCCCTCTCGACGCCGCGCAGGAAGCCGCCCGCCTCCTCAAGACCTTCGAACCCGCCGGCATCGGCGCCGAAAACCTCGCCGACTGCCTCCTCCTTCAGCTTCGCGCCAAAGCCCGCGGCGAGTGCCTCGCCGCCCGCATCGTGCGCGACTACTTCGAACTCCTCACCCGCCGCCGCATCCCCGAGATCGCCCGCAAGACCGGCGTCCACATGGACGACGCGCAGGCCGCCATCGAAGAGATCGGCGGACTCGACCCCGCCCCCGGCCGCAAATTCGCCGACGACAACAACCGCGTCGTCATCCCCGACGTCGCCGTCGAGCAGGACGGCGACGAGTGGAAGATCCATCTAAACAACGACTACATCCCGCGTCTCCGAATTTCAAATACATACAAGGAGATGATCGCCCGCGGCGCCCTCACCAAACAGGAGCGCGACTACGTCCGCGAACGCATGCGCTCCGGAAAATTCATCATCAACTCCATCGAGCAGCGCCAGCAGACCATCGAGCGCATCACCCGCGAAATTTTAAAAGTTCAGCGAGAGTTCTTCGAGGAAGGCGTGCACAAGCTCCGCCCCCTAACCATGACCCAGATCGCTGACGCCGTCGGCGTGCACGAGACCACCGTCAGCCGAGCCATCGCCAACAAATACATCCGCACCCCCCACGGCGTGTTCGAGATGAAGTTCTTCTTCACCCCCGGCTACGAAAACGCCACCGGCGAATCCGTCTCCAACAAGAGCGTGAAGGAAATGATCAACGAACTCGTCGCCCTGGAGGACAAATCCCGTCCGCTCAGCGACCAGGAGCTCGTCGCGAAATTAAAGGACAAGGGCATCAACATCGCCCGCCGCACCGTCGCCAAATACCGCGAGGAGCTCGGTCTCCTCCCCAGCAACCTCCGCCGCGACTACACCGGCTGAGCCGAGGGTAGGGCGGGACCGCCGGGCCCGCCGCGTCCGAGAAGAGTAGGATTGAACGTGAGTTCAATTCTTCCGAAACCCCCGTCCCCCCGGCAACTCCGGGTAGGCTTGAACGTAAGTTCAATTCACGCTCCCCAGCTCCCACCCCGGCTGAATCTCCAATCCAGCCCCGCCCTCGCCCGCTCCCGCGCCCATCCGCCGCGCCTTCACCGCCGGGTCCGCCCACGCCGCGAACGCGATCATGCCCGCGTTATCGCCGGTATGCTTCGGCTCCGCCGCCAGCAAGGGCACCCCCGCCTTCTCCGCCACCGTGCCAAGCGCCGCGCGCAACGCCCGATTGTTCGCCACCCCGCCCGACAACCCGATGCTGCGATACCCGCCCGCCCCCAACGCCGCCCGCGCCTTGCGCGTCAACGCGTCGATCACCGCCTGCTGATAACTCGCGCAAAGATCCGCCCGCGCCGCTGCCACCTCCGCCTCGTCCATCTTTTCCAACTGATAACGCAGCGCCGTCTTCAGCCCTGAAAAACTAAAATCCAACTCCGCCTTCGGCCCCAGCCCGCGCGGAAAATCAAACGCATCCGCCCGCCCGCCCGCCGCCAGCTTCTCCACGATAGGCCCGCCTGGATAACCCAGCCCCAGCAACTTCGCTCCCTTGTCCAAGGCCTCGCCCGCCGCGTCGTCGCGCGTCGAAGAAATCACCCGGATGCGCCGCTCCTCGTCCAACACCGCGAGCAAGGTGTTCCCGCCCGACACCACCAAGGCCAGATGCGGCAACAACCCGCGCAACTCCGCGTCAAACTCCGCCGGCCCCGCCGCGTGCCGCGCGATGAACGGCGACCACACGTGCCCGCGCAGATGATTCACCCCCTTCAGCGGCACACCCAGACCCAACGCCAACGCTTTCGCCGAAGCCAGCCCGATGGCCAGACACCCCGCCAGCCCCGGCCCCTGTGTCACCGCGATTTCGCTCACCCGCGCAAACCCCTCCGACACCTCGCCCGCCCGCGCCAGCAATGGCTCGATCGTGCGCAGATGCTCGCGCGTCGCCAGATCCGGCACCACGCCGCCGTGCCGCTCATGAATCGCGATCTGACTGTGAATCCACTCCGCCACCAGTCCGCGCGCCGGATCAAACAAAGCCACCGCGCTCTCGTCGCACGAAGACTCCAGCGCCAAAATCATTTCCCGACCTCCAGCCGCTCCTTCAGCAAACTCACCGCCACCTCGAGCTGCGTGTCCACCGCCGGCGGCACGCCAAAGCGCTCCTCGAACTCCCCCTCGTCCGTCAAATCCGACCGCAGGCGGCTCAAGAAACCCGCCTTCTCCTCCTCCGGCGTCTGCACCTCGACCACATCCGGCTCGATGCCCTTCTCATGGATCACCGCGCCGCCCGGGGTAAAATACCTCGCCGTGGTCAGGCGCAACCCCACCCCGTCGCGCAACGGGAACACCGTCTGCACCGATCCCTTGCCGAAGGTTTTCTCGCCCACCAGCACCGCGCGATCCGTGTCGCGCAAAGCCCCCGCCACGATCTCCGACGCGCTCGCGCTGCCGCCGTTCACCAACACCACGATGGGGATGTCCAGCGGCTCGCCGCGCGACTTCGCCCGCAGCTCCATGCGCGAAGCCTTGTTGCGACCCTCGGTGTAAACCACCAGATCCCCGCGACGAAAAAACGGCTCCACCACCTCCACCGCCGACACCAGCAAGCCGCCGGGATTATTGCGCAGATCGATCACCAACGCGCGCAGGTCCCCCGTCGCCTGCAACCCCCGCAACGCCGCCGCGAACTCCGCGCCCGTGCGCTCCGCGAACACCGTCACGCGCACATATCCGATGCCCGGCGCGATCATCTCCACGTCGCGCACGCTCTCCACCTTGATCACCTCGCGCTTGATCGTGAACACGAGCGCCTCCGCCGCTTCGCCGCGCTCAGCCCCGATGATCACCGTCGTGCCCGGCTTGCCGCGCATGCGCTTGACCGCGTCATCCATTCTCATGCCAACGACCGATTCGTCGTCCACCTTCACGATCACGTCGCCGCGCAAGATGCCTGCGCGCTCGCCCGGCGTCCCCGCGATAGGCGAGATCACGGTCAGCTTATCATCCACGTTTTCGATCTGCACACCCACTCCGCCAAACTCCCCTCCCACGTCCTCCTCCAAACGCGCTAAAGCATCACGCGACAAAAATTCCGAATACGGATCGAGCAAGCCCACCATACTGTCGATCGCATGCACCGCCAGTTTGTCCGGCCCCACCTCGCCCTCCTCGACATAGTGCTTGTTCAACAACAGCAACACTTCGCGCACCTGCGCCGCCGAGCGCGAAGCCTCCCGGTCCGGCCAAAGCCCCCAAGCCTGCGAGACCTGCACGACGCCGAGCGTCATGAGATAGCCCGCGATTACGCCGAGCAGGATCGTGATTATCCGTTTGAACATGGGCGCACTGTGCCCATGCGCTCCCCCTTGTAAATGGCATCGTCCAATCCCGCGCCCGTTCCGCCCCCCCCGCCCTCCGCCGCCTTCGTCGCCGCCTTCCGCCGCGCCGCTGGCGACGAGCCCGCCTTGCGTTTCGACGCCTTCATGCGCCTCGCGCTCTACGATGAAATCATTGGCTACTACCGCCGCGACCGCCTGCGTGTCGCCCGCGAGCGCTCCGCCGATTTCTACACCGCCACCAGCCTCGGCCCCCTCTTCGGCGAACTCGTCGCCGCCGCCGCCGCCCGCCTGCTCACCGCCGCCGGCCTCGACCCCGCCGCGCACACCTTCGTCGAAATCGGCGCCGAGCCCCACGGCGGCGTGCTCCCCCCCGACGCGCCCCACCCCTTCGCCACGCTCGAAACCCGCCGCGTCGGCGCACCCCTCACCTTCGCCGGCCCCTGCGTCGTCTTCTCCAACGAACTCTTCGACGCCCAACCCGTCCGCCGCTTCATCCGCCGCGCCACCGCCTGGCACGAACTCGGCGTCACCCTGTTCCCCGGGAGCGCCGACACTGGGAGCGCCGGCTTCCAGCCGGCTCCGTCCCTTTCCGACACTGGGAGCGCCGGCTTCCAGCCGGCTCCGTCCTCCTCCCGCGAATCAGAAGCCACCCTCGCCGAAACCGACCTAGGCCCCGCCCCCGCCGACGTCCTCGACTTCCTCCCGCCCCTCGCCGACACGCCGCTCGACTACCATTTCGACGCCCCCCTCGCCGCCGCCATCCTCGCCCGCGAACTCGCCGCCCAGCCCTGGCACGGACTTTTTCTGGCCTTCGACTACGGCAAATCCTTCGCCGAGCTCGGCCATTCCTCCCCCGCCGGCACCCTCCGCGCCTACCACCAGCACACCCAGCACAACGACCTCCTCGCTCGCCCCGGCGAACAAGATCTCACCGCTCACGTCTGCTGGGACTGGCTCGCCACCGCGCTCGCCGCCGAAGCCTGCGCCGCTCCGCAAGTCGTTTCACAGGAAAGTTTTTTCGTGCACCACGCCGGCGAACACATCGCCGCCCGCCTCGCCGCCGCGAGCACCGCCACCGACCCGGCCAAGCGCGCCCTCATGCACCTCCTCCACCCCGGCCAGATGGGACAAAAATTCCAAGTCCTCCACGCTCGTAAACCGTCCCCCCAAGGAGCGGCGACACTCCTGTCGCCGATTTAGTTCTACTTTGTTAAGATATTTCTTGATTTTCGTGGTAATTACGACTGACGT
>CAZOGV010000041.1:0-17667 GCA_964579225.1 uncultured Akkermansia sp. | reverse complement strand
AAGGCGGCGGCCATCTCGACTTCGCCGTTCACGCCCTGCTCGCGGAGGATGGCCATGGGCGGGCGGGTAGAGGAACCGCCCACGATGGCGGGCGCGGCGGAAGGATCGAAGGTGACCTTGGGGTTGATGCCGGGATTGGTGCGGTCGAGGCGGAGGGCGTGCTCTTGCTCGGCGCATTGCGGGTTGTCGCGCAGGCCGGCCATGCGGCGGGTGACGTCGCTCCAGATGTCGCGCAGGGCGGTGAGGGGGGAATTGAGGAGTTCGCGGCCGCCTTGGCGGATGAGGACGGCGTGGTGGGCGTTGAGTGCGCCGATTTGCGAGACGCAGGTTTTGAGTCCGTTGGCGCGCAGGATGGCGGAAACGTCGTCGAGGTCGTCGGTGCGGATCTGGATGACAGCGCCCAGTTCCTCGGCAAAGAGGGCAGCAAAGGCGTCGGCGGTGGTGGGCAAGTCGAGGGTGACACCCACGTTGCCCGCGAAGGCCATTTCGACGGCGGTGGCAAAGAGGCCGCCGTCGGAGCGGTCGTGGTAGGCGAGGATTTTTTCTTCGCGGCCGAGCTGCTGGATGGCGTTCCAGAAGCCCTTGAGTTGGGCGGGAGAATCGACGTCGGCGGGGGCCTGGCCGGTCTGGTTGACGACTTGGGCGAGGATGGAGCCGCCGAGGCGGTTCTTGCCTTGGCCGAGGTCGATGAGGAGGAGAGTGGTGTCGGATGTGGTGGGAGCATCTTGCTCCCTCGGGAGCTGGAAGCTCCCGCTACTTTGAAGCTGAGGCGTGAGCGATTGGCGGATGTCGGTGACGGAGGCGAAGGCCGAGATGATGAGCGACATGGGCGCGGTGACGCGTTTCTGCGCGCCGGTGGCCGCGTCCTTCCAGACGGTGGACATGCTCATCGAGTCCTTGCCGACGGGGATGGTGATACCGAGGGCGGGGCAGAGTTCCATGCCGACGGCTTGCACGGCGGCGTAGAGGTCGGCGCCTTCGCCGGGGAGGGCGGGCGCGGCCATCCAGTTGGCGGAGAGGCTTACTTTTCCGAGGTCGCCGATCTGGGCGGAGGCGAGGTTGGTCAATGCTTCGCCGACGGCGAGGCGGGCGGAGGCGGCGGCGCTGTTGACCGCGACGGGCGTGCGTTCGCCCATCGACATGGCCTCGCCGGTGTAAACGTCGAAGGCGGTGGCGGTGACGGCGCAGTCGGCGACGGGGACCTGCCAGGGGCCGACCATCTGGTCGCGCGAGATCAGGCCGGTGACGGTGCGGTCGCCGATGCTGATGAGGAAGGTCTTGTCGGCGACGGCGGGGTGGGCGAGCACGCGGCGGGCGGCCTCGGCGAGGGTGACGCCGTCGAGCGCGAGCGGGGCGAGCGGGCGGGCGAGAGTTGTATCCGTGCGGTGCATACGCGGCGGTTTGCCGAGCAGCACTTCGAGCGGGAGGTCGATGGGGGTGTTGTTGAAATGCGGGTCCTGGAGGACGAGGCGTTTTTCCTCGGTAGCCTCGCCGACGACGGCGTAGGGGCAGCGTTCGCGTTCGCAGAGGGCGGCGAAGGTGGCGAGGCGCGCGGCGGGCACGGCCATGACGTAGCGCTCCTGGGACTCGTTGCACCAGATCTCGAGCGGGGACATGCCCGGCTCGTCGTTGAGCAAGGCACGGAGGTCGAATTTGCCGCCGCGTCCGCCGTCGTTGACGAGTTCGGGAAGGGCGTTGGAGACGCCGCCGGCGCCGACGTCATGGATGAAGGAGATGGGGTTTTCGTCGCCGAGGGCCCAGCAGCGGTCGATGACCTCCTGGGCGCGGCGCTCCATCTCGGCGTTGTCGCGCTGGACGGAGGCGAAATCGAGGTTCTCCTGGCCGGAGCCGCTGGCCATGGAGGAGGCCGCGCCGCCGCCGAGGCCGATGAGCATGCAGGGCCCGCCGAGGACGATGAGTTTGTCGCCGGGGTTGATCGCGCCCTTCTGGACGTCGCCTTCGCGGATGTTGCCGAGGCCGCCGGCCAGCATGATGGGCTTGTGGTAGCCCCGCCACTCCGTGGCGGGAATCTCAGATTTGAGATTTGAAATTTGAGATTCAGGAAGTGCCTGCGGCACTTCCTGCTCGTAGGTGCGGAAGTAGCCGTTGATGGCGGGACGGCCGAATTCGTTGTTGAAGGCGGCGGCGCCGAGCGGGCCGTCGAGCATGATGTCGAGGGCGGAGACGATGCGACCGGGTTTGCCGTGGTCCTGCTCCCAGGGCTGGACGGCGCCGGGTATCCGGAGGTTGGATACGGTGAAGCCGGTGAGGCCTGCCTTGGGTTTGGAGCCGCGGCCGGTGGCGCCTTCGTCTCGGATCTCGCCGCCGCTGCCGGTGGCGGCGCCGGCCCAGGGGGAAATGGCGGTGGGGTGGTTATGGGTCTCGACCTTGCAGAGGATGTGAATCGGCTCCTCGTGGGCGGCGTATTCGCCGGTGGCGGGGTCGGCCCAGAAGCGGCCGCCGATGGTGCCGGTGAGCACGGCGGCGTTGTCCTTGTAGGCGGAGAGGATGCCCTCGGGGTGGAGGGTAAAGGTGTTCTTGATCATCTGGAACAGCGAGCGGTCCTTGGCGGAACCGTCGATTTCCCAGGTGGCGTTAAAGATCTTGTGGCGGCAGTGCTCGGAGTTGGCCTGAGCGAACATCATGAGCTCGATGTCGTTGGGGTCGCGGCCGAGGGCGGTGAAGTTTTTGACCAGGTAGTCGATCTCGTCGTCGGCGAGGGCGAGGCCGAGGGCGGTGTTGGCCTCGACGAGGGCGGCGCGGCCTTGGACGAGCACGGGCACGCTGCTCATGGGCTTGGGCGTGGCGTGGCTGAAGAGGGCTTCGCAGGCGTCGAGCGAGTCGAACACGACCTGGGTCATGCGGTCGTGGAGCTTCGCTAAAAGTAGCGAGTAGTGAGTAGCGGGTAGCGAGGAGGCGGAATCGGAGGCCGAACCAAAGTCGATGGTGTATTGGACGACGCGCTCGATGCGTTTGACCGGGGCGAGGCCGCAGGTGTGGGCGATGTCGGTGGCCTTGGAGGACCACGGGGAAATGGTGCCGGGGCGGGGTGCGACTATCTGCACGAGGCCGGAGGGCGGGGTGGCGGCGGAGGCGCGGCGGGGGCCGTAGGTAAGTAGTTTTTCCAGGACTGCGTGCTGGTCGGCGTTCAGTTCGCCGGAGAGTTCGGCGACGTGGACAAACTCGGCGGCGAGGGCGCGGACGGGAAGGCCGGCGGCGACGAGATCGGCGCGGAGTTTTTCCAAGCGAAACGGGGAGAGGGCGGAGGAGCCGCGGAGGGTCAGCATGGTCGGGAAAAACCGGAGATGTTTCGGGAGCAGGGGGGTGCGGTCAAGGGGCGGGACGCGTTGGGCGGCATTTTGGGATTTCGCGCGGTGCATGCGTCGAAAAATCCGTTGACCACCCCGGCTATCCTTCCGTGATGAATCGCTTTTAATGCCGTGAGAGTCACCGTGACCGATAGCCCGAGGCAGATGTGTTCGCACCAGACGGGTGCGGATGGGGCGCGGCGGAGACCGACGGCGAGCTGAGTTTTCCCTCTATTTTCCTCCCTTTCCCCTCTCCGTTTATCCATGTCTGACAAGATCACCCACGAATGCGGTATAGCGATGGTCCGGCTTTTGAAGCCGCTCTCTTATTATCAGGAAAAATACGGCACGCCGCTGTGGGGTTTCACCAAGCTGTTTCTTCTCATGGAAAAGCAGCACAACCGCGGCCAGGACGGCGCGGGCGTGGCTTGCGTGAAGCTCGATACGGCGGCGGGCGAACCGTTTATGTTTCGCGAGCGCTGCGTGAAGACCAACCCGCTCGACAAGATCTTCAAAACCCTGCTCGCCCAATACGACGAGAAGAAGGCGAGCGGCGAGATCCACCCCGAGTTCGCGCACACGGTGAAAAAGCACTTCGACTTCGGCGGCGAGGTGCTGCTCGGCCATCTGCGCTACGGCACCTCGGGCGGTTACAACATCTCCTCGTGTCATCCGTATTTCCGCCGCTCGCCCTGGCCGACGCGCAACCTCGCGCTCTGCGGCAACTTTAACATGACCAACACCGAGGAGCTGAACCAATCGCTCATCGGCATGGGCCAGCACCCGATCTTCGCCACCGACACGCAGGCCTTGTTGGAAAAAATCGGCTTCTTCCTCGATGAGGAACACGACGACATCTACCGCGTGCTGCGTGAGCAGGGCCTGAAGGGCGAGCAAATCGCCAACGAGATCAGCGAGCGCCTCGATCTCGGGCGCGTCATCACCCGCTCGGCCGCCAAGTGGGACGGTGGTTACACGCTCTGCGGACTCGTCGGCAACGGCGACGCCTTCGTGGCCCGCGACCCGGCCGGCATTCGGCCCGCGTTCTATTTCCAAAACGACGAGGTCATCGCCTTCGCTTCCGAACGCGCGCCGCTGCAAACCATCTTCGATCTCACCGCGCCGCAGGTGAAGGAAGTGCCGCCCGGCCACGTTATCGTGATGAAGCGCGACGGCCGCATCTCCGAGACGCAGTTCACCGCGCCACTGCCCCGCGCCTCGTGCTCGTTTGAGCGCATCTATTTCTCGCGCGGCAACGACCTCGACATCTACCGCGAGCGCAAGCAGCTCGGCGGTCGCCTCACCGATCAGGTGCTCAAGGCGATCAATGGCGACTGGGGCCGCACTGTTTTCAGCTTCATCCCCAACACCGCCGAGGTCGCCTGGTTCGGCCTCATGCACGGCCTGCGCGAGAAGCGCCGTGCCGAGGTGAAGCGCGATATTCTCGCCGCCGCCGCCAAGGGAGAAATTACCGACGAGTTGCTCGACAGCCTCATCACCAACAACTGGCCGCGCGGCGAAAAAGTCGTCTCCAAGGACATCAAGTTGCGCACCTTCATCGGCCAGGAGAGCATGCGCAACCACCTCGCGAGCCATGTTTACGACATCAGCTACGGCTCGGTGCAGCCGGGCGACAATCTCGTGTGCGTGGACGACTCCATCGTGCGCGGCACCACGCTGCGCAAATCCATCCTGCGCATCCTCACCCGCCTTCAGCCGCGCAAGATCGTGATCGTCTCGACCGCGCCGCAGATCCGCTACCCGGACTGCTACGGCATCGACATGTCGCAACTCGGCAAGTTCATCGCCTTCGAGGCCGCCGTCACGCTTATCAAGGAGCGTGGCCAGCAGGACCTGCTCGCCGAGGTGTATTCAAAATGTCGCGACGCCGTGGCCAAGGGCGAATCGGTCAACTGCGTGCAGCAGATCTACGCGCAATTCACGCCCGAGGAGATTTCCGCCAAGATCGCCGAGTTCGTGTGCCCCACCGGCGTGGAGTGGAACGGCGAGATCGAGGTGATTTTTCAAAGCCTGAGCAACCTGCACGCCGCCTGCCCGAACCACACGGGCGACTGGTATTTCTCCGGCAAATACCCGACCCGAGGCGGCTACCGCGTCGTGAACCAGGCCTACGTGAACTACTACGAAAACAGCGAAGGCGGCCGGGCGTATTGAGCGATGGCGAAGGCGAAAACCAACGAATCCTCCGCACCAATGGACTCCTCGCCCGAGCTTCCTCGCATCTATGCTGTGCGAAAGCAGAAGGTGATGCTCGATTCCGATTTGGCTGCTCTGTTCCGAGTCGAAACAAAGGTTTATAACCAAGCAGTCCGTCGCAACGCTGCCAAGTTTCCTTCCGACTTTGCCTTTCAGCTTACGGCTGAGGAGGTTGAGCGCATGAAGTCGCAGAATGCGACTTCAAGTCAGGCTTTAAGGTCACAAATTGTGACCTTAGGCAAGTCCCTCCGAGGCAAGCACTCCAAGTATCTCCCTTGGGTCTTCACCGAACACGGTGCCATCATGGCCGCGATGGTCTTGCGCAGCGAACACGCGGTGGCGATGAGCGTTTTCGTAGTCCGCGCTTTCGTTCAGATGCGCGAGCAAATCAGCTCCAACCTCGGCGTTCTGAAGCGCCTTGGTTTTGTCGCTTCACGGGTGGGGCGGGACCGCTGGGCCCGCCGAGACGGGGTGCGGCGGTCCCAGCGGTCCCGCCCTACCTTACCTCAGCGCTCCTATTTTTCGCTTCCTATTCTGCCTTTATCCGCGCCCATCTGCGTAATTCGCGGTTAAAAAATCCGACTCCTTCCTTTCCACTCATGTCCCTCAGCTACGAATCCTCCGGCGTTAACTACGACCAACTCGACGCCTTCAAGCGCGCCTGCCAGAAGGCCGCCAAGACCACCGCGCCCGAACTCGCCTCGCACGGCTACGCCGAGCCCGCCAACACTCGCGGCGAGAGCTGCTACCTCATGGAGGCCGACGACCACTTCCTCGCGCACGTCGAGGAGGGCCTTGGCACCAAGAACCTCGTGGCAGACGCGGTCTATGCGCAGACCGGCAAAAATTTCTACCGCGAGATCTCCATCGATACCGTCGCGACCATAGTCAACGACCTCGTGACCTGCGGCGCCTTGCCCATCTCCGTCGCCATGCACGCGGCGGTCGGCGAGTCTGCCTGGTTCACCGACGCGGCCCGCATGGAGGCCCTCGTCGAGGGCTGGGCCGAGGGCTGCCGCCAGGCCGGCGCGGTCTGGGGCGGCGGCGAGACGCCGACCCTGCGCGGCATCGTCAACGCCGACGCCATCGTGCTCGCCGGCTCCGCCATCGGCAAAGTCGAGCCCAAGTCGCAACGCATCACCGGCGACGTGCGCGACGGCGACGCCATCGTGTTTCTCGCCAGCTCCGGCGTGCAGACCAACGGACTCTCCCTCTGCCGCCTCATCGCCTCGAAACTTCCGCAAGGCTACCAGACGCCCATCGGCCACGGCGACACCCGCACCTACGGCGAGGCCCTGCTCGCGCCGTCCGTCATCTATGTAAAGTTCGTCGCCGAGTGTCAGAAGCGCGGCATCAAGCTGAACTATGTCTCGCACGTCACCGGCCACGGCTGGCGCAAACTCATGCGCCTCGACGAGCCCTTCGTCTACGAGATCATCACGCCCGGCGAAGAGCCTGCCCTCTTCAAATTCCTGCGCGAGGCAGGCCCCATCGATCTGCGCGAGGCCTACGCGACCTTCAACCAAGGCATCGGTTTCGCCGCCTACGTTTCGCAGGAAAACCTCGCCGCCACCCTCGCCGCCGCGAAGGACTCCGGCTACGTCGCCTGGCACGCAGGGACCGTCCGCAAGGAAGGCGACCGCAAGGCCGTGACCATCCCGTCGCTCGGCCTCGAATACGACGGCAGCACGCTGCAAGTCCGCTAAGCCTTCCGCTTTGCGGCTGGCTCGTGCTCGGCCTGCAAAGCGTGGAGTTGTTCGATGATGCCCGCGAGCTGCGCGCCGACCGGAGTCAGGCGATACTCGACGTGCAGGGCCGCGCCCTCGGATTGGTCTTCGCGGGTGATGAGCCCGTAGTCGAGCAACCTGCGCAGGCGCTCGGTGAGCACCTTGGTCGAGATGCCGGGAATGTAGCGCTCCAGTTTTCCCGGGCGCGTCACCCCGCGCTGGATCGCGCCCACCACCGCCGCCGACCACTTGCAGCCCACGACGTCTTCGAGGCGTCGATACGCGGATCGTTCGGGCAGCGTCAGGTGCTTCGCTTTCATACGCGCACGCTAACGCGCCGGAGGCATGCGCGTCCAGCGGGCACAAAACGGTGCCCGGTTCCCGTTTCATGCCCTCTGCCGGCCGCGTCTCGCTTCGGTTATGCTCTGCCCGTCGGTTCGCCAACGCGGGCCGCCACTCAACAAAACCCATAACCCAAGAAAGACCCGCCATCATGAAAACCACCGCCAAGTTCTACCACGCCGGATGCCCCGTTTGCGTTGAAGCCGAGACCGCCGTCACGCGCTACCTCGACGCCGCCAAGGTCGATCTCGAAGTCGTCCATCTCGGCTCCGCCAAAAACCGCGTTGCCGAGGCCGAGGCCGCCGGCGTGCGCTCCGTGCCCGCCCTCGTGATCGACGGCCGGGTGTTGCATCTCAACTTCGGCGCCGACCTCGCCGCCTTGAAGTAAAGATTCCATCGCCCTGTGGCGGGAGACGCGTTTTGTGACACGTCTTCCCGCCCCATGCGCCTCCGCCGTCTCACCCTGCAAAACCTCCGCAACATTCCGTTGGCGGAGTTTTCGTTTTCGGGGCGGCAGCAGTTTTTCGTCGGACAAAACGGCCAGGGGAAAACCAACCTGCTCGAAGCCGTCGGCTTCGTGACCGCGCTGCGCTCCTTTCGCACCGCCGACACCTCGCTGCTCATCGCCCAGGGCAAACGCGAGGGCGCGCTCGCGGCCGAGTTCGACCACGAAAAATTCGGCCCGAGCCGCGTGGTCATCACCCTGCGCTCCGGCGGCAAGGAAGTGACTTGCGACGGCGAACGCATCACGCGCATCGGCGATTTTCTCGGGCGTTTTCCGACCGTCGTTTTTTCGTCCCAGGATCAGCAACTCATCCGCGGCGCCCCCGCGCTGCGCCGACGTTGGATCGATCTGGCTCTCGCCGGCACCGACCGCGCCTACCTCGACGCGCTGACGCGTTATCATCGCGCACTCGACGGGCGCAACCAGCTGCTTAAGCGCCAGGCGCCGGCGGCGGAGCTGGCCGCCTTCGAGTCGCCGCTGGCCGAGGCCGCCGCCGCGCTCGTCGCCGCGCGTAGGGCCGGCGTGGATACGCTCGCCCCGCACGTCGCCGCCGCTTACGCGGCCATCAGCGCCGACGCCGAGCCCGCCACCCTCGCCTACGAGGCCGACACCTCGCCTGGCGAAGGCGACGCCGCCGCGTGGCGGGCGCATTTCGAGAAGTCACGCGCGCGCGACTTGCAATTTCGTTCCTCCCTTTCCGGTCCGCATCGCGACGACCTCGCTCTGAAGGTCGGCGGTCGCGTCGCCCGCGACTACGGTTCCGAGGGACAACAACGCTCCCTCGTGCTCGCCCTGCGCCTCGCCCAGGTCGGCCACGTGCGCGCCGCCACCGGCATCGAGCCCGTGTTGCTCGCCGACGACGTGCTGGGCGAACTTGATCCCGCGCGCCGTCGCCGCTTCTGGGCCGCGCTCGGCGAGGAGCGCCAGGTGTTGGCGACCGGCACGGAGCTGCCCGACGCCGAGCTTGGCGCGTGGGAGGTCTTTCGCGTCGCGGCGGGCGCGTTCGCGGCGGCAAGTAGCGCAGGCGTGCCGCCTGCATCGACGCCCCAATCGGCAGGCGAGACGCCTGCGCTACCTTCAGAATGACCTTCGACACCTCCATGTGGCTGCTCGCCGCGTTCGCGGCCATGATCGTGGGTCTCTCCAAGACCGGCGTGCCCGGCATCGGCATGCTCTTCGTGGCGATTTTCGCCAACCTCATGCCGGCCAAAGAGGCCAGCGGCTTCGTGCTGCCTCTACTCATCTTCGGCGACATCGTGGCGGTTGTTTCCTACCGCAAGCACGTCGAATGGATCCATCTGCGCCGCCTCTTTCTCTGGACCGGCGCGGGCGTGGTGCTCGGCGCGATGGCGATGCGGGTGATCAACGACCGAGAGGCGCAACTACTCGTCGGCTGCATCATTCTTGCGCTCGTGGTTCTTCACCTTTGGCGCAAACGTTCCGCCGCGCTCGCCGACCCGGCCGCGATCGTCTCGCAGGGCGCGTGGTTCGCGCCGACCATCGGCGTGCTCGCCGGCTTCACCACGCTCGTCGCCAACGCGGCCGGACCGCTCATGGCGATTTACCTGCTGTCCATGCGCGTGCCCAAGATGGCTTTCGTGGGCACCAGCGCGGTGTTCTTTCTTCTGCTTAATCTCTTCAAGGTCCCCTTCATGGTCGGCCTCGGACTCATCACGACCGACAGCTTTCAGTTTAACCTTCTGCTCGCGCCTGCGGTGCTGGCCGGAGCGCTCATCGGTCGGTGGATTTTGCCCAAAGTCTCGCAACTCTGGTTCGAGCGGCTCGCGCTCGCGCTGAGCACGGCGGCTGGACTCAAGCTCCTCCTTGGCTGAGGGTGCGGGACAACGAGACATGGCCACCCAAAACGTGAGACAACTCTGGGCCGCCAAACTGGCGGGCGGCGCCGCCGGCAAGAAAACCGGCGCGCTCTCCGGCCTGCCGGTCGGCTCGTTGGTGTCCGTCTCGGCCCTGCGCGGAACCGCCGCCCCGGGGACGCATCCACTCAACGGCACGCAGCGCGTCTCGTTCTCCGGCCAGGTGCTCGGCATCGATCCCTCGCTGCGCGGCACGGGACTCGCGCTGATCGAGTTTATGCCCGGTCGTGAACCGATCCTTTTGCGCTGTCAGACCGTGCGGGTGCATCCGAAGAAGAGCATGGCCTTCGCGCTCGGTGAAATCTCGACGGCGGTGACGGCGTTTTTGAAGGACTTCGAGGTTCGGCACGTGGCGCTGGAGCAGACGATCTATGTGCAAAATTTCCAGACCGCGCAGATCCTCGGCGCGGCGCGCGGAGCGGCGATCGCGGCGGCCGCCGTGCATGGCCACGAGGAGGTGTGGGAATACGCACCCTTGCGCGTGAAACAGGCCGTGGTCGGCGCGGGTCGCGCGAGCAAGGAGCAGATGGCGCGCACCGTCATGGCCCTGCTCGGCCACGGCCGCATCCTCGCGAGCGACGAGGCCGACGCCGCCGGCGTGGCGCTCTGTCATGCGTTCACGTGGCGAGGGTAGGGTAGTCCGCGTTTCGACTCAGGGTGCGGCGTGGCGCTCGTTGCCCGGCTGGTTTAGGTTCCAGTAGGGCAGGCGCACGAGGTGAACACGTTCCAGTTTGCCGCCGTCGGCGCGGTGCCAGCTTTGCAGCGCGTTCGGCGATTCGGTGTCGAAAATGAGCCGATCCGCGCCGCCCGTGTGGCGCACCGTCACGCGCCAGCCTTCGCGAAGTTTTTCGATGTTTATGCGCGCGGTTTGCCAACGCAGCTCCGCGTCGGGCTTCGAACCCACGAGGCTGGGCAGCAGGGGCGCTTCGAAGAGAGTGAGTCTCCCGAAATCTAGCGTGCGTAATTTGAAGGGAAGCTCGTCGTAAAACAGTCCGTCGGCCGGCGCGGGCGCGCGGTGGTCCAGTGCGTCTCCATTTTCCCAATACGTGAAGGCCCGGTAGCGCCAGAAGCCGTCGGCGAGGTCGGCGCGTTTGTAAGTGAGACCGCAGGTGTCGCTCGTGGTGTGGCTAAAGCGCAGCAGCGAACCGGCGGGCGCGCCCGGCGCATCCGACGCGCGCCAGAACAAGGACACGCCTTGGTCGTAGCGGTAGCTGCCGGTGGGCACGGTCCAGATTTGGTTGAGCTTGATGACCGGGTAGGTGCCGGCGCGCCGCCACTCGTCGGCTTTGACCGGGGCCTCGGGAGCGAAGTTTTCGCGCACCAGATAATAGCGCACCTCGGTTTCGCGTGGAGTGCCGTAGCGCGGTTCCACGGCTTTGAAAACGGTGAGCTCGGCGTTGCCGTCGCCCCAGAGTTTTTCGTCGAGCAGGAGACGGTCGGTGAAGGGCGAGGGCTGGGCGAGGGCGGTCGCCGCGAGGGCCGGGAGAAGGACGGAGAAAAGCAAGGTCGTGAGGCGCATGCCCGCAATGAGCGCGTCGGGCGCGAGAGGTCAACCGGACGATCGGGAGGGCAAGCCGGGCGCGCTTCAATAAACCTTCACCAGCTCCGCGCTGCGCGTCACACCGACTGGCGTGATCATGGGGCGATCAAGGGGCAGGGCACCGTTTTCCATCTCGCGGATAAACGCCTCGAAAGGTCGCCAGTTCAGGTCGCCGAGATTTTCCCACACGCCGAGTTCCACCGCGTAGGCGTCGCGGTAGGCTTTGAAAACGAGTTCGGAACAGTAGATCTCGGAGTCGTCCGGCGCGTAGCGGAAGTCGTAAGGTTTGCCGGCGTATTTGTTGAGCGCGTCGCGCAGCGCGGTCGTATCGCGTGCGGCGATGTCGCGCAGTCGCCAGGCGTCAATGCGCGCGCCGCGCCCGCGAACGATCCAGAGATGAAGCGGGGTCTCGCGCACGACGCCGATGGCTTCATGCACCACCCAGCTGCCGTGTGCGTTTTTCATGACCACCCCGCAATGTGAAAACGGCGAGTTCGTGATGCCCTCGATGGCCTCGACCAGCGGGCCATGGGGCAAGGATTGAAACACCACGTCGCCTTCGCGCGGTTCGTAGCGCGTCAGATGCAGCAGTCCGTAAATGTGGAAATGCACCACCACGCCGCCGAGCAGCGCCAGCAGCGCGCCTAGGCGCACCCACGTCCAAAGTCCTCGGGGCGCGATTTTCATGCGCTTAGGCGTTATTGCGTTTTCGACGCTCGGTCCAGACATAGAGTTGCTCGACCTTGGTCCGCGCCCAGGGGGTTTTGCGCAGGAAAACGAGCGACGATTTCACGCTGGGGTCGTGGGTGAAGCAGCGGATGTCGATGCGCCCGGCCAGCTCCTCCCAGCCGTAGTGTTCGACGAGTGTGGTGACGATGTGTTCGAGCGTCTTGCCGTGAAGCGGGTCTCGTTCGGTTTGGTCCATGGCGGGAAATCGAAGGGCGGGGCGCGGCGGCGTCAAAGCCCGTCCGCCATGTCGGTGATCATCTTCGCGTAGCGCAGGGCGAACGAGATCACGGTGTAGCCCACCATCGCGATGACGGCGGCGAACAGCAACCCGGGGTAAAGCATCGAGGCCCGCGTGAGCCCGCGCTCGGCCTCGGTCTGATGGTCGGCGGCCAGCGCCAGCATCGCGGCTTCGAGTCCGCCGGTGAGTTCGCCGGTTTGATAGCGCGCGACAAAGGCCGAATCAAACACGCCGGTCGCGAGCAAGTGCGCGCCCGGCGCGTCGCCTCGCTCGACCACGGCATCGATTTTGCGCGCGGCGGACTCGATGCGCGGCGAGCGGGCGATATCGCCCGCCGTGCGCCAGGCGAGGCCGATGGAGACGCCGCTTTCCAGCAGCAAGCCGAGGGCGAAGGAGAAATCCGCCAGCGCTTGGTTGCGCCGGTAGTGACCGATGGCCGGCAGCCGATCCAGCAGCGCGATAACCACGGGATTGCGCCGCCGCGCGAGCCAGAGGAGCGCGATGAACGCGGCCCACACGGGGACGAGTATGCACGCCACGCCGCCGAAGTAGGCGAGCCATCCGCCGGTGATGCCCTTTTCGAAATCGATCATGCGCAGGAAGGGCAGGATCAACGCGGCGAAATGAAAAACGCCCGCCGGATAAAGCGACGCCAACACGACGCGGCGGCGCGTGGCCTCCAGGCGTTCGTGGCGTTTGGCGAGGTGGTCGAGCACCACGGGCAGGCGTCCGGCCGCCGCCGCCGCGACGAGAAACGGACGATCCTCCGCCGGCAGCCAATCGCCCGCGCCGGCGATGACGTTGGCCACGGCTTGCCCCGACTCGGCCAGCGCGGCGAGGTGCGCGGTGTCGGCGGCGGGCGCGGGCGAGCCGGGGCGCAACGACTGCGCGAGGGGCAGCCCGACCGCGAGTTGTTGGGCGAGCTGATGATAAAAGGCGGCGATTTGAGCGTGGGGCAGGGCCATGGATCAGCGGCGTTTGGCCGGCACGGGGGCGAACAGTTCTGCCAGCACGGGGGGCAGGGCCTCTTCCAGATTGGTCGAGCGGGCGACGAACTTGGTGCGCGTGGCGGTGGCGTAGGGCCGCACCTCGCCGGGATCGTGGAGGGCGACGCGCAGGTAGGTCATGTGGTCGCCGAAGTCCCAGGTCCAGCGATCGTCGTAGCGCACGACCGCTTCGGCGCTGGGCGGGAGCAGCGTGAGCGGACCGCTGTCCGCGACCAGGCCGCGCGCGCGCAAAGCAACGACGAGGTTTTCGGCGAGGCGTCGGTTGTCGTGGAGGTTTTTAACCACGAACACCTCGCGCAGCGCCGACGTATCACGCTCGGGAGTGACGGTGCGTTCGATGCTGGCGCAACCGATCAGACTAAATAGCAACGGCAGCAGAAAGGTGGCAAAAACGAAGCGGCGAAAAAAAAGGGCGCGAGGAGGCACGATGTGCGATGAAGCACGGTTTAGTGGCCGACGCACGCAGGAAGCCAAATCTCCGCCGCGTAGCTTCTCCGGGGGCGCAAATATTTCATAGGCAAAACCTATCCAGTCGCCCCGCATCGCTTATCAATGGCGCAAGCTTTGCCTTCTCTATTTAAAAAAGCCCGCGAGGCGTGGGACGCGCTCGCGGGCTGGGGGGCGGCGGGAATCCCGTTTCTCACGAAACGGGCCACGTCGGGTGGGGGATGCGCTTAGGCGACGGGGGCTTCGGGGGCGGGCTCGGCGGCCGGGGCGGCGCCGTTTTGGGCCTCGAGCTCGGCCATGGCGGCTTTGCGGCTGAGGCGGACTTTGCCGGTGCGCTCGTCGATGCCGATGCACTTCACGGTGATGCTGTCGCCCATCTTCACGACGTCTTCGGTGCGGCGCACGCGGAAGTCGGCCAGCTCGCTGATGTGGCAGAGGCCTTCCTTGCCGGGGAGGCACTCGACGAAGGCGCCGAAGTCCTTCACGCCGGTGACGCGGCCGGTGTAGATCTTGCCATTCTCGATGGGAGGGCCGCCGGCGTTGCCGCCGCGTCCACCGTCACGTCCGCCACCGCCGGCGCCACCGCAGACAGCGTCGATTTCCTGGATGGCACGGGCCATGGCGGCGCCGTTGTTGGAGTAAACGAAGACCTTGCCGGAATCGTCGTCGGAGATGTCGATCTGCGCGCCGGTGGTCTCGACGATGCGGCGGATGTTTTTGCCGCCGGGGCCGATGAGGGCGCCGATCTTCTCGGGGTCGATCTGGATGGTCTGGATGCGGGGCGCGAAGGTGCTGAGCTCCTTGCGAGGCGCGGGCAGGCTGCCGAGCATGACTTTGAGGATCTCGACGCGGGCCTCGCGGGCCTGGTGGATGGCGGTCTTGGCGATCTCGAAGGGGAGGCCCTTGATCTTCAAATCGAGCTGGAAGCCGGTGATGCCCTTGGTGGTGCCGGCGAGCTTGAAGTCCATGTCGCCGAAGTGGTCTTCCTCACCGAGGATGTCGGTGATGGTGGTCCACTGGGCGATGGAGCCGTCGGCGTTGTTCTTGGTCATGAGGCCGCAGGAGATGCCGGCGACGGGGGCGACGATGGGCACGCCGGCGTCCATGAGGGCGAGACAGCCACCGCAGATGGAGGCCATCGAGGTGGAGCCGTTGGAGGCCATGATCTCGGAGACGACGCGGATGGAGTAGGGGAATATGTCCTCGGGCGGGAGCACGGGAACGAGGGAGCGCTCGGCGAGCGCGCCGTGGCCGATCTCGCGGCGGCCGGGTCCGATGAAGCGGCCGGCCTCGCCCACGGAGAAGGGGGGGAAGTTGTAGTGAAGGATGAACGATTTGGAGGTCGCGCCGCCGGTGAGGCCGTCCATTTCCTGGGCTTCCTTGGTCGGCCCGAGGGTGGTGATGGCGATGTTCTGGGTGTCGCCGCGCTGGAACATGGCGGAGCCGTGAACGCGGGGGAGGACGCCGACGGCGGCTTCGAGGGGGCGGAGGTCTTTGGCTCCGCGGCCATCGGCGCGCACGCCCTTTTCGAGGACGGTGTTGCGGTAGGCGGTGTATTGGAGGTCTTCGAAGACGACGTTCAGATCGACGTCGGTGAACTTGCCTTCGCCGAGCTCGGCGATGAGGGCGGCCTTGGCCTCTTCCTTGAGGACTTTGATGGCGGCGCCGCGGGCGGCCTTCTCCTTGCCGAAGATGGCGGCGGAGATGCGCTCGGCGGGGACGACGCGCTCGATGATGGCGCGGGCTTCGGCGGTGGCGCCGACGAGGGCGAAGGTGGCCTTGGGTTTGCCGGCGATGGCGACGAGTTCCTTGATCGCGGCGATGATGGGCTGGATGGCTTGCTGGCCGAATTCAAGGGCCTCGATGAAGCGCTCTTCGGAGATCTGGTCGGCGGAGCCTTCGATCATGAGCATGTTTTGCTCGGTGCCGACGTAGATGAGGTCGAGCGAGCTGGACGCCATCTGGTCGAGGTTGGGGTTGGCGAGGAACTGGCCGTCGATCTCGGCGACGCGCACGGCGGCGATGGGGCCGGCCCAGGGGATGTCGGAGATGGCGAGGGCGGCGGACGCGCCGTTGATCATGGGGATGTCGGCGTCATTGATCTGGTCGGCGGAGAGGAGCTGGCCGATGATCTGGACCTCGTTAAGAAAGCCCTCGGGGAAGAGGGGGCGGCAGGGGCGGTCGCAGAGGCGGGAGGTGAGGATTTCCTTCTCGGAGGGGCGGCCTTCGCGCTTGAAGTAGCCGCCGGGGAAGCGGCCGGCGGCGGCATACTTCTCGCGATAATCGACGGTGAGGGGGAAGAAGTCCTGGCCGGGGCGCATGGTTTGCGCGACGCAGGCGGTGACGAAGAGGTTGGTCTCGCCGACGCAGACGTTGACCGCGCCGTTGGCGAGGTTGGCGTAGGTGCCGGTGGAGAAGATGATCCCGAGGCCGGGAACGGTGACGCTGTGTTTTTGCTGCAGGGACATGACGGATGCTTTCTGTGTGTAGTTATTCTACGGATACGGTTGCGCGCCGCGGATGAGGTCGAACGGGCGGCGACGCGCGGCCGCGGGTTCGGGGTTTTATTGGGCCTCCGACGCACAAGGGCGCGGGGACGCAAAAAATCGGGAAAGGGAAATCTGGGGTTGGAAGTAGAACGGGGATGCGGGCGGGATGCCTGCGCTACTCGGTTCGTCGGGCGGACGAGAGATTTCTATGGGGCGACCGATAGCGGCGGGCGGGGCGGGCTTCGGGCGGCCTATGGAAACATCTGGTCCGGGGCTCGGCGATGTCGGTAAAGACAAGAGGCGACCCGCGGATCGGGTCGCCTCTTAGAGTGGGCAATTACTTGCGGAGGCCGAGCTTTGCGAGGAGCTCGACGTATTTGTTGACGTCGCCGCGCTTCACGTAATCGAGAAGTTTGCGACGGCGGCTGGCCATCTGGAGGAGGCCGCGGCGGCTGTGGAAATCCTTACGATGGGTGCGGAGGTGCTCGGTGAGGTGGTTGATGCGCTGGGTGAGGAGCGCGATCTGGACCTCGGAGGATCCGGTATCCTTATCGTGGTGTTTGAACTGGGCGATGGTTTCGGTGCTGACTACGGTGGACATATTTTATTGGTTTATAGGAAGGTTACATAACTGTAGGGGGCCTTTGCAGGCTCCGTGCCATCCGCTTCGCCCCCGGTGTCAACGTGGGTTTGGCCGATGTCACCGTTCTAATCCCGCGGGATGCGGGACCAGTCATGGTGCGACCCCTTAACCGTCGAGGTCTCACTAACGCAGGGGAAGACGTTCGTAAAACGCCGCCGGGGTGCGCAAGTGTTTTTTATACGAAGAACTCAGGGCGAAACGGGGGCGGGCAGACTTTGAAACGAAACGGGGCGGCCGGGGAGGGGGATACGTGGCGGACAACGGATATGGCTAGTGGTCGGCCTGCGGCCTCGGATCTTGTCTGTTTGCTGACGGGCAGGGAGTTCAGGACGAACGGACAGGAATGTCTGTTTTCCTACCTTGAGCCAACGGAATGTCCGGTTTCCTTAGGGTCTGTCAGGAAATAAGTGTCGCAAGACGACGCTGAGATTTTGGTCGAGGGCAAGGCGAGCGCGAGGGAGCATCCGCGAGCGGCTGTAACTGAGCGCGCAACACCGCCCCCGGCCAAAAGATCGAGTCAGATTGCGACAATAATTTTCTGACGGGCCCTTAGCGGGCGAAGGTGGCGGTGCGTTCGGCGGGGGTGAGTTCGCGCCAGGCG
>CAZOGV010000040.1:0-18345 GCA_964579225.1 uncultured Akkermansia sp. | reverse complement strand
GCCTTCAAGTGCGCCTTGCCGGCGACCAAAATCTCCGCGCCAACTTGTGACACTTATTTAGTCACAGGCCCTTAACGCCAGCCCGCCACCGAAAGCACAGCCCTCTTTCGGGGAAGCGGATGCTACACGCTTGAAAAATTTGCCGCGCGACGAACTCCGCGCCGACTGTAAGTATGCCCACACGCATGAGCGCCACCTCCCCCGCCGCCCACTTTTCCGCTACTCTCAGCGCCCGTCTCGGCGCGCACCGCGTGCTCATCGAACCCGAGGACATCCTCCCCTACGGCTTCGACGGCACCGCCACCCTCAAACACCTTCCCGCCTGCGTCGCCTTCCCGCGCGACGCGGCCGACGTCTCTTTCTGTCTAAAACTCTCTCGCGAACACCGCATCCCCGTCGTCACCCGCGGCAGTGGCACCGGCCTCTCCGGCGGCAGCGTCCCCCTCGCCGGCGGACTCGTCCTCTGCCTGGTCAAGATGGACCGTATCCTGGAATTGGATACCGCCAACCTCGCCCTCCGCGCCGAGGCCGGCGTCATCACCCAGAAAATCTACGACGCCGCCGACTCGGTCGGCCTCTTCTACCCGCCCGACCCGGGCTCGATGAAGATCAGCACCATCGGCGGCAACGTCGCCGAAAACTCAGGCGGCCTGCGCGGCCTAAAATACGGCGTCACCCGCGACTACGTCATGGGCCTCGAAGTCGTCCTCGCCGACGGCTCCGTCTGCTGGCTCGGCTCCAAATGCGTAAAGGACGTCGCCGGCTACAACCTCCGCGACCTCTTCATCGGCAGCGAAGGCACCCTCGGCGTCGTCACCCAGGTCCTGCTCAAGCTCCTGCCCAAACCCGCCGCGCGCCAGACCCTGCTCGCCACCTTCACCGCGATGGACGCCGCCGCCGAGACCGTCTCCGCCATCATCGCCGCCAAGATCATTCCCTGCACCCTGGAGTTCCTCGATCAAAAGACCCTCCGCTGCGTCGAGGACTTCGCGCACGTCGGCTTGCCCCGCGACGCCGCCGCCATCCTCCTCATCGAGACCGACGGACATCCCGCCGCCGTCGCCGACGAGGCCGACGCCGTCGAAAAACTCTGCGCCGCCCACGGGGCCACCTCCGTGCGCCGCGCGGCCAACGCCGCCGAGGCCGCGCAACTCGCCACCGCCCGCCGCAGCGCCTTCTCCGCCCTCGCTCGCCTGCGCCCGACCACGATCCTCGAAGACGTCACCGTGCCCCGCAGCGAACTCGGCGGCATGATCCGCGCCGTCGAAGCCATCGCGCAAAAACACGACCTCAACATCGCCACCTTCGGCCACTTCGGCGACGGCAACCTCCACCCCACCATCCTCACCGACGAACGCGACACCGCCGAGATGCACCGCGTCGAGGCTGCCTTGGCCGACATCGTCGCCGCCACTCTCGAGCGCGGCGGCACCATCACCGGCGAACACGGCGTCGGCCTCGCCAAAAAACCCTTCCTCAAACGCCAACTCGGCGACGCCTCCTACGACCTCCTCCGCCTCGTCAAACGCGCCCTCGACCCCGAAGGCCTCCTCAACCCCGGCAAGATCTTCGACTGATCTTTTTAACCGCAGATTACGCCGATGGACGCGGATAAAACCAGCCGCCATCCGCGCTCATCCGCGTAATCCGCGGTCAAAAATTCGCACCTCGCCGTGTCCTCCTCATCGCAAAACCCAAACCTCCTCGTCGGCCTCGACTACTCCGTGCTCCAGCAATGCATGCACTGCGGCATGTGCCTGCCCACCTGCCCAACCTACGACGAGACCAAGCTTGAGCGCCACAGCCCGCGCGGCCGCATCGCCCTCATGCGCGCCATCGCAGACGGCGAACTCGAAGTCACCAAGGCCTTCGGGGAGGAGATGTATTACTGCCTCGGCTGCCTCGCCTGCACCACCGCCTGCCCCGCCGGCGTCAACTACGCCGAACTCTTCGAAACCGCCCGCGCCGAGATCGAGCGTCAGGGAGTTTTGGATACGCCCAAACGCGACGCCATCCGCTGGTTCGCCCTTCGCCTCATCTTCACCCGCCCGCGCCTGCTCCGCCTCGTCGGCCGCATTATCTACGCCTGGCAAGCCTCGGGCCTCCAATCCCTCGCCCGCCGCTCCGGCCTCACCAACCTGCTCCCGCCCTCGCTCCGCCGTCTCGAACCGCAGGCCCCGACCATCCAAGCGAAATTCTCACACCAGCTCATCCGCCCGGTCGAAAGTGGCATGGGCATCCTGCCCATGGGTTCGCGCCCCGCCCCCCATCCCACGGGCAAGATGCCCGTGCCACTTTCTCCTCCCCTACGCCGCGTCGCCGTGCTCACCGGCTGCGTGCAGGACCTCGCCTTCTCCGACATCAACCGCGCCACCGTGGACGTGCTCCTCGCCAACGGTTGCGAGGTCGTGACGCCCCCCGTGCAGCCCTGTTGTGGCTCGCTCCACGCCCACAACGGCGACGTCGAATCCGCCCGCGAACTCGCCCGCCGCCAGCTCGACCTCTTCAACCCCGACGACTTCGACGCCATCATCAGCAACGCCGGCGGCTGCGGCTCCCACCTCCGCGCCTACGGCCACCTCCTGCACGCCGACCCCGAATACGCCCTCCGCGCCGCCGCCTGGTCGAAAAAGCTCAAGGACATCCACGAATACCTCGTCGAGATCGGCTTCCGCCACCCGGCCCAGCCCGATGTTCGTAATACGAACATCACTCCGTCCACCGTCACCTACCACGAATCCTGCCACCTCTGCCACGGCCAGAAGGTCTCCGCCCAACCCCGCGCCATTCTACGCGCCCTCCCCGGCGTCGAACTCCGCGAATGCGCCGAGGCCCAGTGGTGCTGCGGCAGCGCGGGCATCTACAACATCACCCAACCCGACACCGCCGGCCATCTCCAGAATCGCAAGGTCGGCCACGTGCTCGCCACCGGTGCCGACATCGTCGCCACCGCCAACCCCGGCTGCCACCTGCAACTCGAGAATGGCCTCCGCGCCGCCGTGCCCACCCCCCACGAAGCGCCCACCGTCACCCACCCCGTCGTCCTGCTCGCCCGCGCCTACGCCGCCGAGAAAAAATAACCGCCGCGCCGCGTCACGCCGCCCATCGCGTCACGCCAAAACGCCCATCAGTTCCCCGCCCGCCGCATCCGCCAGCAGGCGGCCCTTGCGCGTGAGGCGCACCGTCTCCCCCTCCCGCTCCAGCATTCCCTCGTCGGCCAGCCTCGCCAACATCGCGTCCAGTTCGCCCCAGCCTGCCACGCCGGGAAACCGCGCGCGCAAGGCCGCCAGATCCACGCCCGCGTTCAGCCTCAGCCCGAACACCAGCGAGTCCTCTGCCAACAAGGCCGGCGTCAGCTCCACACGATCCTCCGTCATGCGCTCGCCGCGCGCGACCTGCGCGCCCCATTTTTCCAAATCGGCCGGATTCCCGCCGCGCACGCCGCCATGCTGGCCGGCGGCGGAGGGGCCTATGCCGACCCACTCGTGCATGTGCCACGTATTCAAGTTATGACTACACACGTGCCCCGGTCGCGCGAAGTTCGATACCTCGTATTGCGCAAAACCCGCCGCCGCCAGCTCGTCCCAGGTGCGTTCATACATCCGCGCCTCGTGCGCCGGATCGAGCTTCACCTGCCCCTTCGATAATTTTACCCACAGCTTCGTGTCCTCCTCGAAGGTCAGGCAATAGGTCGAGATGTGGTCCGGCGCCAACTCCACCGCCTGCGCCAGATCGCCGAGCCACGCCGCCTCGTCCTGACCCGGCAGCGCGAACATCAGATCCAAATTAACACTGGCAAAATCCGCCGCCCGCACCCGGTCATAAGCCCGAAATACCTGCTCGCGCGTGTGCTGGCGTCCGAGCGCATCCAGCAACTCCGGCCGAAAACTTTGCACGCCCATCGAGATGCGCGTCACCCCGATCTCCTTTAACACCGCCAGACGCGCGTCCGTGACCGACGCCGGCGCCATCTCCACCGACCACTCCGCTGGCGCGCCGCCGCAGGCCGCCCGCACCGTTTCACCCAAAGTTCGCAGATCGTCGGGCGCCAGCAAACCGGGCGTGCCTCCGCCCCAGAAAACCGTATCCACCGGTTTACGCCAAGCCACCAAGGCCAGTTCACGGCGCACGTTTTCCAGATAGCCAACCACACCCTCTCTCGTGGGCGTAGTTTGATAAAAGGCGCAAAAATCGCACGTGCTCGCGCAAAACGGCACATGGATATACAGCCCGAGCGGACTCCGCGCGAAGGCGTCCGCCACCACGGCGGAGGAAACGGCCAAGGGAGTCTCTTTTATTTCGTGCGTTGCCATGAAGGAACCGAGCAGTATCAGTAACGACTTAATCGATACTTCTATCGCGATGCACCACCAATCCGTTTTCTCCCTGCCCCGTGTTCTGCGCGCTGTTTTCTGCGCCGCCGCTTTGGCCCTCCTCGCCGGCTGCGATATCAAGATGACCGACCTCACCCCCAAGGTCCTTCCCGAGAATCCCTCAAGCATCTACACCTTCGCCATCAACGTCACGCCTAAGACCACCAAGGTCGTGCCCGATAGCATCAAGACCCGCCTCGTCATCGACGGCAAGATCCTCGACATGAAGACCGGGACACTCGGTCAAGGCGTATTCGAATACGAATACCAGCTCCCCGCCGGCCGCGACGAGGTCGCCTACTACTACATCGTGGACTACGCCGTGCGTCACCACGCCGGCATCTCCCGCCGCCAGGATTACACCGACATTACCCGCGCCCGCGTCGTCGGCCGCTACGTGCTCACCATGGAGACCAACCGCGGCCCGGTCGGAGCCCGCATCAGCGTTGTTGGTCGCGGCTTCGGCAGCGCCGACATCGTGAAGTTCGATGGCGAGCCCGTGAGCACCATCAACGAGTCCTCCAACGCCCTCAGCTTCTACGTCCCCTCCGTCGAGACCGGTCGCAACTACCGCGTCACCCTCGAAGGCGCCGCCGGCAGCTCCCCCGTCGGCACCTTCCGCGTCGATCCCGCCATCCCTGGCAGCTTCCCCGTCAGCAGCTCTCCCGTCAGCAGCTTCCCCGTTGGCAGCTCTCCCGTCGGCTCCCCCCGCGTCGATGCCGCAGTCATCAGCGTCTCCCCCGCCCGCATCTCCCTCACCGAGGGCAGCGTGCAACTCGTCACCTTCACCATCCCCGTCCCCGCCTCCCCCGGCGGTCAATTCCTCGACGTCACCACCAACATTCCAGAAAGCGTCATCATGCCCGAGGTCATCGTCCCCGAGGGTCGCAACTCCGTCACCATCGACGTGAAGGGCGGCAAGCCCGGCTACGGCAACCTCTTCCTTCAAGGCTACGGCACCACCGGTGAAATCGTCATCCCGGTCACCGTCCAGTAACGCTTCACGACAACGTATCCGTTTCCCGCGCGGGGCCTCCTCGGAGGCCCCGTTTTTGTTGAACCGGGAGCGCCGGCTTCCAGCCGGCATCAGGCTGACGGCAAAAAAGAACTCGTAGCCATTGGGATTACTTCGCCACTCGCACCGTCAACACCAGCGGCCGGTGATCGCTCGCCAAGTTCACCGCTTCCCAAGGCTCGCCCACGATACGAGCCTTCGCCGCATCACTCTCGCCATCCCACAAGCCCGGCGAAACCAACGCATGATCGAAGCGCGAATACACCGCCGGCCGCGTGTAAACATGCGTCCAACGGTGCCCGCGCTCATCGGTAGCGTCCACCCAGCGCGAAATCTCCGTCCCCCCTCGGGCCTGCAAAGCCCGCAGCGCGCGACTTCCCGGCGTGTCGTTGCAGTCACCCAAAATAATAAACCGCGCCGTAGCCGGTTCCGGAAACCGCTCCAGCACGCGATTCCTCACCGCCTGCGCCTCCGCCACCCGCTGATCCTCCGCCGCCGGGTCGTCCCTGTTCTCCGTGATGCGACTCTTCAAATGCACCACGAACAGCGTCACCGCCCCGCCCGCCGTCGGCACCTCGACTTCCAGCAACCCGCGCCGCACCGGCTCCGCCTCTTCCACCCCGCGTCGTTTCGCCAGCAAATCCCGATGCGCCGTCACCGCGCCCAAGGGCACGCGACTGATCACGCCCAGCCCGCGCTCCTCGTCCGCCGCCATCATCGCCGCGACATGCGGATAATCCACTCCCTCGCTCGCCAGGTCGCGCCGCAGCTCCCGCAAAAATGCGTCCCCGCCCACCTCCTGCAACGCGACCACGTCCGCGTCCAACGCCACGATCATCGCGCGCAACGCCGCCTTCTCCGCCTCCGACTTCGGGTAATCCGGCCTAAACCCGCCGATGCGCCGATCCGAGAGATTGTAGTTCTGCACATTGTAGGTCGCCACCGTAAGCGTGTCCGCGCCCGCCGCCGCCACGATGGCCAGCGCCAGCCACGCCACCAGACCGCGCCGACGTCTCGCGACCGCGTTCATCAGCCCTTGGTAGCCACGCCAGCCTTGCCGCCGCCTTCGCGCAACACCCGCTCCCGCTCCACCAGCGCCGGATGCGAATAATACACCGCGCTAAACAGCGGATGCGGCGTCAAGTTGCTCAGGCTCTTCGAGGCCAGCTTGCGCAACGCCGCGATCAAAGGCTCCGGCCCGCCCATCGCCTCGCGCGCGAACGCGTCCGCCTCGAATTCGTGCTTGCGCGACACCCGGTTGCCCAGCGGAGCAAACCAGAAGGTCACCAGCCCGCTCGTCAGCCCGAACAACAAAAACGCCGGAGCCAGCTCGCCGCCCGGAAAACCGAAGCCGGGGTTGAACCAATCGCTCCGCGCCAGCGTCGCGATGGCCCAGAAGCCCACGAACTGCATCGCCGCCGAGGTCGCCAGCATCTTCGGGATGTGCCCGCGCCGATAGTGGCCCACCTCGTGCGCCAGCACCGCCTCCGTCTCCTCCTCCGTCAGCTGATTGAGCAGCGTATCCAATAAAACGATACGACGGAACCGGCCGAACCCGGTGAAAAACGCGTTCGCGTGCCCGCTGCGCTTGCTCCCGTCCATCACCTCGATGGTCGAGGCCTTGAAACCCGTGCGATCCGAAAGCCGGAACAAACGCTCGCGCAAAGGCCCCTCGGGCAACGGCGTCAGCTTGTTGAAAATCGGCAGGATTAGCCGCGGATACAGCACCAACATCAGCAGCTGAAAACCAAACAACAGCCCAAAGCCCCACAGCCACCACGCGGCGCCCGCCCAACCCACCAGCGACAACAGCCCCCACAACAACGGAAAGCCGATCGCGACCGCCAGCAGCGCGCCCTTGATTTTATCCGCCACCCACAGCCGCGGCGTCGTCTGGTTAAACCCGAAATGCGCCTCCAGCCGAAAGGTCTCCCACCACTCGAACGGGAGGCCCGGCGCGCCCGCCAGCATCACCGCCGCCATGATGAACAACGAGTCGTCCCACATCGCCTCCGGCGCCCACGCCCCCATGTGCGCGAACAACCACGGCAACACCCCGCTCGCCAGCAGCAACGCCAGCACGCCCGCCTCGAAAATCAGCGATACCGTGCCGAAGCGGTTTTTCGCCAGCGAGTAGGCCGTGCTCCGCCGATGCGTGTCCGCGTCCACCATCGCCGCCACCGCCGGCGGCGGATTATCCGCATGAAGCAGCACCTCGCGCCGATTCAACGCCGCCAGCCCGAGCTGCGCCGCCAGACGGGCCACGATCAGCCCCCACGCGATAAACATCACCTGTTCATTGGCCATAATCCGCTCAACCCACTCCGTCCCGACCCATTTCTCAACCTTCAATAACAAGCTCGCGACGATGCATTTTCACCCTCGCCACTTTATCGCAACCCGCGCGAAGATTACGCGTCTCACGCCATCAATGCCACGTTCCCCACGCCCCTCCCGCTTACTCCTCCTACTTTCTTCGCTTCTCCTTGCGCCCCTCGGAGCCCAGGAGATCGCCACCCCCGCCCCCGCGAGCACTCCCGCTCCGCCTTCCGCCCCGGCCGAGGAAATGACCGGCACCCTTAGACTGAACAACGACTCCGTGGACATGGTGCTCGATCTCTACGAAAAGTGGTCCGGCCGCATCCTCATCCGCCCCGCCTCGCTCCCTGCCGCCAACTACACCCTCAACCTCGACAAACCCCTGCCCAAATCCGAGGCCATGCGCGCCCTCGAAACCCTGCTCAACCGCAACGGCATCGGCCTCGCCCCGCTCGGCGAACGCTTCACCCTCGTCTCTCAACTCAGCCTCATTCGCGCCGACGCCCCCGAACTCATCACTGGCTCCACGCTCGGCCTTCCCCCCAGCGGACGCGTCGCCGCCAAAATCTTCACCCTCGGCTTCCTCCGCGTCGGCGAATTCGCCCCCCAACTCCAGCTGCTCCTCAACCCCGTCATCAACACCCCGCCGACCGTTTTCGATAAAAACAACGCCCTCCTCATCGTCGATTCCGTCGCCAATCTGCAGCGCATCGAAACCCTGATCGACCAGCTCGACCGCCCCGCCTCCAACATCCTCGCGGTCAAGGCCTACACCCTCAGCTTCGCCAAGGCCTCCGAAGTAACCAACCAGCTCCGCACCCTCCTCGGCGGCCCCCTCGCCGCCCAGATCGGCACTGCCACCACCTACCAGCCCGACGATCGCACCAACCAGCTCCTCCTCATCAGCGATCCCCGCGAACACGTCTTATTCGACAATCTCATCGCCCGCCTCGACATCCGCGCCGATCCCTCCACCCGCAGCGAGATCATCTTCCTCAAGCACGCCGACGCCGTCAAAGTCGAAGAACTGCTCGCCAAACTCGTCTCCGGCCAAAACACCGCCGCCCAGCGCTCCGGCGCCGCCTCCAACCGCCTCGCCTCGCGCAACAACCCCGTCACCGAAGCCAACCCGGCCGCACCCACCCCCACGACCCCGCCCGCAGGGGCCGCCGCCGCCCTTGCTGGCGTGAATTCGGAGGAATTTTCCAGCCTCCTCACCATCGTCGCCGACGAGCGCTCAAACGCCATCGTCGTCGCCGGCACCCCCGACGACATCCGCCTCGTCGTCTCCCTAGTCAACCGCCTCGACGTTCTCCTCGCCCAAGTGCGCATCGAGGTCGTCATCGCCGAGGTCAACCTCAACGACGGTGCCACCAGCGGCATCGACGCCCTCGGCCTGCGCGTCGAGAACAACAAACTCACCGGCTTCCTCGCCTCCACCACCGGCGCCTCCATCGGCGGCGTGGGGGCCGCCGGCCCCGCCGGCTTCGCCTCCAGCACCGGTTACGGCCAAAACCTCAGCGCCGCCATCGGTCTCAACTCTACCCCGCGCAAGGACCGCTCCACCATCCTCTCCGTCCCCACCATCGTCACCACCCACAACAAAGAGGCCGAAATCTTCGTCGGCGAAACCCGCCCCGTCATCACCGGCACCACCACCGGCTCCTCCGGCTCCAACACCGGCCTCACCACCAGCTCCACCGTCTCCCAGCAACAAATCGGCATTTCCCTCCGCGTTCTGCCCCTCATCGGCAGCACCGGCACCGTGCAACTCGAGATCGAGCAAAACGTGCAGGACATCCTCGGCACCGTCCAGATCGACGGCAACGAGCAGCCCCGCGTAGGCGAACGCCGCACCACGTCCTTCGTCAGCGCCTCCAACGGCGACATCATCGTCCTCGGTGGCCTCCAACGCACCTCCGACTCCCGCAACTCAAGCCGACTCGGTCCCATCCCCTTCCTCGGCGATCTCTTCGGCAACCGCTCCCGTAACAAAACCCGCAGCGAACTCATCTTTTTCCTGCGCCCCGTCATCCTTACCAACAGCGAACTCGACAATTTTGAAGCCCTCGAACGCATCGACTCCAGCCCGCAAGGCCAACGCATCCGCGAAGTCCTCGACCGCCGCCCCGCCGCCGCGCCCGAACTCCTCCCCTCTCTCGCCCCCGTCACCCCCTGAGCCCCAAGCTCACCGGCTCTACTAGCTTACCAGCTTTACTAGCTCTACCAGCTTACAGCTCCCGATGCCCTTTTCCCTCGACGCCGCCACCTTCCCCGCGCTCGCCCCGGAAGCCCTGCAATCTATCGCCGAGGCCCCACGCTCCGAGCGCCTGCTCGCCCTCGCCGGCGCGCTCTCCGTTCCGCCCGAGACCGCCCTCGCCGTCCTCGCCGACGGCGCCCGCCTCCCCCGCCTCGCCGATCCCGCCATCGACCCGGATTCACTCCGCCTACTCCCCGCGCGCCTCGTCCACGAATACCAACTCGTCCCCGTCAAAGACCCCGCCGCCGCGCCCGACCCTCAGGTTTCAAGCCTCCCCCCTCCGTCCTCTGATGAAGCGGCGACGTCGTCGCCGCTTCATCTCGCCACCGCCTGGCCCGCCGGCGCCGAAATCGCCGACTGGATCGCCACCTTCACCCCCCGCCCCGTCGTCTGGTATCTCGCCTCCGCCGACCGCGTGAAGGAACTCATCGTCGCCAACTACGGCGTAGGTGCCGGCTCCCTCGACGATGAACTCGAGGCCCTCGGCCCCGACTCCGCCTCCTCCGAACACGAGGCCGACGAAGACGCCGCCGTCGTTCGCTTCGTCACCGACGTCCTCGCCCAAGGCATCGCCGACCAGGCCACCGACGTCCACTTCGAGCCCCAGGAGGAACAGCTCCGCATCCGCTACCGCATCGACGGCCTGCTCGTCCCCGTCCCCGTCCCCGACAACCTGCGCCGCTTCCAGGACGCCATCATCTCGCGCCTCAAAATCATGGCGCGCCTCAACATCTCCGAAAAACGCCTCCCCCAAGACGGACGCATCAATTTCAAGGCCGGCTCCACCGCGCTCGACATCCGCGTCTCCACCTTCCCCACCCTCTACGGCGAATCCATTTCCCTCCGCCTCCTCAACCAGAAGAAGGAAGCCTACAACATGGACCGCCTCGGCATGTCGCCCGCCGAGCAAAAGCTCATCAACAAGGTCCTCGACTACCCGCACGGCATCATCCTCGTCACCGGTCCCACCGGCTCCGGCAAATCGACTTCGCTCAACGCCTTTCTCCGCAAGATCAACTCCCCCGATCTCCGCATCGTCACCATCGAGGACCCCGTCGAATACGAGGTCCCCGGCGCCAACCAGATGCAGACCCGCGCCGAGATCGGCCTCACCTTCGCCTCCGCCCTCCGCTCCGTTCTCCGCCAAGATCCCGACGTCATCATGGTCGGTGAAATCCGCGACCTCGAGACCGCCGAGATCGCCATCCGCGCCTCCCTCACCGGTCACTTGGTGTTCTCCACCCTGCACACCAACGACGCCCCCGGCGCCATCACCCGTCTCATCGACATGGGCGTGGAGCCCTTCCTCGTCGCCAGCGCCGTCGAGCTCGTCATCGCCCAGCGCCTCGTGCGCCGCCTCTGCCCCGCCTGCGCCAAACCCGCCCCGGTCGAGCGCGAACGCATCCAGGCCGACCTCGTCGCCCTCGGCCTCTCGCCCGACCTCGCCGACGGTATCCATGAACTCAATTCCCCCGTCGGCTGCCGCCAATGCCGCGGCACCGGTTATCGCGGTCGCATCGGCGTCTTCGAGATTCTCCACCCCAAGCCGCTCCACGACCTCATCGTGAAACGCGAATCCGGCCGCGCCCTCACCGAGCAGGCCATCGCCAACGGCATGACCACCCTCTCCGAATCCGGCTGGGAGCGCGTGCAAAAAGGCCAGACCACCTTCGACGAACTCCTCCGCGCCCTCAGCACGACCGATTGAGCGCGCCTGCGGCGCGAAATCCTAAATCCTAACCAGCTAAATCCTAAAACTAATCACCGGCTCCGCTCACTCATGTTTAGGATTTAGGATTTTCCGTCCCTCTAGGATTTAAATTCGTCCCCGATTTCCTGTGCCCACCTTCAGTTACACCGCTCGCGACAAATCCGGCGTCGCCGCCAACGGCTCGCTCGAGGCTCCCTCGCGCCGCGATGCGCTGCGCCGCCTGCAAAGTCGCGGTCTCCAGCCCACCAAACTCGACGAGTCGTCCGCCGGTGCCGCCAAACCCGCGCGCTCCAAAACCAAACACACCGACCGCTCCCGCCCCGAACCCGTCGCCGCGCCCGCCTCCTCCGGCGGCACCAAGGCCTCCCGCGCCGCCGCCACCGCGCCCACCGCCACCGAGCGCCTGCCCTTCCTCGAAGCCCTCGCCGATCTCGTGCGCGGCGGCCTCTCCGCCGGCGAGGCCGTGCGCCTCCTCTCCATCCGCGTGCAACAGCCGCGCCTCCGCTCCCTCGCCACCGCCCTCTGGGCCGATCTCAGCGAGGGCCAGACGCTCTCCGCCGCCTTCGCCCGCCACCCCGCCGTCTTCGACGCCCAGACCGTCAACCTCGTCGCCGCCGGCGAGGCCACCGGCAACCTGCGCGACGTTCTCGAGCGCCTCATCTCCCACTTCACCGAGCAAAAAGAACTCCGCTCCAAGCTCATCGCGGCGATGGCCTACCCCATCTTCGTCTGCATCCTCGCTGGCGGCGTCATCCTGTTCTTCCTGTTCTTCCTTCTGCCCCGCCTGCGCGGCCTGCTTTCCTCCCTCGGCGGCGACCTGCCTTGGGCGACCAAGCTCCTCGTCGAAGGCTCCGAATTCCTCATCCGCTACGGTGCCATCGCCGCCATCGTGTTCGTGGTCGGCTCGCTCGCCTTCTGGCAATGGCGTCGCACCCCGGCGGGCAAATTGGGTTCCGATCGCATCGCGCTGCGCGTGCCTCTGGTCAGCGGCTACGCCATCCGCGCCACCGTGCTCAATTTTTCCCACACCCTCGCCGTGCTGCTGGAAAACGGCATCACCACCGCCGAGGCCCTTCGGCTCGTCGAGCGCACCATCCCCAACGAGGCCCTGCGCGCCCGCCTGCGCGAAGCCACCGACCGCGTGCTCGAAGGCGAATCCCTTTCAAAGGCCCTCGGCCGCACCGGCATTTTTGCCCCGCTGCTCCTCGATCGCCTTTCCGTGTCCGAACAAACCGGCAGCTTGGCTCCCGGCCTGCGCGACATCGCCCGCACCTGCCGCACCGACCTCGATCGCTGGCTCAACACCTTCACCGGCCTCATCTCCACCGGCGTGCTCGTCTTCGCCTTCAGCTTCGTCGGCTTCATCGCCTACGCCATCGTCAGCGCCGTCTTCGAGGTCAGCGCCAGCTTCCGGTTCTGACCCCGGGAGCGCCCCCCCTGGGAGCGCCGGCTTTCCAGCCGGCTTCCGGTTTCCGGCCTCCGCCCCCCCACCGCGTGCGCGCTCCATTTGACATCCGCGCCGCCACGCCCCCCCATTCCCGTTCCATGTCCAAGCCCAAGCGCGCCGTCCTCCTCGTCAACCTAGGTTCTCCCGACTCCCTCGCCGTCCCCGATGTACGTCGCTATCTGAGCGAATTCCTCGGCGATGAGCGCGTGATCGACATCCGCCCCCGCTGGGCCGCCTGGCTCCTGGTCAACGGCATCATCGCCCCCACCCGCGCGCCCAAGTCCGCTAAAGCCTACGCGGAAGTTTGGAAGCCCGAGGGCTCCCCGCTCGTGCTCACCTCCCAAAGCGTTCAGAGTAAGCTCGCCGCCGCCATGGGCCCCGACACCCCCGTGTTTCTCGCCATGCGCTACGGCACGCCCTCCATCCCGAGCGTGCTCCAAGCCATCGCCGCCGCCGGCATCGAGGAACTGTTCCTCATCCCCCAATACCCCCACTACGCCATGTCTTCGTGGGAGACCGTCGTGGTCAAAGTTTACGCCGACGCAAAAATCCACGCGCCCAAGACCCGCATCGATTGCGCCCAACCCTTTTATCAGGATGCCGACTACATCGAGGCTCTGCACGAGGTCTCCCGCCCCCACCTCGACAACAACCCGCACGACTACGTGCTATTCTCCTACCACGGCATCCCCGAACGCCACCTGCGCAAAGGCGACGCCTCCAAGGCCCACTGCACCATCACCCCCGATTGCTGCAACACCTGCTCCGCCGCCCACTCCATGTGCTACAAGGCCCAGTGCGTCAAAACCACCCAGGCCTTCGTCAAACGCGCCGGCATCCCCGACGGCAAATGGTCCATCTCCTTCCAGTCCCGCCTCGCCGGCGAACCCTGGCTCTCCCCCTACACCGACTTCGAGTTCCAACGCCTGCCCAAGGAGGGCAAAAAGCGCCTCGTCGTCTTCACTCCGGCCTTCGTCGCCGACTGCCTCGAAACCCTGGAAGAAATCGAGGGCGAGGGTAAGGAGGACTTCCTGCACGCCGGAGGCGAAGCCTTCCACCACGTGCCCTGCCTCAACGATTCGCCCGCCTACATCCGCTTCCTCGAAGGCCGCGTCCGCGCCTGGCTCTCCGGCCACAGCGCCACCGAGGTTCAGGCCACCCAGACCTCGCGCACCCTGGCCGGCGTCGGCAGCATCGCTTGACAGGAAATTCATACGGCGCGGACTGGACCCCGATTGACTCCACCCGAAAGAGTTCCGTTATGAAAAGACGCAGATCCTAACTGCGCTCGGCACATTACACTTTATTCGCATGGTCATCGCCGCCACAACCGACACCCCTGCGGTGCTCCTCCTCGATAAAGAGGGACGCATCCTGTCGGTGAATCCCGCCGCCGCATTGGCTCTCGGCCGGCTGATCGCGAACCTCACCGACACACTCTTGGTCGAATGCCTCCGGTTTGAGCTCAATAGCACCGACCCGGAGATGCTCGCCATCCAGTGGGAGGCCCTCTCCGGCGCCGCCAGCATGCGCGCCCAAAGCGTGCGCCCCATCGACGGCACCCGCTCTTATCACTTGCGTCTCGACGCCATCGAGATCGGCGGAGCCGCCTGGACCGCCACCCTCGCCCCCCTCCCCGAGGTCTCGTCCGCCGCGCCTTTTTTTCCGCCCGCCGTCCCGTCCCATCCGCTACAGGACGCCCTCCTCACCATCGCCAATCGCGCCTCGCTCGGCGTCTTCGACCTCCGCCTCGATAGCGGCGAACTCGTCACCTCCAACGGCTGGAAGCGCACCCTCGGCTACGCCGAACACGAACTGCCCGACACCCTCGCCTCCTGGCGCAGCCTCGTCCACCCCGACGACACCGCCGCCTCGCCCGACTACGCCCCCCGCCGCCAACCCGCCGGCACCCGCCCCTTCTCGGTCGAATACCGCATGCGCCACCGCGCCGGCCATTACCTCTGGATCAACTGCAGCGGCGTGCGCGTCTTTGGCCCCGAAGGCGCCCTCCAACGCGTCTGCGGCGTCCTCCTCGACATCACCGAGCGCAAGGAACTCGAAGAGATCAGTATCCTCAACGACGAACGCCTCCAGCGCCTCTCCACCCAAGGTGGCCTCGCCACCTTCGACCTCGATTTCATCAACGGCAACCACTGGTTCTCCGCCGCCTGGCACCGCCTCCTCGGCACCCGCTCCGATGCCGACGACTCCGCCCTGCCCGAGCCCATTCCCCTCCTCAACGCCCTCCCGCCAAAGACCCGGGAAGCAGGCATCGACACCTTCCTCCGCGAAGCCCCCGGCGAAGGCGAGGAAAGCCGCCGCGTCCTCACCCTCATCAACTCCGCCGGCGAACCACTCCCCGTGCTGCTCTGCCTGCAACGCGAGTTCGGACGCCGCGACCAACTCGCCCGCGTCATCGGCTACGCCGTCCCCGTTGCCGGCCTCGCCACCGACCCCTCCGCCACGCCACGCCACCTCCTCACCGCCGCCCTCGATGCCCTCGCCGAGGCCGTCATCATCACCGACGCCCACGGCCTCGTCGTTTCCTTCAACGCCAAAGCCTCCGCCCTGCTCTCCCTCCCCTCCGGCGAAGCCGCCGGCCGCCCGCTCGCCGACGTGTTCCCCCTCGTCCACCGCGCCAACGGCCGTCCCGCCGACGAAGCCGTCGAACTCGCCCTCAACCAACCCAAGCTCGGCCGCCTCGACGACACCCATTCCCTCGCGCCCGCCACCCCCGACGGCGCCCCCCGTCCCATCGTCTGGACCGCCCTCGATTGCCGCGACGCCGAAGGCCTCCTCTCCGGCTTCATCGTCGTCTTCCGCGACCCCGCCGAAATGTCCCTCACCCCCGAAGAACTCGTGCGCGCCAACCGCTTCGAGTCCCTCGGCATCCTCGCCGGCGGCATCGCCCACGATTTCAACAACCTCCTCACCACCATCCTCGGCGGTATCTCCACCGCCAAGGACAGCCGCGAATTCAACCAGCTCGACTCCGCCGAGCAGGCCTGCCTCGCCGCCAAACAACTCACCCGCCAGCTGCTCTCCTTCGCCAAAGGCGCGGGCGCCCAGGCCACCCGCCAAGTCGTCTCCCCCGCCGACCTCCTGCAAAACGCCGTGCGCCTTGCCGCCGCCGGCAGCCCCGTCGTCGTCCACGTCGAGACCCCCGCCGATCTCTTCCCCGTCGAGATCGATAAAAGCCAGATTCTGCAGGTCATCCAAAACCTCGTGCTCAACTCCATCCAGGCCATGCCCGTGCCGGCCGATGGACGCGTCACCCTCAGCGCCAGCAACATCGCGCTCGCCGACAAGCAATTCGACGATCTCCCCTCCGGTGGCTACCTCCGCATCGACGTCCAGGACAACGGCGCCGGCATCCCGCCCGAGGTGCTGCCCCGCATCTTCGATCCGTTCTTCACCACCAAAAAATCCGGCACCGGCCTCGGCCTCGCCACGGTGGACAGCATCGTGCGCCGCCACGGCGGTCGCATCGGCGTGCAATCCTCTCCCGGAGCCGGCACCCTCTTCAGCGTTCTCCTCCCCGTCGCCTCGCGCCCCTTGCAAGAGGAAGTCCGCCGCGCCCCCGCGCTGCGCTTCGGCACCGGTCGCATCCTCTTCATGGACGACGATCCGAAGATCTGCGAACTCACCGGCGCCATGATCGCCAGCCTCGACTACACGCACGACATCGCGCGCAACGGCGAGGAAGCCATTCAGCTCTACCGCCGCTACCTCGCCGTCCAGCGCCCCTACGACGCCGTGCTGCTCGACCTCACCATCATCGGCGGCATGGGCGGCGAAGAATGCTTCAAACGCCTCCGCGAACTCGACCCCGACGTCCACGCCATCGTCAGCAGCGGTTACGACGACGACGAGATGATCCAGCGCTACCTCGACATGGGCTTCGTCGGCTACATCACCAAGCCCTACCGCGTCGGCGACCTCGGCCGCGTGCTCAAGTCCGTGCTCACCCGCTGATTTTTCCGCCGAGTCTTCACTTTGGGAGCCCGAAGGCTCATCGAGAAACTATTAATCGTCGCGAAAGTTTTGGCATGTAGTCCGCTTCGTGAGAAGCGGGATTTTTGCAAGCGCCGCACCCTTTTGTCCCGCCTCTAACGAGGCGAGCTACGTCCAATCCAGGAATCCGGGTTTGACGGAGCGGCGGCATCCTCGTCGCCGCTCCGTGCCAGTCCTTTCCCAACGATTAATAACAGATATCAGCGCTCGACCACGACTAGGCGGAGGAAACGTCTCGGGCTCGTGGAGCTGATAGCGGTGGTGTCGGCGACGGTGACTTGCTCGCCCGAGGGTGCCGGGTCGGTGGCGATCGGTGTCCACGTCGTTAGGTCAGTCGAGGACTCGACGGTGTAGATGAGATCGGCGCGGTGGCGGGTGAAGGTGATTGGAAATGTGAGATTCGAAATTTGAGATACCGGAGCCGCGAAGCGGCGGATGTGTTTGTTGGTCAGGCGCCTGGCCCCAGCGGTTTTTTTGCTCGAAGGAGTTGTTGGAGGAAGCTGCGGTCGGCGGTGTCTTTTTCGCGCATACCTTGCTTCATTTTCAACCGGAGAGCGGCACTGGCAAAGGGGATGGGCACTCCATCAATGGTCTCTATTTCGATCCCGTCACGTGCATCCTCAAAGCTCACTCCGCAAGCTTCCGTCATCAGGTCCACCGTGATGTCGTCGTTGACGCGGACCACGACCCATTGGGCGATGTCTTCGTCGCCCAGCTCGCGGATGGCACGATCAGGAAAGATTTCGAGCGCTTGTTTGACCCAAGGCTTTCTCAAAAGAAAACTTGGCCCCTTCGGTCTCAAAAATATGAGTCCGGTAGTTCGCTCGATTGAACACAGGATAAAGGCCCCACTTCGGTTTCGAACCGTAGCTTGTGTGGCATACGCGCCAATAGAGCCAAACCCGGGCGGAAATTAATCAAATGTTACGATGTAACCTCCCGACCCTTTTTCGGACCGATCAAACGCCTCCGCCGCACCCTCGTCCCGAAACACGTCCCCCCCCGGTAGTTGCCTCGATTGATCACGTGGTATCGCGCCCCCGCATATTCCATTCTCGGCGGTCTTGTCATCCACTTCGGATCCTCTCTCCTCACCCGTTTTGTCAAGAGTCAAGGTATGACGTCTTTTGTTCGGTTGTCGGCTTGAAAATCGTAAAGGAGCGCCCGAATCAGTCGGGCGCTCCAGATTACATGATTGCCGGGCGG
>CAZOGV010000039.1:16603-18421 GCA_964579225.1 uncultured Akkermansia sp. | reverse complement strand
TACATCCCACGGCGAACTCCATCCAGCAAACCCGCGACGTATAGAGCACGGGCTGGTTTTGTTCGAGAAAGAGGGTCGCCCGTTTTTGCTTTGGCGCACCGCGTCCCCCGGCCAGACAAATCAAAACCTCGGTGTCGAAAAACATCGGCCGCTAGCGATGCGAAGTGGAGCGCGCCGCCACAGCGGCGGCGACCTTGCCCAAGTCCACCTGTTTGGCGAACTCGCCGGAATGAACTTTTTTGAGCAGCTCCGCCGACGTGCTTTTTGCGGAAGGTAAAGCTGAACACGCAGGCAGGGCTACCGAACCAAAAACGTGCTCCAAACCGGCGAAGGAATTGCCCGGCGCGGCTTTGATGCCGTGAGCCGGAAATTTTTTCTTCGCTCCCGCCACCTTACGAGCGGGCTTCTTCGGGCTAAGCTTGGTCGCGGTTGGCATGCGACGAAGAGTGCGTAAGCCGGGCGAGGTGACAAGCTGCTATCGGCGGCGTCGATGACGCGTGATCAGCGGACCGGCGTCAGCGATGATTGTCGGCATGGACGCGTGCTCTCAAAACCCGACGGCGGCTGGCTTTGTCCGACGGTGCGCCGATGTTCACCGCGCCGATGACATCATCCAAACCATAAAGCGCGCTCGCGGTCGTGAGCGCAGGCAGATCAGCGCGAATAGCCCGGCGGACACGCTTGGCGACAACACGCCGGGGAGCAGCCTTCTTTACGCGGGCCTTGGTTACCGCGCTCATAATTGAGGAAGGTGGTATGTCGGTTCCGTTTGGCAAGAACGAGGCTTCGGGGAAGATATCTCAACGCGGCAGACGCCTTGGCCACCTTTCCCGCTTCCGCCGACAGGCGAGCACTTGCCAGCGCGAAGATCCGCCCCTTTGGTGTGCGCATGCCCGCGATCACCAAGGTTAAAAAAGCCGCCGCGCGCCCGGCTCGCTCCACGGTCAAAAAAGCGGTGTCGGCCCGCATCCCGGGCCTGCTTCCCGTTCGCACCCCGCCTCCGGCGAAATGCACCGCCGCCGACCTGCTCAAGATGAAAGATTTCGGCAAGGGCGCGGATTGGGACGTGATCCGCTTGGCCTACGAGTCTCGCAGCGCTTCGCGTCGCTGATGCTTTACGACACCGAATTTTTGATCGCCTACGCCTGCGGCTACAAGGGAGTGGGGAAGGTGCGCGCCGCAAAATTCCTCGCCGAAAACGGCTCGTCTCCCACCTACATTTCCCGCGCGACGTGGATGGAAATCGCCGCAGGTCATGACACACCTGCGAATGCTCAAGCCGACACCCACCTTTTCACCCTTCTGGAAATAGATGAAGCCGTGGCTTGGCAGGCGTCGCGCATCCGTCGCTACCTGCGCCAACTCGGCACGCCCATCGGTGACAACGACGTCTGGATCGCGGCGACCGCGCTTTGCTACGGCCTGCCTGTCGTGACCAACAACGTCACGCATTTCGGACGCGTTCCGGGCCTTAAAGTCATGAGCTACTGACGAGTAGCCGGACCTCAGCGCCTAAGGCATCGAGGTGTTGTTTGTTCATTTCCATTTCGCCAACCAATCCCGGCCGCCCCCTCACCCGTGAAACTCGCCCTTCGGCGAGACGAAGGGCACGCGATAGACGGAGAAAACCCGATGGTCGGTCGTGAGAACCACTGCCCCCTTGTGGCGACGGGCGAGGAGCACCGCCCAGCCCGAGTGCGAGGTAGGCGAGCTGGCGTCGTCGGGCGCGATCCTGGAGCGGCACCTCCCGGGTCCAAGCGGCGAAGAGGGCTTGCTGGTCTTGCGCGGTGAGTTGAGCGAGATTGAGGCCCAGCCATT
>CAZOGV010000039.1:0-16503 GCA_964579225.1 uncultured Akkermansia sp. | reverse complement strand
ATTCCTGCCAACGCGCATCGGGGTGATTTTCCTTTAGAACTCGGGCCACCTGGGTCTCGGCCTGCAGGGCGAGGGTTCGCCCATGGAGAATACCCTTTGGCGAGATTGCGGGTGCGGTGTCTTCGCGTGATACGAGCACGAAGTTGCTGGTGAAATAAGGCGCGGTTTCCAGCGCGGTGCCTTCGGAGGCACCGACGGGCATGCCGATGCAAAGTTCGACTTCACCGGCGGCGAGGCGGGCGAGTGCTTCGGCGGGGGTGTTTACGGGCAGAATATCGTAGCTGCGGCCGGTGGTGGCGGCGAGGCGGTCGAACACGTCACGATCCACGCCGTGCCAGTGGCCCTGCGCGTCGATCCAGCTGTAAGGTGGGCGCGCAGTAAGCGCGGCTACGCGGAGGCGAGGTAGGGCGAGCACGGCGGCGCGGAGGCGGCGGGCCGTCTCTTCGGCACCGAGGGCGGGGAGGCGTGAGACGCCAGCGGGGCTCCATTTGGCGAGAGACTCGGCGAGGCGTTCGAGGGGGAACGCGTCCCAGGCGGCGGCGAGGTCGGCGCGGGCGCGGCCGGCGGGCGCGACGACCGCTGCGACGGGCTCCCAAAAATCGCCGCCGCGCACGCGGACCAGGCCGCCGCGGGAAGCGAACTCGCCCACGTAGGGCAACAGCGTCTCGCTCACCCCGAGGGCCGCCTCGATTTGGCCGGCGGCCAGCGCGTCAATCAGGGCGCGGGCCGAGTCGTATAGCTGCAATCGATACGGTGGTGCGCGGCTTTGCAGCACGGTAAACATGGCGGGCGAGGCGAGCGTGCCGACGGGCCGATCACGCAGGTCGGCCGAGCCGATCACGCTCGCGCGGTCGCCCAGGCGGTAGAGCACCCACTCCACCTCGTGGAAGGTGCGCAGGGGCACCAGACCGGAGGTTTCCGCTACGGGCACGACGGCCGCGATGTGTGCGTCCACCTCGCCAGCGAGCACGGCGGGCACGAGCCGCGCGCGGGAGACTGGCACGAACTCGATGTTTAGCCCGGCTTGAGCAGTCACTAAGGTCCAGGCTTCAATGTAGTAGCCTGCGGCGCGGCCCGCAGAGTCGGTGAAGGAGTGGGGCGCGTTGTCCGGGAAATAGCCTACGCGGATCGGTGGGGTAGTCTGTGCGCGCAGCAGGTTGAGGGCGCACATCAGCGCCAGCAGCCAACTTAGGGCCCGTCAGAAAATTATTGTCGCAATCTGACTCGATCTTTTGGCCGGGGGCGGTGTTGCGCGCTCAGTTACAGCCGCTCGCGGATGCTCCCTCGCGCTCGCCTTGCCCTCGACCAAAATCTCAGCGTCGTCTTGCGACACTTATTTCCTGACAGACCCTTAGTAGGGGCGGCAGGCGACGACACATGGCGGATGAACTCCAGCTGATCGCTACTGCGCGCGCAACCCTAGGGCGATGGCCTCAGAGAGGCGACGTAGGGTGAAGGGTTTGGCTATGAGGTCTCGGAAGCCTAGGCGTTTCGCTTCGATGGCGTCCACGCGGCCACCGTATCCAGCCATCATGACAAAGGGCAGCTCGGCGCGCACGCCCCAGACTGATTGGGCGAGCTGCACGCCGTTGAGACCGGGCATGGAGTAGTCGGTGAGCACGAGATCGAAGGCGAGCGGCTCGGCCATGAGGCGGTCGCGCGCGGAGAGCGGGTCGCTCATCGCCTCGGTGCGAAAGCCGAGATGGTGAAGCAGCTTGGCGGCGACGCTGCCGACACTGGGCTCATCGTCCACGATGAGGATTGATTGGCCGCGGCCGGGTTTATCCGCAGGCGCGCTCGCGGCGGTGGGCGGGGTTTCGGTGCTTTCGGGAAACCAGAGTTCGAAAGTGGTGCCTTGGCCGGGCGTGCTCTGAACCGTAATCGCCCCTTCGTGATGGATGACGAGGCCATGCACAGTGGCCAGGCCCAGGCCGTTGCCGCGTTCGCCTTTGGTGGAGAAAAATGGTTCGAAGATGCGCGGCAGGTGCTCCGGGGCGATGCCGTGGCCGTTGTCGCTGACGCGCACGTGGGCGGCTCGGCCGGGGCGCAGGGGCGGGTGGTGCCGGGCAAACTCGTGGTCCACGATGGCGATATCCGCCGAGATGGCGACGCGGCCGCCGGTGCGGCCTTCAATGGCTTGTAGGCTGTTGCTCAGGAGGTTGAGGAAAACTTGGTGAAGCTGCGTGGCGTTGCCTTTGATCGCGGGTAGGTTGGTGGCGATGCGGTCCTCTAGCGTGGTTTGGGCGCCGAGCATGGGGCGGAGCAGGCGCACGACTTCGTCGAGCACGGGCGCGAGGGTGAGGGAGCTGAGTGGCGCGCGGCGCTGCCGGCTGAAGTTCATGATCTGCTCGACGAGCTCGCGGCCGCGATGGGCGGCTTTCTCGATGTCGGCGGCGGCGGTGGGGTCGTTGGTCAACTGCAAGAGCTCGGCCGAGGAGAGGATGGCGGCGAGGATGTTATTGAAATCGTGGGCGATGCCGGCGGCGAAGGTGCCGAGGGCTTCCATCTTTTGCGATTCGCGCAGGCGTTGTTCAAGGATCTGGCGTTCGAGCTCGGCGTGTTTGCGGGCGGTGATGTCGGCGATCACGCCGACGCGGCGGAGGGCGATGCCGTTTTCGCGAAAGACTTCGCTACGCACGTGGAACCAGCGTTCGCCCTCGGGGCGCAGGCGCAAGCGGGCCTCAAAATCGAAATCTTGGTCGCTGCCGCGTTGGTCGGAGAACATGCGCGCGACGAGGGCTTGATCCTCGGGGGCGACGCGGGTCTCGAGCAGCTCGGCGTTGAGCTCGGCGAGACCTTCAGGTAGATTGAATAGCTGACGGAAAGCGGGCGAGAGCCAGGGGCGGCCGCTCACGTAGTCTCGGCTCCAGGCACCCATGTCGGCAACGTTAAGCGCGAGGCTGAGCAGCGTCTCGACGCGGGTGCGCGCGTCGATTTCCAGACGGAGTTCGGCAACGGCGGCGTTGGCTTGTTGATTGAGCGCGGCAATCTGCTCGTGGGAAGCGCGCAGTTCGGCGTGGGCTTTGTGAAGCTCGAGGAGTTTGGACTCGAGTTTCATGGTGGAACGGTGGGCGTAGTTTTCGATCAGGCGCTGGTCGAGCGGACCGGTGCGCACGGCGCGTGGCTCGCGCGCGGCGTTCCGGGCAATGTTGGCGCGGATGATGTGGACGAGTTCGGGGGATTGCTCGGGCTTGCGCACGAAGGCGTCGCAACCGATCTCGCGAGCGAAGTTCTCGTCGTCTTTCTCGGTGTAGGTCGCGGTATAAAGGATGAAGGGGAGGTTGCAGAGCGCGGGGTCGCGGCGAATGGCGAGACAGAGCTGGAAGCCATCGAGGCGCGGCATGAGCGCGTCGCTCACGATGGCGACGGGCAGGGTTTCTTGGGCTTTTTTCAGGGCTTCTTCGCCGTCGTGGCAGATGATGAGCGTGAAGCCTGCGCCTTGGAGGAGAGCGACGATCAGTTCGAGTTGCTGAGGATCGTCTTCTGCGACGATGAGGTGTTGGCTCATGGGAGGTGGCGCCGGTGAGAGCGCGAGGTGGAGTTGCAGTTGAAGGTGGGTGGGGCGGGCATCAGACGCGGGCGTGGCGCAGGGCTTCTTGGGCGAAGGTGGCGACTTCGAGCGGTTTCTCGAAGTAGGCGGCAAAGCCGGCGGCAAGGGCGCGGGCGCGCTCGGCGGGCTGGGCGCTGGCGGTAGCAACGACCATGGGCACGTCGGTGCAGCCGGGTTGCTGGCGGATGAGGGCGGCGGAGGCGTAGCCGTCGAGCCCGGGCAGGCTGATATCCATGATGACGAGCGCGGGTGGCCGGAGGGCAGCGACGGCGGCGGCGGCTTGGCCGGTGCCCGCTTCGGTGACTTCGGCTCCGGCTTTTTGCAGCAGGAAGCGCGTGAGGTAGCGGTTCATCTCATTATCATCAACGACGAGGACGAGGGGGGTAGCGGTAGGCATGGGGCGGAGGCGAAGCTAGTAAGCGAGGGAAGCTAGTAAGTAGGGTAAGCTAGTAAGCGGAATAAGCTGATAAGGGACTTGGGCTTGGGGTCTGTCACAGTGGAGTGGATACAGCGGGCTGCGCCGAAAATCTCAGGGTGAAGGAGGTGCCGATGCCGGGCTCGCTCTGGACCTCGATCGTGCCGCCGAGCTGCGTGAGCAAGCTGTGCACGAGGTAAAGGCCGAGACCGGCGCCTTCGTAGAGACGGGCTGGGCTTTCATCGAGTTGGCGGAAGGCGGCGAAGAGTAGCCTGCGTTGCTCGGGGCTGATGCCGGGACCGGTGTCGCGGATGGCGAGGAGAGCTCCACCGGGCTCGAGCGCGGTGAGGTCGGGCAGGAGGCGCAGGTAAACTTCTCCTTGGGTGGTGAATTTCACCGCGTTTTGCGCGACGAGGTGAATGACCTGCTGGCAACGGCGCGGGTCGGTGGCTATGCGGAGTGACTCGGTGGGCAGTTCGACGCGCAGGGCGAGGCCCTTCGCCTGCGCGGCGGGAGCGAGCGTGGCGGCTACGCGGCGCACGAGTTCACCGAGGTCGATATCGGGCTGGATGCTTAGTTCGAGACGACCGGAGTCGAGGCGCGAGACGTCGAGGAGGTTGTTGATCAGCTGGAGTAAATTATTACCGGCGGAGTGGATGAAGTTGAGTTGCCGGTGTTGCTCAGGGTTGACGGGGCCGGCCCCGCCTTGGCGCACGATTTCGCTGAAGCCGAGGATGGAGTTGAGCGGGGTGCGCAGCTCGTGGCCCATGTTGGCGAGGAACTGGCTCTTGAGGCGGTCGAGCGCGCGTAGTTCGGTGTTGGCGGCTTCGAGGGCGGCGGTGCGTTTGCGCACTTCAGCCTCGAGCTCGGCGGCGGATTGGGTGAGGCGGGCTAGCTCGCGGGCGCGGGCGGCCTGCTCACGGGTTTCGTTTTCGAGTTCGCGGCGCAGGTCCATGGCGACCCAGAGCTCGGCAGGGGCACCGTCGAGTTCTTGCGCGACGCAAGAGACGAGAGCGGGGAACTCGCGCGAAATGCCGCAGCTGACTCGAGCGCGTTGCGGGGCGAGGCCAGGCGCGATGGGCGGTTGGCTGCTGAGGCGGGCCTGGCCGCGCAGCGCGGCGGGGTCTTGGCCCAGCCAGACGGCAGCGGCGGGGTTGAGGTCCAGCAGCACGCCATCGCTCGGGCGGCGCACAAGGATGGGCACGGGGCTGTGCGCGAAGAGCGTGCGGAAGCGTTCATCGGCTTCCAGGAAAGCGCGTTCGGCTCCGAGGCGTTGGCTGACGTCGAGGAGCAGCGCACAGCCGCCGACGTGCACGCCGGTGCCGTCGGTGACGGCAGAAACATACCATTCGCAGGGGAGGGTGTGGCCGTTGGTGGCGAGCGCGGCTTGGAAGAGGCGCACGTGGCGGGCGCTTTGCAGCGAGGCGAGTTGGGCGAGGAAGTCCGCGCGATCACTCGGAGGCACGAGGGTGGAGAGCTCGCGGCGGAGGAAGGCGGAGGGCTCGGTGGCGAAGAGGCTTTGCGCGGCCTGGTTGAGGGCGATGACGCGGCCGGCTTGATCCCACTCGACGACGCCGAGCGGGGTGTTGTGGAGGTGCGAGGCGAGACGGGTATTTTGGCGGCGCAGGTCGCGCTCGCGGTCGCGCACGGCACCGGCCATGCGCTCGAAGGCGCGGGCTAGGCGGCCGGTTTCGGGGTAGGTGCTGAGCTGGCTGAGGTCGGTGGGTAAGATCGAGCCGCCATGCTCGAGCTGGGCTACTTGTTGTTCGAGCTGGTGGAGCGGGCGGGCGAGCCGGGTGGCGAGCCACCAGGTCGTGCCCATGGCGAGCAGAGCGAAGCCCAGACCAAGGGCGAGCACGCCGCCGAAGCCGGGCAGGCGGGAGGATTCCAGCTCGGCGAGGGGGCTGCCTACGAGGACGGTCCAGCGGGAACCGCCGGTGAGCGTCCAGTTGCTACTGGCACCGAGCCAGGGTGCTCCGTCGAGCGCGAAGTCGGAAATGAAGCTCTGGTCGGTCGTGGTGGCCGTGTTGATCCAGGGCGCGAGCCAGGCGGGCGGGGGCTGGGGGCCATCGATAGTAAGCGTGGGGTGAGCGACGAGGCGAGGGCGCTGGCCCGGGCGGGTTTCAAAAACATAGGAGTCGCAGCCGGTAGCAGTTTTGAGTTCTTGGACGAAGGCGGTGAGCGCGTTGCTGTCGAAATCCGTTTCCCAGACGTAGCGCAAGGTGCGGTCGGGGCTGTAGATGGGTTTGACGTAGGAGATGCCCCAAGCGGGGTCGTCGGCCTTTCGTCGCACGAAGGGGTAGATGCCGGTCCACGCGGGGCCGTTGGCTTCGAGCGCGGCGAGGTAGAAAGGGCGCAAGCGCGGGTCATAACCGTTGTTAGGTTGACGGTTTTCGAGGGTGAATTGGCCGTCGGACGTGCGCACGTAGTCCTCGATGTGTCGGGTGCCGGGGTCGGCGCCGGTGTAGAGGCGCACGCGGGTGCGGCCGTCGGGACTGCGCTCGAGCCAAGCGTATTCGCCGGTGGCGGACACGGCCACGCTGAGGAAGGTCAGCTCGGGGCGTTGCTCGAAGGCGGGCAGTCCGCGGGTGACAGCGTCGAGCAGGGTATCGGTGCGGATGGGCGTGTCGCCGACGGCGTTGATCGCCGAGTCGAGCGTCATCTCGGCGGCCGAAGTGAGTTGCTTGAGACGCAGCGTGATGAGGTCGCGATTTTTACTGAGCTCGATGCGTCCGGCGTCGAGGTTGGCTCGGCGTTGTTGCCAAACGAGCAGCGTGATCGTCAGGGCGCAGAGCAATAACGTCAGGCCACCGACGGCGAGGAGCAGGGTAGTGCGAAACGACCAGCGGGGGAATTTGAGACGCAACACAGACAAGCCCGTTTAGGCTTTGTTATCACATAGAACTGGCAAGTTGCATTTGGGACTCGCGTGCTGATAATGAAATATCTGCCTGTTTTTTCAGTTTATTTTACCCTCAGAGATCCTGACCTTTCCCTGCGAAAATGCCAAAGATCGGGAAGGCGCTTGAGACCAGCGAGACGGTCGAGCGGAAGCTGGCCGGACGGGGCACACGCCGGACGCCGGGCTCATCAAGACATTCGAAACGCAAGGCGAGCAGTGGCGCGAACTGATCGAGGCGCACAACGCCCTCCTCGGGCTCTTTGCGGAATTAAAATCCCCCGCCCCAAAGGCATCCTCACGCGCTCTCCCGTTACACCGGCCACCGATCGTTTTCCCCCATTCCCTTCCGCCATTGCGACGGCACACTTTCGGCTTTCGCTCCCCCATATGCCCGGCCGCAAATCGCCCCTCCAAAAAAACGCCACGTCTCGCACCGTTTATTTCGCCGGCGAACTTTTCTCCGCCAAGCACCTCGTCGGAAATGCCTACCTCGCCGAGGCCATCCACGAAAAATCTCACGGCCGATACCTCTGCCGCCTCCCCCAAGACTTCGAACTGCGCGACCACCACCCGCGTAAAATCCGCGACACCGACCTCCGCAACCTGCTCGAATGCGACCTCGCCCTCTTCAACTTCGACGGCCCCGAGCTCGATAGCGGCACCGTCGTCGAGTTCATGTTCGCCAAGTTTGCCGACATCCCCTGCGTCATCCTGCGCAGCGATTTCCGCGCCGCCGGCGACCAAGGCCCCGGCTTCGATCCGTGGAACCTCATGGTCAGCTTTTTTCCCCGCTCCGTTTCCGTCCCGGTCAACGCCATGGCTCTCTACAAAGAAGCCTACGCCGCCGCCAAACGCGCCTCGCTCAACGACGTCACCCGCCTCGCCGGCCAACACAGCTCCGCCACCGCCCAGACCGCCTGCGAAAAAATCGCCGACCTCGTCGTCCGCGCGCTCGACCGCGCCGTAAAACTAAAACCCGCCCTGACCAAAACCCTCCGCACCGACGTTTACCGCTGGCTCGCCCTCATGCCCGGCTTCAGCGGCGACCCCAAAAAACTCCGCCGCGAACTCGACCGCCTCCTCGCCCAAAAAATCCGCCGCAACCTCCTCTGACGCCATCCGCTTTACCAGCTTACTAGCTTACCAGCTTTACCAGCTCCCGCCATGCTCCACGTCCTCCAGCACCCCCTCGCCGCCCACGTCATCACCCGGCTGCGTGACCGCGCCACCGAGCCCGCCGCCTTCCGCGCCCTCGCCCACCAGGTCGGCCTCCTGCTCGCGCTCGAGGCCACCCGCGACCTGCCCCTGCGTAGTTACGCCGTGAATACACCGCTCGAGGCCCACACCGGCTCCGCGCTCGCCGAGGGCCTCGTGGTCGTGCCCGTCCTCCGCGCCGGCCTCGGCATGGTGCAGCCCTGGATCGACCTCTTCCCCGAAGTCTCCGTCGGCTACGTCGGCCTCGAGCGCGACCACCAGACCGCGCTCCCCCGCAGCTACTACTGCAAACTCCCGCCCCTCGCCGGAAAACGCGTGCTCTGCGTCGATCCCATGCTCGCCACCGGCGGCAGCGCCGTCATGGCCCTCGACCTCCTGCGCGAACAAGGTGCCACCGACCTCGCGCTCGTGGTCATCGTCGCCGCGCCCGAAGGCGTCGCCGCCGTCGAAGCCAAACACCCGAACGTCCCCATCTTCACCGCCGCCCTCGACCGCGAGCTAAACGACAAAAAATACATCGTCCCCGGCCTCGGCGATTTCGGCGACCGCCTCTACGGCACCTGATCCCCCGCGTGGCACAGGCACTTGTGCGTCGAAGGCGCATTCTTGCCTGTGCTCCGATGCCTCTCCCCACACACCTGAACACAGACAAAAAATGTCTGTGTCACTCATTCCAAAGCCGCGCACCTCACGTCGTCCGGCTCCGCCTGCACCACACCACCGCCTCGAACGTCTCGCCAACCCGCCCGCGCCCGAGCACCGCGCCCCCACCGCCATCCCGCCCGGCGCCACGATCCCCAACCTCCTCGCCTACGCCTTCGACCTGGTCCCGCTCTCCCCCGCCCCCTCCCGCTCCAAACTTCAACTTCCGACTTAAACTCTCACCTTCAGGTGAGCTACGTCCGCCACCGCGCCGACCTCGACTACACCGTCGAGTCCACCTCCGACCTCATCACCTGGACCCCTCTCGCCACCAACTCCGGCGCACTTCGCGAAGAAACCACCGTCCAAGACCCCATCCCCCTCACCCCCGAGTCCCCCCGCCGCTTCCTGCGCGTGCGTGTATCCGAAAAATAAAACCCGCCTGTTATACAACATGCCTGTTCTTCACCTCTGTTCTTCACCTGATCCCGCGCTCTAGCCCTCGCATCGCGATCGCCGTGATGTTGTCCGCCATGGCGAAGTTTTCGTCGCCGCCATGCACCACATAGAGGTGATCGACCTCCGCATCCCGCATCGCCTCGTGCACGCCCCGCGACAGTGACGGCGAGCCAGAAACCTTGAATTCAAACCCCAGCGTTTTGCCCTCGCGCGGCACGATCAGATCGATCTCCGCACCGGCATGCGTGCGCCAAAAATAGCAGTCCTTTTCCGCCCCGAGCAAACGCACCACCTGCTCGACCGCGAAGCCCTCCCACGACGCCCCGCAACGATCATGCGAGCGCAGCGTATCCATCGAGCCGATACGGAGCAGACTGTGCAGCAGGCCCGTGTCGCGCCAATAGAGCCGATGCGCCTTTCGCACCCGCTTGCCCGTGTTGCGCTCATACGGCGGCACCAATCGCACCAGATACGCCCCCTCCAAAATATCCAGATAGCGCTGCACCGTTTTCACATCCACCCCCAGCGTCGTGGCCACCTCCTTACCATTCCAAAACTGCCCGTGGAAATGCGCCACCAGCTGCAAAAACCGCGCGAGCGTCACCGGGGTCAGCCCTCCGCCCGCCAGCCGGTTGATGTCCCTCATCACATAGGTTTTGAGAAAATCCTCCCGCCACTCCCTCGCCGCCTCGTCGTTTTCCGCCTGAAACGAACGCGGAAACCCGCCCCGAAACCATAAACGCGCCCACGCCTCGGCCCCGACCTCGCTGAGGCAAAATCCACCCGCGTCGATGAAGCGCGTTCGCCCCGCCAAGGTCTCCGCCGTTTTGCTCACCAACTCCGGCGACGCGCTGCCCGTCACCAAAAACCGCGCCCGACACAGCGGGTCGTCCACGATCACCCGCAGATGCGCGAACAGCTCCGGCATCTGCTGGATCTCGTCGATCACCACCACCCCCTCCAAATTCGCCAACACCCCGTAGGCGTTCGGCGCCAGCCGCGCCAGATCGAGCGGACTTTCCAAATCGAACCGATTCGTCTCCTTCGCAGCAAAGAGCCGCGCCATCGTCGTTTTACCACACTGGCGCGGCCCCAACAGCGCCGTCACCGGGCTACGCCCCAAGGCGGTCTGGATCGCATGATAGAGTTCGGGGCGAGGAGTAAGAGTCATTTAACTTGAATAAATGGGCACATTAGCCCACTTTTTCAATGATAATGAGCCCGTCTATTCAACCAAGGCCAGATTTACTGCCCTTCGAGGATCGCAGCGGCCTTTTCACGTGGGACACGTTTGAGCGCTTCTTCTGCGCCTTCCTCAACACCGGTCTAACCTTTCGAACCAAGGACGGCTCCCTCGCACGCATTACCTTTGCCCACCGCGTCGGCGGCCAAGGCCACGAGCAAGAGGGCGCGGATATCGAGGCCCAAATTTCGAACGGCGAGACCTGGGTCTTCCAATGCAAACACGTCAAAGACTGGGGCCCGAGCCACACACGCGATGCCATCGCCGACTGCGAACATACCGCCGCCCGCAAGTTCCTCCTTGTCACCAAGACCGAGGTTAGCCCCGCCACCCGCGCCGAGATGGAAGCCCTTCCGGATTGGGAATTCTGGAGCGGCGCAGACATCTCTCGCCACTTCCTCAACCCCGATTTCCTCCCCCCCGCGCAAGCCTCGCGGCTGCTCTTCACCTACTTCGGTCCCGGCTGGTCCAAGGCCATGCTCGGACTTCCTGACCACGGCAGCCTGCAAGCTCCCGAGGCCAGATTTGCCGACCTACTAAAAAACACCGCGCGCCTCTCGTTCCGCACTACCCTCGTCGGCCGCGAACGCGAACTCGCCGCGCTCGATGCTTTTATCGAAAGCAAAAAACACCGCGCCCTTTTCCTCACCGGCCCCGGCGGCCAGGGCAAAAGCCGCCTCCTTCGCGCCTGGACCACCACCTTCTCCGCAGGCCATCCCGACTGGACCATCCGCTTCGTCCACCCCCACCGCAACGCCTACGCCGAGGCCATCGACGCGGAACCTCGCCCCCTGCTCCTGATTCTCGACGACGCCCACGATTTCGACGACCAACGCCGCGCCCTCTTCACCGATCTCGTCCATGCCCGCGAGTCGGGAAACATCAAACTCCTTCTCTGCCTGCGCCCCGGCCCGCAGACGACGATTATCGCCGAACTCCGCAAAGCCGGATTCGACACCCTCAGCGCCTTGGCCGACCACCCGATCAAGCTCGGCCCCCTCACCCTCGAAGACAGCAAACGCCTCGTGGATGAAGTCACCCGCGGCCACCCGCTGACTCCGGCACAGCGCACCTTGCTTGCCAGTATCTCCCGCGAGTGCCCCCTCATCGCCGACATCGCCGGTCACCTGATCGCCAGCGGAAAACTCGCCGCCAAAGACATCCGCGACGACCCCAAATTCCGTGCCGAGGTATTCGATCACCTCCTCGATTCGGCGAAGAAAATCGAAGACGACTGGGGACATTACCAAATCCGCACCTTGCTCGGTGCCATCGCCATCCTCTCGCCGGTGAACGACGATGATGAGTTTCGTGAACGCGCCGCCCGCTTGCTCGGCCAAGACACGACGCCCCGCCAAATCGGAGAAATGCTCTACGCCCTGATCGAGGCCGGCCTCGTGACTCGCACCCCTCACGCGCTCACCCATCTGCCCCTTCTCCGCGTCACGCCCGATCTTCTTTCCGATCACCTCGCCTACACCGCCTGCTATGATCGGTTCCGCGCCGACGGCGAAGCGCCGCGCGACAAGGGCTTCGTCAAGGAACTGCTCGAAGTTTTCTCCTACGAAAACTTCCCCCGCCTCCTCCGTCATCTTGCCACGGCCGAGTGGCGAGCCGGCACCGACGCCGACTCCGTGGTGGAGCCGGTCTGGCAAGCATTTCTCCGCCACTACGACGAAAGTCCCTTCTTCATGCGCGAGGACCAGCTCAAGAACTGGCGCAACATCGCCTACATCCAGCCGCGCCGCACCCTGCTCTTGGCCGAACATGTTTTACAGCGACGCGACGCCCCTAAGATCACTGAACTACCAGACGAATCCTACGCTTTCTTGAACTCGCCCGAGCGCGTAATCGACTGCCTCCCCGCGCTCCTTCAGCCAGTCGGCGAAAACATCCCGGAATACACCGAAGCCACGCTCGATTTTCTCTGGCGATTAGCTCGCGACGAGAAACCGCGCGACCGCAACGCTGACACGACGCCGCTCGGTGCGATGGCGGGCATACTGAGGCACCGTCATTGGAAAACTCCAGACGCCCATCGCCGGGCCGTGGCTTGGCTCGACCGTTTCGTGCGCACCGATGCTTGGCTCACCGCACCCCACCCGCGCGCCGCGCTCGTTCGTTTGATCAGCCCTCTCTTCGAGACGGACTCGGAAGGTAGTTTCTGGGAATCCGAGACGACGCTTAACATCACGCACCACGCCGTCCCGCTCTCCGCCACCGCCGACATTCGCGAAACCGCCCGCTCTCTTTGCCGCTATCTGCTTGAGCGCCGCGACCGACCTCTCGCGTTTTCGGTCCTCCATATTTTGACCGAAGCTCTGCGTCCGGCACATGTGCGATTCGCCGACGCCACCCCCGCCTACCTCGCCGCGTGGGATGCTGAACGAGCCAAAGCCCTCGATCTCATAACGGAGCTGCTGTCTGCCTTTCCCGACCCCGCCATCCACTTTTCCGCCGGTCGCCGTCTGCGCGACAGTCTCCGTTTCCTCCGCGAAACCGAGACCTACCTCGCCGCCGCCCGAGCCGTCCTCGAACCGATCCCGGACCGTCTTGGACTCGGACTCAGCATCGCCCGCATCTGCCTAGGCTATCCGGAATCCGACATCGTCGAGACGCACCACAACGATTACGCGCAAGCGGAAGAAGCATGGACCCGTTTCACTCAAGAAACCGCCGACGCCCTCCTGCACGAAATTCCCGAAGCTCTCCGCCTGCTCGAACGCCTGGAACAGGATCGCGCCGACTGGGAATCGCTCGGCCTCAACCCCAATTTCCGTCCGCTCATCAGCGCCATCGGCACCCTTCGCCCCCAGCTCGCGATCACCATCGCCGAGCACCTTCTCGACCACCCCGAGCAGCCCTTCGCCATCCACTTCGACGCGTGGGTGCTCTCCGCCACCGCCAACAATTCCGCCACCCGTCTCGACCTGCTGCATCGCGGCCTCGCCGCTTCAGCCGAAACGATCCGCCGCGCGTCCATTTTCGGTCTCGACACCTGGCGTCGCCAAGCCGGCCCGACCGCTACCATTCACGATCTCCTGATGGCCGTCGCCCCTAACGCCTCGCCCGCCATTGCTCGAGAACTGACCGACTACGTCTGGCGCAACGACCACATCGCCAACGAGGACGACTGGCGCCTGCTGGCCGCCATTCGAACCGACACCGCGCCCGATCTGCCGCTCTATATTTTCGAGAAAGCGTCTTACCTGCTCCAAATCAAACCGCCCGAAGACTCTGCCGCCCCCTTGCTGATTCTTAAACGTATCGCCGCAGCGGATACATTGACCAGTGTGCACACCGAATACAACTTTCCCGTCTGGTCGAAGCACTATCCGGCCGAGGTCTTCAAGCTGCTCTGGCAACGTCTGGCCGAAGGGCGCGACACACCCGACAATTTCGAAACCCATCTTCATGGCGCGGGCCTCACTCCCCACGCGGCCGAGCTGTGGAGCGATCCGGCCATTCTCGCATCACTCGCCGAAACCGAGCTCCGTCTCCTCGCGGGCAACGAGCGCCAATCCGATCAACGACTCATCCGTTTCGCGCTGCACTTCGCGTCTGAAATCATCACGGAACGCCTGCGCGTCTTGATCGAAAAGGCCGACACCCCCGACGCGATCCAGGCGCTCGCGGAGCTGTTCGCGAGCGACCTCGACTGGCCATTTATTCTTTCCCAGCCAGACCTCTGCCGCCGCCTCTTGCTCCGCGCCCGGGCATCGGGCACGGAGTGCCACGATCACACCCGCCGGCGTCTCGCCACCTTGCGTGGTTCGCGAAGCTTCGCCGATAACGCACCGGACGACATTTGGCGTAATTTGCTTCGACAGCTCGAACAGGTCCTCCACACCCACGCCTCCGATCCCGAACTCGGCCCCCTCTACCGCGATGCCTCGGTCGCCGAACAAGCCATGCGCTCGCAGTTGATTCCCGGATCATAGGCCTCGTAAACCACTTCCATTTTCACGAGTGCGCCAAGCATTCCGATGATGAAAACGCCCGCGTTTGAGTTGGCCAAGGCACTGATGACCCTGGATGCAGCCCACACCCGCCTCGTGCCGGCCAAGGACATCTCACGCGAAGAACTCCTCTCCTACGCGGCGCGCAATTCCGCGACACGTTAAAGCCCCACCTCCCCGCCGCCCCATTCCGCGGCCCCAAACACCAGCCGTCCCGCGCCTCGTGGCACATGCATTGCTGAGCGTCGCGCATGCGTCGCTCGACCTTCCTCCACACCCTGCTCGCCTTGGTTCCCCTTCTGCTCGCGCCCTCCTGGCTGCGCGCCGATCCCGCGCTCGCCGCGCCCGCCGAGGCCAAACCGCTCATCGCCATCCTCAACGCCTACCCGCCCGAAATGGAGGCGATGATCAAATCCTTCGACCTCAACGGTCCCGAATTCACCAACGAGGTCGTGCGCGGCTTTCGTTTTTATCGCGGCCCGCTCGACGGCCATGACGTGCTCGTCGTCGAGACCGGCATGAGCCCGGTCAACGCCGCCATGGCGCTCCAGATCGCCCTCATCCAATACCCCGTCACCCACGTCCTTTTCGCCGGCGTCGCCGGCGGCACCGATCCCGCCCTCGAGGTCGGCGACGTCGTCATCCCCGAAAGATGGGCCTACCACGACGAGGCCGCCTACTACAACGAGGACCCCGACAAACCCGGCTCCTACCTCGTCGCTGATTATTTTAAGATCAAGTATCCCAACTTCGGCATGATCTTCCCCGACGACGTCGTCGCCACCCGCGCCAGCGCTCCCGGTTTCACCCGCTTGCCCACCTTCCCCGCCGATCCCGCCCTGCTCGCCGTCGCCCGCCGCGCCGTCGAGAAAATGGGCCCGGTCAAAGGCGAGCGCACCGGTCGCACCCTGCGCATCGAAGTCGGCGGCGCGGGCGTCACCGGCTCCGTGTTCCTCGACAACGCCGCCTACCGCGAGCACGTCTTCAAAACCTGGGGCGCCCGCTCCGTCGATATGGAGACCACCGCCTACGCCCAAGTTTGCTACACCAACGAAATCCCCTTCCTCGCCATCCGTGCCCTCAGCGATCTCGCCGGCGGCCAGAAAGGCAAAAACGTGATCGACGACCACGAGCACACCTCGTCGCTAAACGCCGTGCGCGTCCTCCGCGCCATCCTGCGCGAACTCTGATCGCCCTCCGAGCGTAGGGGCTTCGCTCGCGAAGCCCGCTCCGGAGTTCGTCCCGCCGTCCAGCCGACGCGGACGTCGCAAGCGACGCCCCTTGATACACGCCGCCCGCTTAACCCTCCGACGCCGCATCTGCTCCATCCACCGCCCCATCAGCCGCCACGTCGCCGCCCGCGCGCACTTTCATGCGCCGCTCGGCCTCCAGGATGATCGCTTCGCAACCGAGAAACTTGTGGTCGTCCAGCGTCAGGCGGCGGCGCTTTCCGCCCTCCTCGTAGATCGCATAGGCGATGCCCTTGTTCGCCCACTTCCGCCGATCCATTTCCACGATCCAGTCCAGATGCACCCGCTCGCCCGACGCCCCGGTCACCCAGTCGCCCTCGGCGCGCACGCTGCGCTTGTGATTCCACGCCACCCACGCCGCGAAAATCAGCGAGCCGCAGAAAAAGATCCAACCCGGCCAACGCTGCCCCGCCAAATCGCCCGGCGTGCGCTCCTTAGGCACCTTGATCGCCCAGCCGCGCTCCTTCGCCAGTTTTTCCCACGCCGCAATCACCGACGGAGACTCGCGCGCCTCCTTCACGTCTTTCACGTCGGCTGCTCGACCGTCCGAGATCATCTCCTCCGCCATCACGGCGAACACCTCGTAACGTTTGCCCTCCGCCGGCCACATCAGGTAACCGTCCGAAAGAAACCAAAGTCCCGATCCGAACAGCATGAGAAACATGAAAACCATGCGGCGGCGCCATTCCTTCGAGATACGTGCGTGAACATCCATGCCTCGACCCAAAGCGAACCCCGCGTAAAAAACAACGCCGCGCCTCAACTGACATGATACCGTTTCATGGCCCGCCCCCTGCTTCCCCCACCCACGCTTACTAGCTCTACCAGCTCTACTAGCTCTACCAGCTCTACCAGCTCTACCAGCTCT
>CAZOGV010000038.1:0-18657 GCA_964579225.1 uncultured Akkermansia sp. | reverse complement strand
GCGGATACACGGCGAAGCGTCCGAGCTTGAGGTCTTTTTCAAACTGGGCGTGCAGACGCGACGCCGTGCTTGGGCATTCGTCGCGAGCTTCTTTGTGGCGAAGGGCGAAAAAGAGTTCGGTGGACAACAGGGTCGAAATGCGGGGCAGGCCGGGGGACGCCGCCATGAGGTCGAGGTAGGTGTCCGAGTCGGTTTCGGGGCAATACAGTTTTAACACGCAGGCGGTGTCCCAATAGGCGTCCATGGCTTAAGCGCGCTCGGCGCGCAGGTCGTCGAGGATGCGGCGCGAAGAGTCGGCAGGCGCGGCGGTTTTCGCGGATTTTGCGGCGTGCAAGCGTGTGCGCAGCTCGCGCACCCAGCGGGCGCGGTCGGCATCGGGCGAGGCGGCGGCGGCCACGGGCACGAGACGGGCGGCGGGACGACCCCGGACGGTGATGAGCACCTCTTCGCCCGCTTCGGCGCGGGCGACCAGCTCGCTGAGCCGGGTTTTGGATTCGCGCAGGGTTGTGACCATGTGGTTACATTGAGTCTGACGTCGCGGGTGTCAAATTCGCGGGGGCGGGGCGTTTGCTCATGAAGATGACGAGCAGGGTGAAGAAGCAGAGGACGATGTTTTGCATCGGGAGCTGAAGCGCGGTGGGGAGCAGATAAATGATGGCGACGGCGGGCACCCACACGCCCCAGGTGGCGACGAGCAGGGGCAGGCAACAGCGCGCATACCAGCCGGGGCGGCGGAACTCGGCGGCGACGTGCGCGCGGTCGAAGCGGTGCTCCACCCAGCCATACACGAACCAGGTGCAGGGCACGGCAAGCAGCGGGCAATACACGAACTGGTCGATAAAGGTTTTGATCGCGATGGTGGCGAAGTCCGTGTCCTCGCCGAACCAGCGCGCTTGCAGGGCGTAGAAAATCGAGACTTCGAGGCCTTTGTAGGCCCAGAAGGCGACGAGCACGGCGAACTGCGCGCCGTTGTAGCGGCCGCGCGTGGAGCGGCGGAGTTGGAGGACGAGCCAGGGCACGACCGCGCCGAAGATCGCGGTGGAGACGATGGCGAAGGCGGGGCCGACCTCGCCGCGAAATTTTGCGATGCGTTCGAGGGCGGCGTTGGACGGGCCGTGCAGGTAGTAGGCGGCGGCCAGCGCGGCGGCGAAGAGCTGGAGCGCGATGCCGGGGGCGAGGTTGGCGCGGGCGGCGCGGAGGGATTGGCGGAGAGGGGAGGCGGGCATGGAGCTAGTAGAGCTAGTAGAGCTGGTAAGCTAGTAGAGCTAGTAGAGCTGGTAAGCTAGTAGAGCTAGTAGAGCGGGTGGCGGCGGGGACGCTCGCCGGGCGGGGGGGCGCGCACAATGTTTTCCAATTTCCGCGCAGCGGGCGGTGTTGCGTGGGGGGCGGACCCGGCGAAGGGTGGACGCATGGAACTCGATCTTGCCGCTCTGCCCGCCCGCGAGGCCTACGCTTGGATGACCAACCTCATCACGCCGCGACCGATCGCGTGGGTCTCGACCATCGACGCGCAGGGACGGAGCAATCTGGCGCCTTTCTCTTTTTTCAACGGCGTGACGTCCGCGCCGCCAACCTTGCTTTTCGTGCCGGTGAATCTGCGCGATGGCGCGAAGAAGGACACCGTGCTCAATCTCGAAACCGTGCCCGAGTGCGTGGTGCATATCGTGCCGCATGCGCTGGCGGCCAAGATGAACGCTTGCGCGGCGCGCCTGCCGCATGGCGAGAGTGAGTTTGCGGCCTTCGGGATCGAGGCGGTGGCGAGCGCAAAGGTGCGTCCGCCGCGGGTGGCGGAGGCGCCGGCGGCTTTTGAGTGTCGGGTGCGTCAGATCGTGCTGGTGGGTGAGGGTGCGGGCGCGGCGAATGTGATCATTTGCGACATCGTGTGGACGCATGTGCGCGATGACGTGCTCGGCTCGGACGGCGCGGTGGACGCGGCGCGGCTCGACACGGTGGGGCGGCTGGGGGGCGAGGACTACGCGACCACGCGCGACCGCTTCCAGCTTGAGCGGCCGGACCGTCGGCGCTGAACTGGGCGCAGGCACCAGCCGACATCCACCATGGGAAAAACCAAGCGACGCGGCGTTCCTATCTTCGCCGATTTTAAAACCGAGAGCCTGCGCGGCACGCCCGGTTTTTTTCGCATCGGTCGGGTTCGCGAGAGCGGCGCGTGGTGGTTGCTCACGCCGGAAGACGAACCGGTGTTGTTGCGCGCGGTGGCGGGTGTGAACCGGCATGGCCGGGCGGGTCCGCCGCCGGTGCGGCGCAGCGCCTACGCGCAGACGGTAGCGAGTCTTTACGGCGAGGGCGGCGCGGTGTGGGAAAAAAGTTCGGCGGCGCGGCTGCGCGAGTGGGGCGTGGATACGGTGGGGCCGTGGGCGGACGCGGAGCTGGTGGATCGCGGGTTTTATTTCACCGCGCTGGCGGATTTTTGTCGGGCGAACATTCCGATCATGCAGGGCCCGGGACTGCGTTTGCCGGACGTATTTGACCCGCGCTGGCCGGATGCGGCGGAGATGCACGCGGCGGCGGTGGCGGCACCGTGGTCGGGAAGGCGCGAGCTGGTGGGCTGGTTCACGGACGATGCCTTGGGTTGGGGCGGGACGGGCGGCGCGCCCGGTTTGTTGCAACTCTGCCTGAGTTTGGAGCCCAGTTTCGCGGCGCATCACGCGGCGTGGGAATTCGTTCTCGCGGCGTATAGCGGCTCGTTGGAGGCGTTGGGCCGGTGTTGGGGGGTAACGATGAGTAAACGCGAGCACGTGCGGCAGCTCACGCGCGAGGAGAGCGCGATCCCGGGCGCGGCGTTCGCGGAGGACGGGAAGCGTTTCGCGCGCGAGGCGGCGCGGCGGTATTTTTCGGTGACGGCGCGGGCGCTGCGCGCGGCGGATCCGTCGCATTTGATTTTCGGGTGTCGCTTCGCCGCGACTCCGCCGGCGGGGGTGCGCGAGGCGTGCGCGTGGCCGGATGTGGACGCGGTTTCGTGGCGGCTGGGCGCGGGTGCCAAGTTCGACGCGCAGGCGGACGCGATGGCGGGCGACCAGCCGCAGTGGGTCACGGGCGGAGGGCTGACGAATGGCGATTTTCGGCGTCTGCCGGTGCGCGAGGGCATGGGGCCGACGCGGCTGGAGCGCTTGTTGCGCGCAAGTCGTGAGGGCTTGGTGGCGGCGTGTCGTGACGAGCGCACGCTCGGCATCGAGTGGTCTCATTGGGCGGACGGCGGCGAGGAAGCGCCGCCCTTTGGCGCGGGGTTGGTGCACGCCGACGATCACGAGGCGGTGGAGCACACGGAGTTGTTGCGCCACGTGCATGCGCAGGCGCGGGTGTTGCACGCGCGCGGGTAGTGTTGAGGCAAAGGAGAACGGACAGGAATGTCCGTTCTCCATCAGGCGCTCAGGGCGGCTTGCAGATCGGCGAGCGCGGCGGATTCGTGCTCGGATCGCGGGTCGTTGAAACCGGGAAGCGGCCGGGGACCTCGTCCGATCGTGGAGAATGTCGGGTTGGGAACGGGCGGGCGACGGGCGATGTGTCAGTCCACCGGGAGCGCCGGCATCCTGCCGGCTATTTGCCCTGAAAGCCGGCTGGAAGCCGGCGCTCCCGGTTACGGAGGGCATTTTGCATTCGTCATTCGGCATTGGGCATTCGTCATTTTCTCCCCGTGCCCAACATCGACCCCGCCGTAGAACTGAAATCGAAGATCCGCACCGTGCGCGACTGGCCCAAGCCGGGCGTGAATTTTCGCGACGTCACCACGCTCTTCAGTTTCACCGAGACGGAGTGAGCGGCGTAATTATTTTATGGATACGAAGCGCGGACTGGTGATCTGGACGAACGCGGCGCTGGCACCGGCGGCCCGCGCGCGTTTGGAGGCGGGCGTGGCGGCGGGCGGGCATCGGCTGGTCGTTTCGGCGCAGGCCTCGGCCTCGGTGCTGGCGGCGGCGGGCGACGATCCCGCGCTGGCGGCGGCGGATGTGGCCTTTGGCCAACCCGACGCGGAGGCGTGCCGCCGCGCGGAAAGGTTGAAATGGATCGCGCTCACTTCGGCGGGTTACACGCGCTACGACAACGAGGAGACCAAGGAGACGCTGCGGGCGCGCGGCGCGATTTTGACCAATGCGTCGTCGGTCTTCGCCGAGCCCTGCGCGCAGCACGTGTTGGCGATGATGCTCGGGCTCAGCCGAGCGCTGCCGGCCTCGGTGGCGGAGCAACTCGGGGAGCGGCGCTGGATGTTTTTCGAGCGGCGCGCGGAGTCGCGGCTGCTCAACGGCCAGACGGTTTTGCTGCTCAGCTACGGCGCGATCGCTAAGCGGCTGGTCGAGTTGCTCGCGCCCTTTGGCATGAAGATCTACGCGCTGCGGCGCCGCGCCTACAGCGAGGCGGGCGTGCATGTGATCGCGGAGGAGAAATTGTCGGCGGTGCTGCCCTTGGCGGATCACATCGTGAACATCCTGCCGGAGAACGACGCGACCCATCGCTACGTGAACGGGCGGCGGCTGGCGTTGGCGAAGCCGGGCGCGTTTTTCTACAACATCGGGCGCGGGCCGACGGTGGACGAGCGGGCCTTGATCGACGCGTTAGAAAGCGGGCGCTTGGGCGGGGCTTATCTGGATGTGTTCGACAGCGAGCCGCTGCCGGCGACGAACGCGCTATGGACGACCCGGAACTGCTGGCTCACGCCGCACACGGCGGGCGGGCGCGCGGATCAGGACGAGGCGCTGGCGGATTTATTTTTGGGCAACCTGGAGAAATTCGCGCGCGGCGAACGCACGGCGTTGCGCGATGTCGTGGTGCGGTAGGTAAACGATCAAGCGCCGCTCCCTGCGTTAACGACCCTGCATCGTGTTTTCCTTCCGATCATTCGCCTAGAAGTTTGAGGGTTTCCGCGCGCGGCAGGCGCGACGGTATGTGAAACGGCGGCTGGTGCGCGGGGATTTCACGATCATCAGCGATGATTGCTGGGGTGGGCGGGCGTATGCGGTGTTCGGGGCCTTGTTGCCGGAGCGGCGGCCGTTTCCGTGGCGCACGGCGGAGGCGTGGCGCGAGAGTTATGCGGCGGCGGGTTTTGGCGCGATCCGGGTGGAGACGCACACGCGCGAGTATGTTTACCCGAACGCGCGCGCGTTGATGCGCCAACTGCACGGCACGGGCGCGACGGTGGTGGGCGCGCGACATGGACGTTTTGCCGTATCGAGGCGACGGCGTGAATTCTGGCGCGCGCGTTTTCATCGATTGCGCGCGCGCCGCTTTCCCCCTTCATCGCCAGACACATGGAAAACCCACCTCTCACCGGCGCGCAAAAAACCCGCCTGCGCGGTCTCGGCCAGACCCTCGAACCCGCCATCAAAGTCGGCAAAGCCGGCCTCGCGCCCACCTTCTTTCGCCTGTTCTCCCAGCTCATCGACGCTCGTGAACTCATCAAACTCCGCTTCGAGGGCGCGGACCGTCACGAGCGCGCCGAACTCATCACCCGCATCGAGACCGAAACGGGCGTCGCGTGCGTCGGCTCGGTCGGCCATACTGCGCTCTTCTTCCGCCAGCACCCCGACCCCGCAAAACGCGTCGTCGAGCTCTGATCTGCCGCCGCGACCGCGCCTCATCGTGGACTCCGCCACCTTGGAAAATCACCCGCTTGCGCCTTACGGCTGGGATGCGGTCTGGGCCGCCGCTCTGGCGGCCATACCCTCGCCGCCGCCGCATCTCGAGCCCGCGCGCGTCGTCGTCGAGTTGCGTCGCCATTACTACGCCGTCGTCACCGCCTCCGGCGAACTGCTCGCCGAGTGCACCGGGAAGTTCCATCACGACGCCAAGCGCGAACCTGCCGCCTATCCCGCCGTTGGCGACTGGGTGGCGGTCTCGCCCAGCCCCGGCGCCGAGGGCCGGGCGCAACTCCACGCCGTGCTCCCGCGTCGCAGCCGCTTCTGCCGCCAATCAGCCGGCGGCGAACAATCGCAGCAACTCATCGCCGCCAACATCGACGTCGTGTTCCTGGTCAGCGGGCTCGACCGGAACCACAACCCGAAGCGCATCCAGCGCTTCCTCGTCGCCGCGCGCGATTCCGGCGCCGAGCCCGTGGTCGTGCTCAACAAAGCCGATCTCCATCCCGATCCCGAGTCCGTGCGCGCCGACATCCAGCGCCTCGTGCCCGGCGTGCCCGTCATCGTCACCAGCAGCCAGACGCGCCGCGGTCTCAAACTCCTCGGCGGCCACGCCACGTCCGGCCGCACCCTCGCCTTCGTCGGCAGTTCCGGAGTGGGCAAGAGCAGCCTCATCAACCGTCTCGCCCGCGATGCCGAACTCCCTGTCGGCGAGGTCCGCGAAAAAGACGCCAAGGGCCGCCACACCACCACCCGCCGCGAACTCGTGCTCGCTCCCAGCGGCGCCCTCATCATCGACACCCCGGGTATGCGCGAGCTCCAGCTCTGGGATGCCGACGAGGCGGTTGAAGAAGCCTACTCCGACCTCGTCACCATCGCGCTGCGTTGCCGTTTCACGAGTTGCCTGCACGAGGACGAACCCGGTTGCGCCGTGCGCGCCGCCATCGCCGATGGCACGCTGCCCGCCGAGCGCCTGGCCAGTTATCGAAAGCTAAAAGCCGAGCAGGCCGCCAAGGCCCCGACCCTGCGCAAACCCAGCGCCGTCGCGAGCAAGCCCGGCTGGCGCAAAAAAGCCGACGAACGCTCCGCCAAACCTTTCCGCCACCAGCACCACCGCGAGGACTGATACCAGCCGCTGCCTATTATCAGACCTTTAGAATCGAAATTTTTGACCACAGATATCACAGATAGGCGCAGATAAGACACGAGCCACGATGCGTGAGTTCGGCATCTGTGTTCATCTGTGATATCGGTGGTTAAAACTTGGATACTTTGAGCGCTTGGTATGAGTCGCCTCAGCTGATCAACAGCAGCCGCGGCACCTGCCCCGGTCGCGTCGCTGGCGCGCGATGCACGCAGGGAGCGACTGGACTGCCCGCATGATCGGTCGCGATGCGCCAGAGGTTGCCCAAGCCGAACGAATACACCCGCGCACCCGGTTTCTCGACATAGTGCAGGTCGAAAAAATTCTTGTTCAAAAACGCCCGAAACCCCGCGTCGTCCGCGCCGCCGTAGCGTTTCAACAACTTCGCGCGCGTCTCCGGCACATCGACGCAGCACACCGCCTCCTCGTTGGCCACGCCCTCGGACGACGCCACCGTGTAGCTGCACAGATAGGTGTCCGCCGGCACGGTCGCGCTGTCGGCGTGAAACGAATACACATCCGTCGGCACCGGCCCCGCCTCCGCGTCGCGCGGATACGCCGGTATCACGTCGAGGCTCGGCTCCAGCCCGCGCTCGCGCAGCAGGCGCTGGTCCGCGAGCAACACCTTGCGCGCCGCGTTTCCCGCCGAGCTCAGCGTGAGCGCCAGCAAATCCTCGTCGTCCAGCGTGGTGATCTCCTCGAAATCGCCGTGCCGCTCCACCAGCTTCGCCATGATCTCGTCGAAGTCGCCTTCAAGCGCGCGCGGCCAGCACAACGCATTCACCCCGTCGGCGAAGGGCGTGGACACGAGCTCCGCAAAACTCCGCACCGTTCTGACGCGGGCGTTTTCGGGCGGCGGGGAAAACAAGGATGACATCCCGCCTTGCTCGCGAACTTGCGCGCCAAGCGCAAGCCGCGCCGCATGCTCGCCTGCTCCGACGTAGGGGCTTCGCAAGCGAAGCCCGGGTTTGTGGTTCGATGCATCGTCCGGCCGGCGCGGGCTTCGCTTGCGAAGCCCCTACACCCGGAACCGAAAACGGATACACGCTCACCTCGCCGCTCGCCCGAGCAGGCGCGCGCGTGCGGCGTCATCCACCGGCGCGCAGCTGCGATAACCGTCGCCGTGCTCGGGCAGCGCATCGAGAAATGCGGCGCGCGACTCCGCCGTCGCGAAATCCAGGCCGATCAGCGCGCGACCGATCCGCTCGCCCGACTGCCGGTAGTTGAAATAACAAATGTCCGCGCGGTCGCGCACCAGCTTGTCGAGGAAGTCGTGCAGCGCCCCCGCGCGCTCGTAGAAATCGAGCCGCAGAAACACCGGGTTCGCCACCAACTCGCCGCGCAACGGGATGGCGCGAAACGCCACATCCACCGCGTCCGCGACCTCCTCCCACTCGTGCCCGCCCTCCGCCAGCCGCGCGGGCAGCGCCGCTAGTCGCGCCGCGTCCTCCGCCGCCAGCGTGAACACCGGCCACGCATCGCGCTCATCGGTTTTTCCATACTGGAAATCCGTGATGTTCAGCCCCGCGAAACAGCCGTCGAGCAGGCCCAGCATCGAGCCCGCGCGCTCCGAGATGCGCACTCGCACCGTGCGCGCGTGGCCGCCCGCCGCGCCTTGCGTCTGCGCGATCAGGCCGAGTTGCAGGAAGTCGATGTTCGCCCCCGTGACGACCACGAGCACGCGTTTGCCCGCCAACTCCGCGCGTCGCTTTAGCACGGCCGCCACGCCCATCGCGCCCGAGGGCTCCGAGATGCAGCGTAGTGCTTCCCACAATACACGGATCGCCGTGCTCACCTCCGCGTTCGTCACGGTCTCCACGCCCGTCAGCGCGTCGCGGCAAATCTCGAAGGGCAGCGCGCCCGCCTTCCGCACCGCCGTGCCGTCACAAAAAATATCGACCTGTTCGAGCCCCACCGGTTTGCCCGCCGCGAGGGCGGCCTTCATCGAGGCCTGACCGACGCCCTCGACACCGATCCGCTCCATCATTGGCCAGTAGGTGCCGAGCCAGTTCGCCACCGCCGAGGCCATGCCGCCGCCGCCGATCTGGAGAAACACCGCGTCAAAGGGCCCGTGGCCCGACAACACAATCTCGTCCGCCAGCGTGCCCTGGCCGGCCATGACGAGCAGATCGTCGTAGGCGTGAACATACACCGTGCCGTGCGCGGCCTCGTCGGCGCGCGCGGCCGTCACTGCCTCGTCGTAGCTGTCGCCCGAGAAGATGATCTCCACGAATTCGCCGCCGAGCTGGCGCACCGCGTTTTGTTTCACGCGCGGGGTCGAGCGCGGCATGTGGATGCGCGCGCGCACGCCGAGTTGTTTCGCCGCGAGCGCCACGCCCTGCGCGTGGTTGCCCGCCGAGGCGGTGACTACGCCGCGCGCGCGCTCCTCGGCGGAGAGCACGGCCATGCGGTTGCAAGCGCCGCGCCACTTGTAGGATTTGACCGCCGAGAGATCTTCGCGCTTCACCCACACCTCGGGCCCGGGTTCGTCGCCCGGCAGCACGAGACGCTCCAGCGGTGTGGCGCGGCCGAAACGGTAAACGCGCTCGCGGGCGAAAAGAATTTCCTGGCGCAGTCGGCGTTCGAGCGGGAGCGGATCGTGGGGCATGGGTGGCGATTGAGTGCCGCCACCACACGCGCTTTTGCCTGTGGCCTAAAGGCGAAAGCGGGGCGATGTAGGCCAGACCGCCGGTCTGGCTTCTCCGAAGCACCCGACCAGTGGTCGGGTCTGCAAAGGAACCGCACCGAGCGGTGGCTTCGCCGCACCACCGCTCACCCGCGGCAGGCCGCGCGGAGGACCTCGTCGAGCGCGCCCATATCGAAGGGCTTGTTTAGAAAACGGGTCACGCCCGCGCGCCGGGCGTTCTCGATGCCCTGGCCGCGCAGGTATCCGGAAATAACGACAAGCGGCAGCTTCGGACGGCGCGTCAGAATCTCCGCCGCCAGCGCGGCACCATCCATTCCCGGCATCGACAAATCGCTGACCACGGCGTCGAAGCTGTCCGGCGACTGCATGAAGGCAGCGAGCGCGGCTTGCGGATCATTGAAGGCCCGGACATCCCATCCGTAGTGGTCGAGACCGATCACGGCGACGTGAGTGATGGTGGGTTCGTCATCCACGATCATCAACCGAAGCCGGGTCCGCGCGTCCTTCGCTTCACCTGTCGGGCGCGTAGTGCCCGTCGCAGCGACCGGCGCGGCGCAACGCTCGAAGCAGATGTGAAATTTAGCGCCTTTGTCCGGCGCCGTTTCCAGCACGATGGCGCCGTTGTGGGCTTGGATCATCCCATGCACGCCGGCCAGCCCCAGGCCCGAGCCGTGCCCGGGTGGCTTGGTGGTGAAAAACGGCTCGAAAATCCGCTCCTGCAATTCGCTCGGTATGCCCGGTCCGTCGTCCGCGACCGTTATCCTCACGCTGTGCTCCGGTCGCACTTGCACGTGGTGCCTGCGCCACGCGTCGTGCGCGGAGATTTCATCGATGCTCACCTCGATAACGCCGCCGTCGGGCGTGAGCGCGTAGATCGCGTTGGTGCAGAGATTGAGCAGGATTTGGTGGATCTGTCCCGGATCGGCGAGGATGTGCGTCTCGTCGCTCGGCAGTCGCGTCCGCAGGGTGATGGAGGAGGGGAGTCCGGGCATCAGCAGATTGATCGCCTCCTGCACGAGCAGGCCGAGGGCGCAGCACTGCATCGGCTGTTCGTGGTTGCGGGTGAAGGCGAGGATGCGGGCGATAAGGTCGCGCGCGCGCATGCAGCCCTGCGTGACCAGTTCTAGGTGGCGAAGCACGGTCGCCGCGTTGGTGTTCGCGGAGAGTTGCGCCAGCTGCGTGTTGCCGAGGATGCCCGTGAGGATGTTGTTGAAATCATGCGCGATGCCGCCCGCGAGCGTGCCGATCGCCTCTATTTTTTGGGTTTGCCGCAGGTGCCGTTCGATGCGCGCTACGGCGGCGTCCGCCTCGCCGCGCTCAATCTCGGCCGCCGCGCGCGCGGCGAAAATCAGCAGCATGGAGCGCGCGAGTTCCATGTTCTGCACCGAGTCCACCCCGAGCAGGGTCAACGCGCCCAGGGTCTCGTCGCGCGCGGAGCGCAGCGCCACGCCGATGAATGTATCCACCTCCAGGCTCGCCAGCACCGGATGCGAGGGATAGCGGTCGCGCGCTCCGGCGGGGACGTGCAGATAACCGGCGGTCAGGGTTTCGCGAGTCGGCGATTCGGGCGACAACTCAAACTCGGCCTGGGGCAAAGGAAGTCCGTTCTCCACGCCGGCGATGCGCAGCATGCGATTCGGTTCTCCGGCAAGGGTGCGCGTCAGGTAAACCGCCCGGGCTCCCAAGGCCCGGCCCAGCTCCATTACGAGCGCGCCGAAAAACGCTTCGCCCACGATGTCCGCCGTGCCTCGCGCGGCGGCGCGCCACGCTTTCTCGATTTTTGCGCGCCGCTCATCGATCAACATGCGATCCAGTTCCGCCGACGCCCGCATCGCGAACAAACGCAGCATCGTGATGGCGAGCACGCGATCCCGCTCTCCCTCGTCAAACAAGACCGCGATCACCCCGATGGTCTGCCCGTGCGAGTCGATCAACGGCGCGCCGAGATACGAACACACGCCCCAGGACCGGTAGGTGTCCGCGTTGAGCGGAAACCGCTCGGCGAGGTCGCCCCAGTAGTGGCGCTCGCCGTGCGCCAGCGTCTGTTCGCTGGCGCTGCCTTTGATTACAAACGTGCCGCCCGCCGAGTTCGACGAACCCCAGTGCGCCATCACGCGCATGAGTTCCGGCGTTTCCGGACAACACCGGCTGATGTGCGCGCGCTTGGCGGACAGCGTTTCTCCCAGCGTGCGCGTGAGCTCTTGAAGCGCGTTCGCTCCGGTGTGGATGGAGGTGCGGGTCAACACCTCCGCCAGCACCGCGAAACGTTTTGGTGCCAGACTGGCGTCGCCGGAATCGTCATCCGGAACCGAAAAAGAAAGGGGCGGGAGAGGCATGACCAAGGAGCAAGGGGGAACAAGCCGTTGGCGTGGAAACTACTTTGCCCGACACCGAAGCGCGAGAGTTTTCATGTTTCGGTGGGACCCGATCAGACCGGCAAAGGGGGCGGCAAAGGCGGCGGCGCTGCGGGGGGGCGGATTGTGCCGTAGGTCAAGCGCCGCCACGCCCACTCCAGCGGCCCAAGCGTGAAGCGCCGCAGCCACAACGGGCTCACGATCAGCTGCACCGCGTAGATGGCGATGGCCAGCAACACGCCCTGCCAAATATTGACGCTACCGTAGAGGCCCAGCCCGTAGCCATGAAACAGCAGCGCAGTGATGAGCGACTGCGCGAGATAGTTGGTCAACGGCATGCGGCCCGCCGCCGCCACGCGCCGCCGCAGGCGCGGCCACCAATCGTGGAGCAGCGCATGCCTCAGCAAGGCCACGTAAACCAGTGTCAACGCCGGCCCGCCAAAACCCATGCCTAGCGAGGAGAGAAGCATCCAAAGGTCGGGGACGAATCCCATACGATCACACCCGACCGCATACAGCCCTTTCCCGATCACCGCGAGCGGCACGCCCACCCAAAGCACGCGACGAAAAAACGCCCCGTGTTCCGCCGGCGAGGTCAACGCGCCGCGCTTCCCGAAGATCAAGCCCAGCAGCATCGCCCCCAGTATTTCCGGGAGAAACACGAGAATGCTTAACCAACCGGCGAAATATTCGCCCCACCGCGCCGCCGCCACTTCGCCGAAACCGCCGTTCGCATAGACGGCGATCAGCTCCGTGATCCGGTCGCTCAACGCGGCCGCTTCCGCCGCCATGTATTCGTCCATGTAGGCCGCGCTCTCCGGCGTGAGATAAGCCAGCTGGGTGAAACCCAAAACAACCACCATGAAAACCAGCGGCAGGCCAAACAGCCCCACCGCCCAGATCCACAGCGTCTTTTCGCGGCAGCGCCGGAAGGCCGGCAGCAAGCAGCCGACCAGCGCATACATAAGCAGCACGTCGCCGAACCACAGCAGCCCGACATGCAGCGCGCCGAAGCCCGCCAGCACCGCCAGCCGACGCCAATAAAACCCGGCGCCGACTTCATGTCCCGCCTGCTCCCGCTTCTGCATGAGCAGGTGAAACCCCATGCCGAACAACATCGCGAAGAGCGCGTAGAACGAGCCCGCCGCGAAAAAGTTTACAACGAAGTAGGCCCAGCGACTCGCCTCGTCCCGCCACAATTGAAACCCGCTGAGCTGAGCCTCGTAAGGCGCGCTCATCATGTGGATGTTGACCAAAAGGATGCCCAGCAGCGCGAAGCCGCGCAGCAAATCGGGAAACAAATTCCGCTCCTGCGGAGCCACCGGCCGTTGCGAGAGAAGCGTCATGTCGCCGCATCAGGGGACACCAGAAACCCCGGATCAACCCGTTATCCTCGGCCCGGAAAAATCCCGCCGGCAATCGCATGTTCGTATTACGAACATATTGTTCGGACGGCATCGGGCGGGGTCTCCCGCGGCGCTGCGCGCCTCCTTGGAGTGCGCCGCTCCGCGGCGCTTTGGACTCGTTCGCCTCCCGCAGATTAAATGCGCAAATGAGACTTCAGTTTCCAATTTTCCCCGTGCTCCCGTGCTCCTTTTCCCCTCGGAGGCGCCGCCAGTGTGGTGTCGCGTGACTGACCATACGGGAGATGGAACACGTAACAGATTCGATCAGAGCCAGAAGGGAGAACGGATATGGTTCTTCGCTGTTTCCAGTGGGTGGGTAGAGTTTAGCGGAATGGCGGAGCCATTTCGGGATTTAGCGCATTATCCGAACGAAACCGCTCCGCGTTTCCGCTACGTTCGGAACGAAGGCACCATGCGGTGCTAGCCGATGTTTCCTGTGACTTTAAGCGTAGCGGAATGACGGAGTCATTTCGTGGCCGGCAAACCCTCCGCACGAAAGCGCTCCGCACGAAAGCGCTCCGCGCTTCCGCTACATCGGATTCGGGCACTGTGAGCCCCTACCCACTGGAAACAGCGAAGAACCACGGATATTTTTGTCCGTTTGCTGATGCACAGGGCTCGCCGAACCCTCGAGCCAACGGACAGGAATGTCCGTTCTCCCTTGGGGGCGACAGAACACCAGAGTTGAATTCGGGCCGGCCCCCGACGACGGGGGCCGGCTCGATCGCGCTTACTGCGCCGCAGGCTCGTCGCCGCCGGTGCAGCCTTGCGCGGCCAGGGCGTCCCAGCGCTTTTGGATCTCCTCGGGCGAGACCTTTTCGATCTCGTGCTGGAGCATCCAAATGTGGCCGAAAGGGTCCACCACGTTGGCGCTGCGGAAACCGTAGAATTGATCGGCGGCGGGCATCATCACGGTGGCTCCCGCCGCGACGGCGCGTTCGAGCGCGGCGTCGGCGTTTTCTACCATGAGGCAAAACGTGACGGGCGAACCTCCGAGCGCGCTCGGAGACTTGTTGCCCCACTCGGGATTTTCGTCGGCCAGCATGACCAGATTGCCCTGAATGGAGATTTCGGCGTGGCCGACTTTTCCGGTGGATTTATCGGTCAGGCGGAAACGCTCGGTCGCGCCGAAGGCGGCCTGATAAAAAGCGATGGCCTGCGCGGCGTCGCTGACGGTGAGGTAGGAACTGAAGACGGGATAATCGGTGGCGGGAGTGCTCATGAGGATAGGGGATGGAGAGGTCGTCGCATCTTCACAACGAACAGCGGGGGAAACTTCGGACAACAAGGCGGCGATTTGTATCCTCGGGAATTATTTTTCCGCCTAACACTGCGCGCATGTCGATTTATCGCACACGTCGTTCGCTCAAGCCGCTCGCCATGGACCCCGCGCGGGAAATCTCCCGGGAGGTCGTGGCGGAATTACTGGAAGACGCCCACTGGGCGCCGACCCACGGGCTCACGCAGCCGTGGCGTTTCCACGTGTTCGCCACCCCGGCGGCGCGCGCGCGACTGGCCGACGGCTTGCAGGCCATCTACGACGCGATCACGCCCGAGGCGCGACGCGACGCGGAGAAACGCGCCAAGCTCAGTGTCGCCCCGCGGCACGCGCCTGTCGTCATCGCGCTGGTCGCTAAGGTGGTGTCCGGCGGCAAGGTGCCCGAATGGGAGGAAATCGCGGCGGTTTCGTGCGCGACGCAAAACCTGATGCTCTCGGCCCACGAGCGCGGCGTCGGTTCGTATTGGAGTTCGCCGGCACCGGCGTGCTCGGCGGAGTTCGCGCGCTGGCTGGGCCTCGACTCCGCGACGCATCGCACGCTCGGCCTGGTTTATCTGGGCTATGCGTTGCCCGATCTGCCGCCGCCGCGCTCGACGCGCGCCCCGCTGGCCGACCGCGTGACCTGGCACGAGGCGTGAATACCCCTGTTTTCACCTTGGGAAACCGGATCGAAATCCTTTCAAATAAAAGCACCACAAAGGCACCAAGGCACAGAGGCCTAACAGAGGGGAATCCGTCCCTCCGTGGGTAGCCTTCTCTGTGAGGACTTTGTGTCTCTGTTCCTTTGTGGTTAACCGGCCTTTCGTCCTCGGTCCGAGTTCGCCAAAGCAGCCGCTACCGCGAATACGCCTGCCGATACTCCGAGGCCGAGCGGGTGAAAAACTTCCGGAACGCGCGGCAAAAATTTTCCGCATTCGGATAACCCACCTCGGCAGCCACCGCCTTGATCGACTGCTTGCCCGAGGCTAGGGCGTGGCCCGCGACGCGCATCCTTCTCTGGATCAGATATTGGTGCGGGCTCTCGCCGAGATGCTCGCGGAAAAGCATGTGCAGATGCGACACGCTCACATCAGCCGCCCTCGCCACGTCGTCCAATGAAAGCGGCTTCGCGTAGTTTCGGTTGATGAAGTCGGTCGCGAGACTCAACCGGGGATGCACCGCCTGCCCGCGCGCCAGCGACCGCGAACGTTCCAGCTCGAAGCCCAGGCGCGCCAGTATCAGGTTTCCCACTACATCCCGATCCAGCGCGGCGTAGTGGAACGCGTGCAACATCTCCTCCATGAACGCGTGCATGGACTTGCGGTCCTTCCATTGAAACACCCTCGGCCAATCCGCCGGGAAACCGCCGCGCCCGCACTCGAACCACACGACATAGCACCCGTAGCAACTCTCCGGCGGCGATACGGAAACCGACCGCTGCCCGCCACGATGACAAAAAACCGCCCCCTCCCCGTGCAACTCCGGCGTGTCTTCCAAGCCATAGACCGTGCCCTCCTGGATGATCTCGAACAACACCTTCTCACGCGTCGTCGAGGTCGGCTTTCGCGAGCCGCCCAGTGAACTCGTGTAGGTGCCGACTCGCGTCAGCTGCAGGGGTAGGTTTCGCCAGCGGTTCATAGGTTTAGTCAATTCGCATCCGGAATATCCTGTGTTAAGTTAACGTTGGCTAACTCCTCACGTAGCTTTTGACAAGCTAACCGGCCACCCCCTCCTACCATGACACCTCAAATCACCGTTCAATTATACAGCGTCCGCGACCTCGCGAAGCAGGACTACGCCGGCACTCTCCGCGCCATCGCCGAGACCGGCTTCGGTAACGTCGAGCCCGCCGGTTATCCCGGCTACTCTGCCAAGGAGGCGGCAAAGCTCTTTCAGGAACTCGGCCTCAAGGCCCCCTCCGCCCACGTCGGCCTGCCCATCGGCGACAACAAAAACGCCATCATCGAGGAAGCCCTGCTCATGGGGCACAAATACCTCATCACCGGCTGCCCGCCCAAATTCCACGAGCACTTCACCTCGCTCGACAAGGTGAAGGCCATGGCGGAGCTTTACACCGAGACCGCCGCCAACCTCGCGCCGCACGGCTTGCAGGTCGGCTACCACAACCACGATTGGGACCTCGCCGTCGTGGAGGGCCGCCGCTCCTACCAGGTGTTTTTGGAAAACACGCCCGACACCGTGCTCTATGAAGCCGACGTGTTCTGGGTCGCCCGCGCCGGGCTTGATCCCGCCGCATTCATCCAGGAGATCGGCGCGCGCGGCAAAGTTCTCCACTTCAAGGACGGCATCGTATCCAACCAGGCCGCCTTCAAGACCGCCGAGACCGAGAGCGGCAAGATCATGGTCAGCGACTCCATTCCCTTCCGCGCCGCCGGCACCGGCCAGGTTGACCTCGTCGCCGCCTCCCAAGCCGTGCGCCATGCCGAATACCTCGCGGTCGAACTCGACAGTTTCGAGGGCGACATGATGCAGGCCATCCGGGACAGTTACCGCTACCTCACCGCCAACAAGATCGCCCAAGGCACGAAGTAATTTCTCCCCCAACAACCCTCATTCTCCCCACCATCATGGCTAGAAAAATCGGAATCGGAATCATCGGCTGCGGCAAGATCTCGCAGGCCTACTTCAACGGCGCGAAACTCTTCGAAGTGCTCAAGGTCGTGTCCTGCGCGGACGTGAAGACCGAGCTCGCCGAGGCCAAGGCCGCCGAAAACGGCTGCAAGGCCCAGACCGTGGACGAGCTCCTCGCCAACCCCGAGGTGCAGCTCGTCATCAACCTCACCATCCCGGCGGTTCACGCGAAGATCAGTCTCGCCGCGCTCAACGCGGGCAAGCACGTCCACAGCGAAAAGCCGCTCGCGGTGAGCCTGAAGGACGGCCAAAAAATCATGGAGACCGCCAAGGCCAAGGGGCTGCTGGTCGGCTGCGCGCCCGACACCTTCCTGGGCGGCGGTTTCCAGACCTGCCGCAAGCTCATCGATGACGGCTGGCTCGGCGAGATCGTGGGCGGCACCGCTTTCATGATGAGCCGCGGCCCCGAGAGCTGGCACCCGAACCCCGCCTTTTTCTACGAGACCGGCGGCGGCCCGATGTTCGACATGGGTCCGTATTACATCACCGCGCTTGTTCACCTGCTCGGTCCGGTGAAGCGCGTCAGCGCGATCACGAGCAAGGCCTTCGACCAACGCATCGCCACCTGCAAAGAAGAGTTCGGCAAACTGCTCCCGGTCGAGATTCCCACCCACTATTCGGGCTCGCTGGAGTTTCACTCCGGCGCGGTCATCACCGCGACGATATCGTTCGACGTGTGTAAACACGGCCACAGCCCTATCGAACTCTACGGCACCGAGGGTTCGATGAAGGTTCCCGATCCGAACACCTTCGGCGGCCCCATCGAACTGTGGACGCGCGCCACCAATGAGTGGCAGCCGCAGGCCTTCAGCCATCGTTACCTGACGAATTCGCGCAGCATCGGTGCGGCTGATCTGGCCTATGTGATTTTGAGCAACGGCAAGCGCAAGCACCGCGCGAGCGGCGCGCTGGCGCTTCACTCGCTCGAGGTCATGCACTCGTTTGAAAAATCGTCCACGACAGGCAAGAGCATCTCGATCCAGTCCCGCCCCGAGCAGCCCGAGCCGCTACCCCTCGGCTTGATCCAGGGCCGGCTCTAAGCCCGGCGAAAGACCAAGCGGCCGATCCTTCGCGGGATCGGCCCCTTTTTTTGCGCATCCAGCGAGAGCGGGGACAGGGCGAGCAAGGTAAGGTGGATCGCATTGACCTCAATGCGCTGACGCGACCACGCCGCGTCCGAACCAAGCGGGTTTGGTCAGCCCGCTTCACCTGCCGTGATTTCGAAGGGTAGGGCGTGACCGCCGGGCGCGCCTCAGCTGTCGCGAATTGAGCGGTCGCCACTCTGGTTTTGTGCGGGAACGGAGTAGGTGACTTCACCAATCGAATCCTCTGCCATTTTTCGGTTCTTCCCGTTTTCGTGTGGTCGAGCCGAATGGGGTCAGGCCGAGTTTTGTTGCAGATTTTGGGGCGCACGGAGGAATAGCTTCGCACCAAGCACTTCTCGAAGCGATGGAAGTTGGAGCTGGCGGACCGGGTGCAACGCGAGGTGGGCGCGTCGGTGGTGTGGTTGGCGGCGAGGTTGCAGTTGGGCCAAGGGAACACGTTGAGAAGCCAGCTTAGGGCCCGTCAGAAAATTATTGTCGCAATCTGACTCGATCTTTTGGCCGG
>CAZOGV010000037.1:5857-19086 GCA_964579225.1 uncultured Akkermansia sp. | reverse complement strand
TGGCGGCGGCGTCTCCGGAACGACGGGTGGAAAACGAATCGCAGCGGCTGCTGGGACTGTGGAAGCGTTTGCAGGCGGCGAGTCCGGCGTCGGTTTTGAATCGTGGTTTCGCGATCGTGCGCGACGTGGACGGGCGACCGGTGACGCGCGCGGCGGGGCTGAACGCGGGCGCGCGGGTGGAGTTGGAATTCGGCGATGGGCGCGGGGCGGCGCGGGTGGAGTGAGTTGGCTAGGGTTCGGGTTTAACGCGAAGTGGCGAAGAGGGACGCGAAGATCGCAAAGAAGACTGCTGAACCTCTCAATTGCGTGCTCGGTTACAGCCCACAGGGTGGATGTGCCCTCGCACGCGCCTTGCCGGCGACCAAAATCTCCGCGCCAACTTGTGACACTTATTTAGTTACAGGCCCTAACTTCAATAGCCTTGGGCTTTGTTTGGCGGATCATTCGGATATTCGAATCGATGTTTAACCGATCAGGCCTCCGGTGCCTTTGGTCAGGTTGGGGTGTTTTTCTAACGGGGAACCTTGCGGGGTGGAAAGCAGGAGGCTCTGCATTTCGTTGAGGAGCTTTTCGCGCACGTCGAGTTCGGCGGCGCGGATATCGAGACGCTTGGACATCGCGTCGAGATCGGGGGAGCCGATGGCCGGGGTGGCTGCGGGGGTGAGGTCGGCGTCGTTCTGCATGCGCGCGATTTGGCGATCGAGGCGGCGGGTGCGTTCGCGGAGGTCTTGTTCGGTGCGGGCGATGCGGTCTTTTTCGAGGGCGATTTCTTTTTCTCGTTCGGTGAGCACTTCGAAGCGGCGGGCGATTTCTTCGGAGCGGCGGGCGAGGGTGGTGGCGTCGCCTTCGCCGGTGGAGAAGGCGTTAAAGGTGCGGAGAAAGGAGACGACGTTGCGGTATTCGCGGCGGGTGAGGCCGGAGACGGCGGAGCGCAGGACTTGGCGGAGGTGGGCGGCGTTGATGTATTGGGTGATGACGTCGCGCAGACCGCAGCGGATGGAGGCGACTAGGAGTGGGAGCGTGGGTTTGGCGCAGAGGAGGACGCCGAGGCTTAGGCCGTGTTGCTTGCGGATTTCGACGACTGTGGTGGTGGCAGAAACCAAGCACTTGTCGGTCATGTCGCGGGCGTCGAGGATGAGGAGGTTGACGTGTCGCGAGGGGGCACGCTCCACGCCTTGGCTGTTGGTCGCGTGGTGGTGGAGGTGCTGAATGGAGAGCGCGTCGTTTTTCCCGGCGGTAAGAATGACGATATGCATGGGACTGCGGGTCTGGGCGCCGAGATGAAATCAGGCGGGGAGGTGGGGAGTCAGGTCGATGGAGGCGTTGGTCTTGGCGATTTCGAGCAGGGAGTCGCGCAGACGGGTGTCGGTGAACTCGAAGTCGGGGCCGACGGCGGATACGGACTCGATGCCGGAGGCTTTGAGTATATCCGGGGGGATTTTGAGGAAGAGCTTGAGGAGGAGGAGCTGGCCGGGGATGCCGCCGCCGGCGGTGGCGGAAATGGCGTCGAGGGCGGGGCGTAGTTTCCAGGAGCCGGGCTTGGCGGCCGCGGGGCGGGGCTTGCCGATGCGAAGGGAGATGGCGGCGGGGGCGCGGGCGACGGAGGAGGCGATGCGGATGGAGACGACGGCATCGCCTTTGGCGCGGGTGGTGGCGGGGACGGGGGCCTTGGGGCTCTTGGCGAATTCGGTCCAGCCGATGGCTTTGGCTTGGATGACGCCGGCTTCGCGGAGGCGTTCGAGCCCTTTGATGATGCTGGCGACGGGGCTTAGGAGCGCGGCGGCGAGATCGCGCGCGCTGGAGGGTTGTTCGAGGAGGTTGAACACCGCCCAGACCTCGGGAGGGAATTCGAGGTCGGCGACGCGCGACTCGAAGTCTTTGGCGCGAGTGAAACGGGTTTCGGCGTCAATGGGGGGCATGAGAATTTAAAGGAGGAGAGGGAGGGAAGGGTTTAGCCTTTGGAGTCGGCTTCGGGGGCATCGACTTCCTTGGAGAGGGCGATGAGAAGGCGGGAAGAGAGCTGGCGCCAGCCGACGGGCAGCACGTAGAGAGGGACGTTGCGAACGGGGTGAACGGAGAGGGGGCGGGCTTGGAGGATGAAGGGCGGGGAAATCATGAAGTTGCCGCCGAGTTGTTCGCGGGCGTTGCCGGAGATGGTGTTGGTGATCTCGCCGACGAGTTCGGCGCAGAGGTTGTCGTCGGGCTTGGTCTCGCCGAGCAGGGGGAGCAGGGCGTGGAGTTTTTCGCGGGAGGCGGTGAAGTAGATGTTGCCGCGATAGGAGCCGCTGATGCCGATGACGGCGGAGAAGCCGAGGCCGGCGGATTCGGTTTCACCACCGAGGTAGGGGGTGCCGAGGGCGGAGCCGGTGGCTCCGATGGCTTCGAAATAACGAAGGGTGCTTTTCGAGAAAACCTTGAGAATGTATTCTTCTTCCATGGGAGGTGGGGCGGGTCGAGGGGGGACGGGCGGTTTAGTCGCTGAGAATATCTTCCAAGGCTTCTTGGATGCTTTCGATGCTGATGGGCTTGAGGAGGAAGCCGGAGGCGCCGCGTTTGATAGCCTCGACGGCGGTGGATTTGTCGGCGAGGGCGGAGACGATGAGGATGACGGCGTCGGGGTTTTTGCGCAGGATGCGGGCGACGGCGTCGAGACCGTCCATCTCGGGCATGGTGATGTCCATGGTGACGACGTCGGGTTTGAAGCGTTGGAATTCTTCGACAGCCTCTCGGCCGTTCACCGCGACGCGGACTTCGGTGAAGCGTTCGCCGGAGACGCAGCGCTCGATGGCGCGGCGCATGATGAGGGAGTCGTCAACGATGAGGAGTTTCATGCAGAGGCGGGTTGGGCTTGAGGAGGAAGGTAGATGTGGAATTCGCAGAACTGGCCGGGCGTGCTGTGAATTTCGAGCAGGCCGCCGGCTTCGTCCACGATTTTGGATTTGATGATGTCCATGCCCATGCCGCGACCGGAGTGTTCGCCGACTTGCTCGGCGGTGGAGAAGCCAGGGGCGAAGATGAGGGCGGCGAGTTCGTCGGGGGTGGCGGTGGGCGCGGCCTCGGGGGTGAGGAGCTTGGAGAAGAGGGCGCGTTTGCGGATGGCTTCGAGGTTGAGGCCGCGTCCGTCGTCGCGGAAGGCGATGCCGAGGAGGCCGTCGGCGGTGGGGGGGAGGCCGCGGACGGTGATGTTGGCGACGGGGGCTTTGCCGGCGGTGACGCGGTCGGCGGGGTGCTCGACGCTGTGGGCGAGGGAATTGCGGGTGAGTTGGATGAGCACGTCGCGCATCAGGTCGAAGCGGCCGAAGCCGACGGTGTGCACGGCGAATTCATCGACGGAGAGGGAGGAGGCTTTCTCGAGGTCGCGGGCGGCGTTCTCGACGAGTTCCTGGAGGTGGGCGACGAAGGCGGCGGCGGGCGAGGAGACGGTGGCGGCGGCGGGGCCGCCTCCGCCGGGGGTCATGGCGCGCAGGCCGGTGAGTTTGTCGCGCAGATCGTGAAGGTCCATGACGTCGTCGCGGAGGGAGGCTTCGCAGATGACGACGGGGAGGACGTCGTCGCCGAGGATGCGTGGGCGGTCGAGGAGTTCGGCGATCTTGGTTTCAAACTCATGCGCGGCTTTCTGGAAGTAGGAGAGTTTGAGGAGGGCGGCGTTGCCCTTGATGTTGTGGGCGGAGCGGAAAACGGTTTTGAGGCGTTGGCGGAGGGCGTCGGAGCTGAGGCCGCCGGCCTTGGCGAAGTCTTCGGTGCGCAGGGTCTGATTGATGTTTTCGAGCTCGGTCTCGACGAGTTTGACGAAGTCGGCGAGCTCTTCGGAGGGGACGTGGACGATGCCTAGGAGGATATCGAGCTGGCGCTCTTTGTGTTTCTCGGCCTCGCGGAGTTTTTTCTCGAGTTCGACCTGTTTGGTGATGTCGCGCACGGCGACGAAGATGCGGACGACTTTGCCGTCCTCGACGATGCGGCGGAAGTTGAAGCCGAGGTGACGGTTCATGAAGCCGCCTTCGGGGTTGACGAAGTTGATCTCGATCTCACCGAGCGGGTTCACCTTGAGGACGGTTTTTTCTTTTTTCGTGATATCGAAGAGGAGGCCGAAGTAGTCCTTGGTGGTGTTGAACATCTTCTCCGAGAGGAGGCGCTTGAGGATGTCGAAGAAGTTTTCGCCGGAGATGTCGGGGCGGCGGAAGATGTCGAGGAGGGCGCGGGAATGGTATTCGCCGATGAGGCCTTCTTCATCGACGAGGAAGAGGCCTTCCTGGACGGTCTCCATGATGCGTCCGGTCTCGGACTTCGCGACGGAGAGCAGGGCGCTTTGCGCGCTGAACTTCTGGTTGCTCTCGGCGAGTTCGAGGAGGACTTTTTCGCGCCGCAGACGTTCGGCGAAGGTGCGTTGCCAGAGGAGGCCGCCCGGTATGAGCACGATTGCTAGGGCGATGTAGGTTTCGGTTGTCACGCCCGCGGCGCGGAAGATGCCATGGCCGAAGACGAGCAGGGTGAGGAGGATGACAAAGATGCCGACCAACACGTCGATGCGGCCGGTTTTGGTGAGGAGAGGTAACGCGTCCGAAGAGGATTCGGGACGGGTGGTGGCAATGGGTGCGGGTTTCGAGTTGGAAGCTGAGGGCATACGCGTGGAGTTTTTTTGGAAAAGCTTCTAAGCTAAAATTGGTTGGTGATTCGGAGTAACATCGAGATGCTTTAATGCCATCTCGATGTTTTTTGGCAAAAATTTTAAAGGGATGATCATACGTGGCTTTTTGCTCCAGCGAGGCGAGATAAACCTATGTCTTTGCTTTAATTTTTCCCCGATCAGCGAGGCACATTATGTGCAAAAAACGGTGCGGCCAAAATAATGGGCGAGTGTATCGTCATTCGAGCGCGTGTGACCCTAGCCCTAAGGCACTTGTGTAGCGATACGCAGGCGGGCTGATTTAAGGGAGGGGCGTCAGCGGGGGGCGGCGCGGCTTCCGGCCTTGCGCCGGGCGGGCGGTGCGGTGCATTTCAGCCGGCTTATGAAGGTCATGTTTACCGCCAAGGAATACGCCCGCCTGCTCGAACTCGTGTATCTGGGTTCGCGCGTCGTCGCCGGCACGCGTCCGCCCGAAGAGGGAAATCCGCACCTCGCGCGCTACGAGGAGATCCAGCAGAAGTTGTTCGACCTCGCCACGCCGCTCGGGTGCGCGGACCTCGTGACGGTCGCGAGCAACGGCCTGCTGATGCCTTCCGAAAAACTGCTGGAGGACGAGCGTCTGCGGAAGATCGAGGGCGACTACGCGAACGACACGTTCTGGCACGAGTTGGTGGCGCGGTTGGCGGATCGCGACCTCGGTTCCGAGCAAGCGCGCGGCCACGCCAGCGGAAAGGACGGTCCGCCCATAGACGCTGATCATCGCTTGAAGGAGATCGAGGACGGCTACTGGGATGAATTTGAGAAGCACGATCTGGCGCACTTCGTGTTGCTCAAAGGCGCGAAGGGGTGAGCTAGCTGGTAAGCTGGTAAGCTGATAGAGCTAGTAAGCTGATAAGCATGGGAAGCATGGGAAGAGTGCCCGCGAAATTATTGTCATCATGAACGATCACGAAGCTTACGCCCGAGCGCGCCTTGCCATCGACGTGGCGCACGAAGCCGACCCGAAGAGCGCGGCGGATGGCCGCGCGGCCGAGCTCGTCTATGCGGACCGCATGGAGGCTTGGGTGGCGCGGTTGGTGCCGGATGCCGCGCCGATTTTGCGGCTGGCGGCGCGGTGTCAGCACCTGGAGCGCTGGACCACGCCGCGTGCGAGCTACCCGATGGACAAGGTCGGTTACCACGCCTGGCGACGCGGGCTCTACGTGAAGCAGGCGGAGCGCGCGCGGGAGCTGTTGCTCGCGAGCGGCGTGGACGCGGCCGAAGCGGTGGAGGTGGCTACGTGGGTTTCGAAAACCGGGCTGAAAACAAACCCGGGCACGCAGGCTCTGGAGGACGCGGCGTGTCTGGTGTTTTTGGAAAACGAGATCGCGGATTTCGCGGCGGCGCACGCGGACTACACGGAGGAGAAGTTCGTGGATATCCTGCGCAAGACGTGGCGCAAGATGAGCGCGGACGCGCAGGCGGCGGCGCTGGCGCTGGACTTGCCCGCGCCGATAGCGGCGCTGGTGCGCAAGGCGCTGGGTTTGTAGGCGGCGGGGTTTCAAGCAGCCGGCTGAATGCGCCTCGGCGCACAAGAGCCGGCGCTCCCGGGGGGACGGTCGGCTTTCAGGGCGAGCTCGGCCTCGCATTCGGGGGAGCCGCGCGCGAGGTCGCGGCAGGTTTGCGGACGTTGCTCGTAGATGGTGCAAAAATACTCGCGCGCGCCGGAGCCGTCGGCGGCGGGTTTTATTGCGAGCGCGGCGCAATGTCCGTCGCTCATGCGCAGGTAGGCGCGGTGGCCGATGAAGTGCGCGACGCGTTCGGCGTGTTCGCCAAGGCGGCTCCAGTCGTCGCCGGTCACGCGCACGTAGGTGTCGAGTCGCGAAAAGCAGCAGACTCCGCAGCGGAGGCAGGCGACGGAGTCTGGGGAGGGGCGCATAGGGTCCGGGCCTCGGGCGCGCGCGGTGGCGGCGGCGCGGGAAGGGCGTCGGTTACAGGAGGGGGAGGAGGAGCTTTTCGTAGTCCTCGGTTTCCATGGCGCCGACCTTGCGATGGCGGATCTTGCCGTCGCGGTCGATCAGGAGGGTGGTGGGAATGGCCCCGATGCCGCCGAAGGCTTCGATCACGTCGGGCGTGGCGAGGGCGAGTGGGTAGTTGATGGCCATCTTTTTCGCGAAGGGCGGCACGACGCTCTCGCCTCTGCGGTCAACGGACACGCCGACGATCACGAGACCGCGGTCGGCGTATTTTTTCTGCAAGGCGACGTAGCCGGGAATCTCGTGGATGCACGGGCCGCACCAGGTGGCCCAGAAATCGATGACGACGGTCTTGCCCTTAAGTTCGTCGCGGCCGATGGATTTGCCGTCGAGGGTGACGAGGCTCCAGGCGGGTGAATCGCCGAGCACGGGGAGGGAGTTTGCCGCGGAGGACTCGGGGCCGGACGCGACGGAAGTTTCGGCGCGTAGTTGGTTGACGGATACGGCAGCCGCGCCGGCCAAGGCCAGGGTGGCGAGCAGGAGGGAGGCGGGGCGGAGAATTTTGGCGGGCATGGTGGATGAGACCTCAAGTCTCTCCATTTGATACGCGCGGCGGGCAAATATTCCGCCGGCTTTCAAAAAGCGGAAGCGGTTGCGCGCTGCTCAGACCCCGATGCCGCCGCCGAGTTCGAGGCCGAGTGTATCGATGAACTTGCGCATGGCGGGCGTGAGCACGCGGCCCTTGCGGTGCAGGATGGCGAGGGGACGGCTGAAGTCCTTGCCCTTGAGGGTGAGCATGGCGAGGGAACCGGCGCGGATCTCCTGTTGCACGGTGGCCTGGGGCACGATGGCGATGCCGTGCTCGATCTCGACCGCGCGCTTCACGGTCTCAATGTTGTCGAACTCCATCACGGGTTCGCAGTTTTCCAGCTTATGCTCGCGGAAGATCTGATCGATGGCCTTGCGGGTGGGGATGTCGGGGTCGAAGCCGATGAATTTTTGCCCGGCGAGCTCGGGCACCGTGACCGAGCTTTTTTTGGCCAGCGGGTGGTTGGGCGGGGTGATGAGGACGAGCCGGTCGTTGCGGAAAGGGAGGATCTCGATCTGGCGCTGTTTTTGCGGGAAGGCGACGAGGCCGAAGTCCACCGAGTTGTGCAGGATGTCCTCGTAAACGAGATTGTTGCGGCGGTATTCGACGCGCACGTTGACCGAGGGGTAGTCGTGCAGGAATTTTTTGATGTAGGGCGGCAGCTCGTGCAGGCCGATGGAGTAGATGGTGGAGATGCGGATGGTGCCGCTGATGACCTTCTTCATTTCCTGCAGGTCGGAATCGAGTTTGGCGTAGGTGTGCAGAATTTCCTTGGCGGATTCGTAAACCTGATAGCCCTCGCGGGTGAGCTGGAACTGTTTTTGGCTGCGGTCGATGAGCAGCGCCTTGAAATGTTTCTCCATCGCGCGGGCCTGCTGGCTGACGGCGGACTGGGTGATGCCGTTGATCTTGGCGGCCTTGGAAAAGCTCTTCGTCTCCACGAGATCGGCGAAGATTTTGAAGTTCTCGATTTGCATGGGTGCGGGAGCGGGGTTGTGGTGCAGATATAATTCCAACTTATCGTTCGGCAACTGATAAAACCCCCGCTCCCCATGATTACCTATGAAGATTTCTGTTTGAACGTCGCGGTGGTCGAGGCGCGCATCGCGGCGGCCTGCGCGGCGGTCGGACGGGCTTCCCACGAGGTGAAATTGCTGGCGGTTACCAAAACCCATCCGGCCGACGCGGCGGTTTACGCGGCGCGCTACGGGCTGGCGGCGGTGGGGGAGAACCGGGTGCAGGAGGCGGCGGCGAAGCGTCCGGAGGCGACGGCGGCCGGGGCGGGCGCGCTGCGTTGGGAACTTATAGGTCACTTGCAGAGCAACAAGGCGCGCGCGGCGGCGGAGAGTTTTGATCGTATCCAGAGTGTTGATACGGAAAAACTGGCGCGAAAACTCGATCAGGCGGCGGGCGAGCTGGGGCGCACGCTGGCGGTGTTGTTGCAGGTGAACGCGGGGCGCGATCCGGCGAAGTTCGGCTGCGAGATCGAGGATGCGCCGCGCCTGCTGGAGGCGGCGCTGGCGCTGCCGAATTTGCGCGTGGAGGGCTTGATGACGATCGCGCCGCTGGGCGCGGACGAGGCGGAGACGCAGGCGCATGCGCGGCGGACTTTTGAGAATTTGCGCGCGATGCGGGATGAGTTTGCGACGCGCTTCGGGATGGCGTTGCCGGAGTTGTCGATGGGCATGAGCGGCGATCTGGAGGCGGCGGTGGCGGCGGGTTGCACCTGCGTGCGGGTGGGCACGGCCTTGTTTGGCCACAGGGTAGCGCAATAAGCGGATTGCGGGGTGCGCGCGCGGCGCTTCGGCGTTGCGAAAAGGGCGGGTCGGGGCTTGGCTTCGGGCCGTGGAAACGCCGACTTTCAAGCCCGCCGAGAGTGATGCGCTCGCGACTTTGCTCGATGATCCGAGTCCGGTGGTGCGCGCGCGTCTGCTCGACCATTTTGGGCAGCAGGCGGAGGCGGCTCGGCCGTTTTTGATCGATTTGGCGGAAGGGAAAAACCGCGCGCTGGCGTGGCATGCGCGGTGGTTTTTGAACGAGCTGCGCTTTAGCGATCCGGTGGCGGAGTTTCGCGGGTTTATCCAGTCGCTGAATTACGAGTTGGAGGCGGGTGCGCTGTTGTTGGCGCGAACGGTTTTGCCGAGCGTGGACGCGGGTGCGTGCGCGGAGGAGCTGGACCGGTTGGCGGGGCGTTGCCGGGAGTTGTTGGCGGAGCCGGCCTCGGCGCGCGAGCGGTGTCGGGTCATCAATCGCGTGCTTTATCACGAGGTGGGTTTTCGCGGGAACACGGAGCATTACACGGACCCGTTGAACAGTCTGCTGCCCGAGGTGCTGACGCGCAAAAAGGGCATCCCGATCAGTCTCGGCATCGTGTATCTGCTGGTGGCGCGACGCCTCGGCATGGAGCTGGAGCCGGTGGGCACGCCGGGGCATTTTTTGGTGGGATGTTACTCGGAGGTGGAGCCGTTCTACATCGACGCGTTCGAGCAGGGTGCGTTTCGCAGCGCGTCGGAGCTGGTGCTGGCGCTGCGCGCGCAGGGCATCGAACCGAGCTTGGGCGATCTGGCGCCGTCGCCGGTGCGCGAGGTGCTGGCGCGCTGCTGTCGCAATCTGGTGAACCACTACGCGGCGGGCGGCGACGAGGCGAAGGCGCGGCTGTTCGAGAGTTTCGTGGCTGAGTTCGACGCGGCCTACGAGCGGAACACGACGTGAGGTCGGGCAAGGAGCGGCGACACTCTTGTCGCCGTGGTTTGGCGAGGGCGGCGTGGTTTCGGCGACAGGAGTGTCGCCGCTCCTTGGGGTTGCTCTCGCGGGGGCTTCTTGCCGCGATGAGGGCATCATGGATTCCGCCGCCACTTACACGCTCGATGATCTCGCCGCCTGGTCCCGCTCGGGGGTGTCGCTGGCGGTGTTGGGGTTTCCGATCCGGCACTCGATCAGCCCGGCGATGCACAACGCTGCGTTGGCGCGCATGGCGGAGCGCGACGCGATGTATTCAAATTGGCAATACTTCCGCTTCGAGGTGCCGCCGGAGGAGTTGCCGCGCGCGCTGGCTTTGTTGTATGAGAAGGAATTTAGCGGGGTTAATCTGACCGTGCCGCACAAGGTGCTGGCGTATGATCTCGCCGAGGTGACGGTCGATGAATCGGCGAAGGTCATCGGCGCGGTGAACACGTTGCGCTGGCGAGAGGGCGGCTGGGATGGATTTAACACCGATGGCCACGGGCTCGCGTCGGGTTTACGCGAGGATTTGGGCGTCGAGCTGGCGGGCGCGCATGTGGTGCTGCTCGGCGCGGGCGGCGCGGCGCGGGGAGCGGCGGTGGAGTGCCTGCAACGCGGGTGCGCCTCGCTTTGGATCGCGAATCGCACGCGGGCGAATCTCGATGCGTTGTTGATGTTGCTCGCGCCGCTGGCGGGCGAGATTCCGGTGCACGGGTTCACGCCGGAGGACGCGGCTTCGACGGGTTTGCCGGCGGGCGCGGTGATCGTGAACGCGACCAGCGCGGGCCTGAAGCCGAGCGATCCGATGCCGATCGATCTCGGTGCGCTGCGCGAGGCGCGTGCGGTTTACGACATGATCTACAATCCGGCCGAGACACCCTTGCTGGCGGCGGCGCGCGCGGCGGGTTTGCCGGCGGCGAACGGGCTTTCGATGCTCGTGCATCAGGGCGCGCGGGCCTTGGAAATATGGACGGATAACGCGGGCGTGCCGGTGGACGCGATGGCGGCGGCGGCGCGTCGCGCGATGGGACGTTGATGTTGTAGGGCGGGGTCGCCGCACCCCGCCGTCATGCGCGAACCCGGCGAGGCGACACGGCGGGGTGCGGCGACCCCGCCCTACATTACCCGGCGGCCAAGGGCTCGACCCATTTGCCGTGCTCTTTGATGAGGGCGACGAGGCGGTCGTCGGCTTCGACCTGCGGGATGTTATACTGCACGCACTGTTTGCCGAGGTAGAGGTTGATCTTGCCGGGTGCGCCGCCGACGTAGCCGAAGTCGGCGTCGGCCATCTCGCCGGGGCCGTTCACGATGCAGCCCATGATGGCGAGTTTCACGCCTTTGAGGTGTCCGGTGCGGGCGCGGATGCGCTGCGTGGTGGTTTGCAAATCGAAGAGTGTGCGGCCGCAACTCGGGCAGGCGACGAACTCGGTCTTGGTGCTGCGCGTGCCGGCGCCTTGCAGGACGTTGTAGGAGACCTTGAGCGCGCGCACGGGGTCGGTTTCGGTCTCGATGCTCACGAGATCGCCGAGGCCGTCGCAGAGGAGCGAGCCGGTGAGCACGGAGGCGTCGAGCAGGCGCGAAAGAAAATCGGGCGCGGGTGCGATCTGGGTGGCGGCGGTGTTGCGAATCCAGAGCGGGGCGCGCGAGCCGAGGACGCGGAGGGCTTCGGCGTGGGCGCGGTAGCGGCCGATGGCGTGGTGACCGGCGGGGGCGGCGGAGTCGTCGAGGCTGAAGAGCAGGCGTTCGTCGCCGATTTGGCGGAGGGTGGCGGCGAGCGGGGAGTCGGGCTCTGAGAGGGCCTCGGCGGTGGTGGCGAGGGCGAGCGACCAGCCGCGGGCGCGGGCGAGTTTGGCGAAACCGGCGAGGGACTCGGCGTCGGCGACGGATGATCCGAAATTGCGGAGGAGAACGACGGGCGCGGAGGAGGCGGCACTTGAACTCACGTTCAAGCCTACGAGGTCGGCGGGGGTGAGCGAGGGGGCGAGATCGAGGAAGGGTGTGGCGCCGGGGAGGTCGGCGGAAATTGAGCGCACGCTCAATCCTACGTCGGCGGGCGTGAGGATGGGCACGAGGAGGCCTTCGACGGGGGTGTCGGTGAGGCGGGAGGCGGCGAATTTTTGCGCGGCTTCCGCCAGCGCGGCGACGGAGGCGACGCGGGTGACGACGCGCGGCGGGAGCTCGGGACCGATGGTGAGGGTGGGCGAAAGTTCGAGCGGGGCGACGGGGCGCTTGGTGTAAACGTAGGGGTCGAGGGCGTCGGCGGTCGCGATGGTTTGTTCGAGGGTGGCATGGGCATCTTGCCCATGGGTTTGGAGGGACGCGGGCGAGACGCCCGCGTCCTCACGGGCGGGACGCCCGTGCCACGTCGGCGAAGGTGTCCACAACGACATGGCTTTCTTCGCGAGGGCCTGGGCGACGGGGATTTCGTAAACGCTGTCCTCGGTGAGGGAGACGCGCAGGGTGTCGCCGAGGCCGTCGGCGAGGAGGGAACCGATGCCGATGGCGGACTTGATGCGACCGTCCTCGCCGTCGCCGGCTTCGGTGACGCCGAGGTGGAGGGGGTAGTCCATTTGCTCTTGGTCCATGCGGGCGACGAGCAGGCGGTAGGCCTGGATCATCACCTTGGGGTTGGAGGCTTTCATCGAGAGGATGATGTCGTGAAAGCCGTGGCTGCGGCAGATGCGGAGGAACTCGAGGGCGCTCTCGACCATGCCGAGGGGGGTGTCGCCGTAGCGGTTCATGATGCGGTCGCTGAGCGAGCCGTGGTTGGTGCCGATGCGCAGGGCGCGGCCGAGCTCCTTGCAGCGGAGGATGAGCGGTGTAACGGCTTCGTGGATACGGCCGAGTTCGGCGTTGTAGGCGGCGTCGGTGTATTCGAGGACGGCGAATTTCTTTTTATCAGCGTAGTTGCCCGGGTTCACGCGGACTTTTTCGACGTGCTCGACGGCCTCCATGGCGGCGGAGGGGAGGAAGTGGATGTCGGCGACGAGGGGCACGTGGGCGAAGCCGGCGGCGGCGAATTGTTCGCGGATGGGTTTGAGGCAGCGGGCGGCCTGCACGTTGGGCGCGGTGACGCGCACGATCTCGCAGCCGACCTCGGCGAGGGCGATGGCCTGGCGCACGGTGGCGGCGACGTCCTGGGTGTCGCTGGTGGTCATTGACTGCACGCGGAGGGGGTTGGCTCCGCCGACGCCGACGGGGCCTATCATCACCTCGCGGGTGCGGCGGCGGACGGTGTGAAAACGGGAGGCGGCGTAGGGAGGCGTCGGCATGATGCGCGGTCGGTGGAGGGTCAACGTGTGGCGCGGGCGCGGATGACGCAAGGGGCGGCAAAGTGTAA
>CAZOGV010000037.1:0-5757 GCA_964579225.1 uncultured Akkermansia sp. | reverse complement strand
GGCGGGCTTTGCGTGCGGCTCAGGCCGAGGCCGAAGCGCATCAGGCCTGACGCGCGGCGGGGTTGGGTGGCGCGGGTTTGGACTTGGGTTTTGAAAACACGTTGGTGAGGGCGGCGAGCATGGAGTCGAGGCCGTGTGGATGTTGTTCCTCGGCCGGCTTCGCGGCTTCTGAGGTCGCGGGTTTGGGCTTTTGGGGCTTGGGTTCGTCGGACCAGCGGGCCTGCCAGGCGGGCGCGGTGGAGTCGCGGTGCTTGGAGAGCAGGAGCAGGCCGCCAAAGGAGGCGGGCAGGGAGGAGGCGAGTTCTCGCGAGGCGAAGGAGAGGTCGTTAACGCGGCCGTAGGCGGCCCAATCGATTTTCAAGGGTTGGAGGCACCAGGCTTCGGCGATGGCGAGGGTGAGCCACTGTTGGTCGCTGCTCAGGCCGGCGATGTGAAAATATTTGGGGCCGATGGGGAGGCGGGTTAGGCATTTGCGCAGTTCGGGCAGGATTTGGCGCGCGATTTTCGGGCCGTCGTCGCTGAAGTCGTAGGTGCCTTCTAGGAAGAGCTTGGTGGCAGCGACGGGGAAGCGTAGGCCGAGCGTGGTTTGGATGGCGGCCTGGATATGGTTGATGCCGATCGGACAAAACTCGACGGAGAGGATGCCGCGTTGGTCGAGGGTGATGAAATGGGAAAAGTCCGCGCCGGGTTCCCACACCAGCACGGGGGTGTTGGTGGTTTCGCGAGCCAGGGTGAACGCGCCGAGCTGCACGTAGGCGGCGTCGAACACGCGCGCGGCCTTCAGGCCGGAGTCGGCGAAGAAGGCGCGGGAGGCACGCAGGGCTTCGAGGGGGGCGGCGGCGAGGAGGCGGGGAAACAGGCCGGGGCCTTCGGTGGGGTCGCCGTTTTGCGCGTTGCAGGCGGTGAAAACGGGTTCCGCGCCGGGAGGCAGGGCAAGTAGGGTGGTGAGCGCGGCGAAGGGTGCGCCGCGCGCGGAACTCACGCGGAGCAGGCGTCCGCGGGGAGCGGCGGCAGCGAGGATGCGCGGAGGCATTTTTTCGGCTTCCAGCCAAGAGGTGACACGAGCGATAGCGGGGGCGGCGGTGGGAAAGAGGGAAAGCTCTTCGTGGCGCACGAGGGTGTCGGCCTCAAAGAGCGCGCATTGCAGGTGATGCGAGGAAAGCTGCAGCGCGAGGCGCTTTTGATCCGTGGCAGGCATCGTCTTTTCAGAGAATTCATTCACGTAAAAGACGCGAGGGCGGTGAGCGTTTTCGCAGGGCGATGGACATGGGTTTACAGTTTAATAGCAAAAACAACGGGGTTGCAACGGGTGGATCGGGGTTATTGACGAATCGTAGGAATCAAAAGCCCTCCGCCGCGCGAAGGCGGTGGAGGGCGGTGAGTGTGGGCGCGGGTGGCTGAGCGGCGGACATCCGCGCTCTCACGAGCGCGGCCACACGGAAGGAGCGGGCCGGCTCAGGTGAGGCGGCGGGCAACGGCTTGGGCGCGGAGGCAGAGTTCGGCGGCCTTGAAGACGTGGCGTTGGGTCATGGCTTTCTCGGTGCGGTTGAGGCTGTCGAGGATGAGTTCGCCGAAGAAGCGGAAGCCGACCTTGCCGGCGACGTGGATGTGGTGCTCGCCCTTGTCGTCAACGAGGTAGACGTGGTCGCCGGTTTTCTCGCGACCGATGTCCACGTATTTGCGCAGCTCGATGTAGCCCTTGGTGCCGAGGATGGTCATGCGGCCGTCGCCCCAAGTGCTGAGGCCGGGAGGCGTCAGCCAATCGACGCGGATGTAGTTGGTGGCGCCGTTGTCGCCGAGGAGGTTGGCTTCGCCGAAGTCTTCGAGTTCGGCGAACTGCGGGTTGGCGTAGTTGCCGACGGCGGCGTGGGTGACGGTGGCGTCGGTCGCGCCGGTGAAGGTGAGGAACTGCTCGAACTGGTGGCTGCCGATGTCGCAGAGGATGCCGCCGTATTGCTCTTTCTTGAAAAACCAATCCGGGCGCGAGGGGGCGTTGAGGCGGTGCGGGCCGAAGCCGATGACCTGCACGACGCGGCCGATGGCACCTTGTTGCACGAGGTCGGTGGCATACATGGCGGACTCGACGTGGAGGCGCTCGCTGAAATAGCAGGCGTATTTGCGGCCGGTGCGGGCGACGACGGCCTTGGCGTTGTCGAGCTGGGCGAGGGTGGTGAAGGGGGTCTTGTCGGTGAAGTAGTCCTTGCCGGCCTCCATGACCTGGCAGCCGAGAGGGCCGCGCAGATTAGGGATGGCGGCGGCGGCGACGAGTTTCACGTCGGCGTCGTCGAGGATCTGGTCGAGTGAGCGGGCCACCTGGGCGCCGGGGTAGCGAGCGGCCATGGCCTCGGCCTTGGCGGTGTCGGCGTCGTGGACCCATTTGAGCTGTCCGCCGGCCTCGGTGAGTCCGTTGCACTGGCCGTTGATGTGGCCGTGGTCGAGGTGGGTGGCGGCGAAGACGAATTCGCCGGGCTTTACCACGGGCTGCGGTTTGCCCTGGGGGGCGTAGTTCATGCCGTCGGATTTTTGGCTCATGGGGAAAAGGGTTGGAGTGGAGCCAACACGCTAAACGGGGGACCGGAAGGCTGAACGAGCGCGGCCTGCAAACAGTTGCGGGCGAGGGTAAACGTATCGCTCAGGCGGGCGGCTTGGTGCTTTGGGTCTGCTCGGCGAGGGTCTTGATCGCGCGTTCGATGGGGCGGCGGACGGATTTGTCCATGCGGTCGATGAAGAGCGTGCCGTTGAGGTGATCGACCTCGTGCTGAATGCAGCGACCGAGGAGGCCGTTGCAAAGCAAGGTGTGGGGCGTGCCTTGCGCGTCTTGATAGGTGACGCGGACGCGGTCGGGGCGGGCGATGTCGCCGTGAATGTTGGGGAAGGAGAGGCAACCCTCCTCATAATAGATTTTCTCGGAGGGGAGAAACTCGACCGCGGGGTTGGCGAGGGCCATGGGCATGATGAGGTCGAGCGGGGTCTGGGCGCCGTCGAGCTCCCAATAAAAATCGCGGTCGGTGTTGCGCAGATCGATGACGCAAAACTGAAGGGCGCGACCGATTTGTTGCGCGGCGAGACCGATGCCGCGCGCGGCGTGCATGGTGGCGATCATGTCGGCGGCGAGCCGGGCGAGGTCGGCGTCGAAGGTGGTTACGGGCGCGCCCTTCTGTCGGAGCACGGAGGAGTTGTAGTGAACAATCGCGAGGGGCATGGGTCGGAATGGAATCGGCACCTGATTAAAGCGGCGCAGCGTGGATTTGCCACCCGGTGCCGCAAACCAATAGTGCCCGTGCGATGATCGCCTCCCGCCAGCCGTCCGCCGCTCGCGCCGTGCCCCTCCGGGCCTGGCTCGGCTTCGCCGCGGGCGCGGCGCTGCTGCTTGCGGCATGGATGGTGCCGGGGCACATCCGCGCGGTCGCACCGGCCTTGCTGGAGCGCGCGGGCGCGGGCACGCCGACGCTGGCCGAACTCGGCGAGGCGCGACTGGAGTCGGCGCAACCGGGGCCGGCGGCGTTGTTGCTGGCCGGGGCGCGGGCGAGCGAGGCGGACGCGGAGGCGGCGGATTCCGAAAGCGCGCGACTCGCGGAGGCGTTGGCGGCGTTCGCGCAACGCGAGCGCGCGCTCATGCCGTGGGGCGGCGAAGATCCGTTTTTGTTGCCACTCACCCAGCAGCCGGTGGCGCGCGCGGCGGCGGAGAAGGGCGAGAGCACGCCGGTGGCGCGGTTCTTCGTGACGGCGGCCTCGCGCGCGGCCTTGAACGGATTTTTGGCCAACTCGCGCAGCCCCGCCGTGCGCGACACGCTGGCGCTGCGCGAACTGGAAAAGACCGGGCGCTTCGTGCCCGTCTCGCGGGCGGGCGGGCAGACTTTTGAGGCGATGGTGTTGCTCGTGGCGCTGCTGCACCAGGGCGAACATCTCACGCCAGCCTTCGCGCGAGTCTGGCGCGACGAGGCGCGGGCGACGCGCACGAACGGCGAACTCGGCGCGGCGCTCGAACCCATGTTCATCGACCTGCTTGCGCTCGCGCGCCGGCTCGACTGGCGGCAACTCACCGCCGTGGCGGGCGCGGTCGATACACGCGCCACCTGGACCGAGCTCGGCGCGCTGGCCCGCGCGGGCGACGCGACCTTTGACCTCGTGCTCGCCGCCGCGCTAATCGACGGCTCGGCCGAGCGGGTGATAAAATTTCGTCTCGAACATCCGGACGACGCCGACGCCGATCTGCGGCTCGCGCTCGCCGAGGGTCAGGGCGCGACGCGGCTCCTGCTCGCGCGCGGCGTGCCGGTGAACCGCCAGGGCGCGCCCGCGCCGGGGCCCTTCGTCGGGTTGGCGCTGTTGCATCCGGGCTGGGCCTTGGCGCTTCGTTTCGCGCTGTGCCTGGCGGGTGCCTACGCGATTCTCTGCGCGCTGGATCGCGCGATGCGCGGCGGTTCGCGCGCGGGCGGCGTGTTTCACGTGCGCAGCGGCGCGCTCGCCTTGGTCGTCACGGGCGCGTTCATTGTCGTGACCGAACCCTTCCTCGGGCGCGCCGCGCCGGTGCGCATCGACGGACTCACTTTGGCAATGCCCGTGCTCGGGAACCTCTCCGACCCGGACTCGCTCAGAACTATCACCCCCACTTTCGCCATGGACCTCCACTCACTCCTCGCCATCGCGCTTTTCGGCGCCCTCCAGATCACCATGTATCTGGTTTGTCTCGCCAAGATCCGCACCATCGACGCGCTCGGTTTGCCCGCGCTCGTGAAGCTCCGCCTGATGGAAAACGAAGAGAATCTCTTCGACGGCGGCCTCTACCTCGGCATCGGCGGCACCGCCGCCGCGCTCGTGTTTCAGGTGCTCGGCCTCGTCGAGCCCAACCTGCTCGCGGCCTACTCCTCCAACCTGCTCGGCATCACTTGCGTCGCGATCGTGAAGATCCGCCATGTGCGGCCCTACAAGACCGGCCTCATCCTCGCGGCGCAGGACGCGCTCATAGCGGGCGAGACGGCGCGTGCCGCGTCAACACGTTGAGGTCAACGCGTTCCACCCGAAGACACCGGTCATGAACAAGACGCTGCTCCTCATTCTCTGCGACTTCCTGCTGCTGAGCCTGCTCGCGCTCACGCGGTGGGAGGACGCCACGCCCGCGCCGCCGACCTCGTCGCGCCCGGCCCCGGCGGCCAGCGCGTCCGCGTCGGGCGAAGGCGCGGCCACGCCCGAGCAGGACATGGTCGCGATCATGCGTCTCTCGCTCGAAGACGAGCAGGCGCAACGCGCGGAGGTTGCCCGCGATCTCGCCGCCACCGAGTTCGCCCGCGCAGAGGTTGAGCAAGCGCGCGAGCAACTCGCGCAAAATCTTGCGCAGACCGCCGACACGCTCGCCAAGACCGAGCAGACCGCCGCCGAGCTTGATAGAAATCTCTCCGCGACCCGCGCCGCCGCCGAGGCCGAGCGCGCGCGCAACGCGGAACTCGCCCGCGAACTCGCCGTGCGCGAGGCCGAGGCCAAGCGCCGCGAGGAGGAGTTGGCCCGCGTATCCGCCGCCGAGGCCGCCGCGCGCGGTCGCGCCGAACAGCTCGCCGTCACGGTCGGCGTGGTGGAGCGCGAAAAAGAAATCCTCGTCGAGCAGACCGTCACCCTTCGCGCCGCAGTCGAATCCGAGCGCGAAGAGCGCCAGCGCGTGCAGGAAAGCGCCACGCAACTCGCTGAGGGCGTGGGCCAGCTCGCGGAGCGCTCCGGCGAACTCGCTCGCGAGGTGCGCGAGGCGCGCCCGATCAACGCCAACAC
>CAZOGV010000036.1:3949-19179 GCA_964579225.1 uncultured Akkermansia sp. | reverse complement strand
GGTCCCGCCCTACCAACGGAACCGAACGGCGGGCCCAGCGGTCCCGCCCTACCTTGGGAACCGAACGGCGGGCCCAGCGGCCCCGCCCTACCTGTTCGGAAAAAACTTCCGCATGGCATCCCGGGCTGGGTGAAGGACGGTGCTGTTTACTTCATCACGATTTGTTGCGCGTCACGCGGGGCGAATCAGCTCTGCGTGCCGAACGTCGCCGACACTCTTTTCGAGGCGGTGAAGTTTCGGCAGGAAAAGCTTCAATGGCATGTGCATCTTATGCTGCTCATGCCCGATCATCTGCACGGATTGGTTTCCTTCGGACTCGATCACCCGATGACTAAAACAGTCGCCAATTTTAAAGAGATGACTGCCAAGCGAGCGGGCATTCGCTGGCAGTCCGATTTTTTTGATCACCGATTGCGCGGCGGCGAATCGTTCGCGGAGAAGGCCAATTACATTCGCCTAAATCCGGTTCGGAAAGGACTCGTGCCACGCGAGGAAGATTGGCCTTTCGTGTGGAGTGCGGGTGATGCGACTGACGCGGCGGATGCAAACACGGCGGGCCCAACGGTCCCGCCCTACCTCGGGAACAAGACGGCGGGCCCAGCGAGCCCGCCCTACCTATGAAAACCAACCAGAACGGCGGGCCCAGCGGTCCCGCCCTACCAACGGAACCGAACGGCGGGCCCAGCGGTCCCGCCCTACCTTTTCGTTTCGACGCTCCGGTCGATGGGCGAGTCGATCTTTTGGTCGTCGCGGGCGAGCACTCGGGCGACGAGCACGCGGCGCGTCTCGTGGGCGATTTGCGGGCGCGGCAGCCCGGGCTCGCGGTGTGCGCGCTGGGCGGGCGGCATCTCGCGGCGGCGGGGGCGCAGTTGTTGCACGATCTCACGGCGTCGTCGGTCGTGGGCTTTGTCGAGGTGCTGAAAAACTACGGCTATTTTAAGATGCTCTTCGAGGAGACGCTGCGCTGGATCGCGGAGCACAAGCCGCGCGCGGTGTGCTTCGTCGATTACCCGGGCATGAACCTGCGCATCGCGGCGGCGCTGAATGAGCGCGGGCTCGCGGCCAAGGCGGGCGGGCCGGTGAAACTGCTGTTCTACATTTCGCCGCAAATCTGGGCGTGGAAGGCGGGGCGGCGCTTTAAGATGGCGAAGCATCTGGATGCGCTCGCGTGCATTTTTCCGTTCGAGGTGGCGTGCTACGCGGACACGGATCTGCCGGTGGATTTCGTCGGGCACCCGTTTCTGGCCGACGACTACGTGGCGCCGGTGCGGTATGATGCGGACGCGCCGGTGTTGCTGTTGCCGGGCAGTCGTAAGCAGGCGGTCGGGCGCATCTGGCCGTTGTTGCGCGAGGGTCATGTGGCCTACGCGAAACGCGGCGCGCGGGTGATCTATCCGAGCGAGATGGTGCGCCAGGTGATCGTGTCGGGGGGCGTGCCGCAGGGCGTTGAGCTGGTGCCGAATGAAGGCGTGGTCGCGGCTTCGGCGGTGCTGACCTCGAGCGGCACGATGTCGCTGCATTGCGCGCTGGCGGGGCTGCCGGGCGCGATCGCGTATCGGGCGAATCCGCTGACCTATCTGCTCGGGCGTTTGCTGGTGAAGATCCCGTATCTGGGCATCAACAACCTGCTGCTGAAACAGCCTATGTATCCGGAGTATTTGCAGGGCGCGGCCTCGCCCGAGGCGCTCGCGGCTGAGCTGCGTAGTTGTTTGGAGGATACGCGGCGGCTGGAGGCGACGCGGGCGCAGGCGGAGAAGCTCCGCGCCATCCTCCGCCAACCGGTGGGGGGCACGGTGGCGGAGTGGGTGCTGAGGCGCGGGTTGAGGGAGTGAGGGGCGAGGGTGGGGCGCATTGTAAGCGATATTAAAATACTCGGTGGGAATTCTAACTCTATCCGCTTCTGTGCCAAGCCGGCTGAAAGCCGGCGCTTATGGGGGGCGGCGAACGGAGAATACCTTTGCGGGTTCGGCCCATAATCTGATGAAGCTCGGTGCATGACGCGTGATAATCGGAGCATTGATCTCAACGCCGACGTGGGCGAGGGGGGCGCGCTGGATGCGTTTTTGTTCTCGAGCGGTATCACGTCCGCGAACGTCGCTTGCGGCAGGCACGCGGGCGACGACGCGACAATGGCCGAGGCGTGCACGCTCGCCGCGCGGCACAGCGTCGCGCTCGGGGTGCATCCGGGTTATGCGGATAGGGAGAATTTCGGGCGAAAGGAGCATCCGCTCGCGCTCGCGAAACTCGGCGTTTTACTGGCGGATCAGGTGCGGGCCTTGCAGCCGCATGCGCGGCGGGCGGGATTGGCGATTCGCCACGTGAAGCCGCACGGCGCGCTATATCATTTTTTGAATCGCGAGGCGGAACATGCGTTGCTGTTCGCGGCTTCGGTGAAATCGCTGGTGCCAGAGGCGGCGATTTTCGGGCCGCCGATGGGAGAGTTGCGCGCCGCCTGTGAGGTCGCGGGGGTGCGCTTCGTGGCGGAGGGGTTTATCGATCGCGGTTACCGTTCCGACGGTTCGCTCGTTCCGCGCGGCGAGGCGGGCGCGGAGTTGCACGACGAGGCGGCGGCGGTCGCCCAGGCGCTGGCGCTGGCGCGCGGCGGGCGCGTGCATACCCTCTGCGTGCATGGTGACGGCGCGGTGGCGGTGCGTTTGCTCATGGCGGCGCGCGCGGCGCTGGCGGCGGAGGGTTTTAGGCTTTTGGCTCCGACTTCGAATTCGCGCTAGCGTTAGCGGCGGGGCGGCAAACAGCCATCAGCACCACGCCGGCGATGAGCAGGAAAATGGAATAAAAGGTGCCGCGAGTGAGGCCGAGGATTGGCTCGGCGTCGGGTTCGCGGAACTGTTCCCCGATGGAGCGCCCGATGGCGTAAACGACGAGAAACGCGCCCGCGATACGTCCCGGTGCGGCGCGCATCCAGGAGGTTTTCCAGACGAGAATTTGCATGATGATCAGCGGCAGCAGGCCTTCGAGCGCGGCGGCGTAAAGCTGGGAGGGGTGGCGTGGCGTGATTTCGGTGATCAGCATGCCCGGCTTGGCGGCGCTTTCCGGAAAAATCACCGCCCAAGCCACTGTGCTTGGGCGGCCCCAGAGTTCGCCGTTGATGAAGTTGGCGACGCGACCGAAAAACAGCCCGATCGGTGCGACGCTGACCACGAGGTCGGAGAGATGGAGCGCGGGCAGCTTTAAGCGGCGGCCGCACCACCAGAGGGCGGCGGCGACGCCCAGGAAGCCCCCGTGGCTGGCCATGCCGCCTTCCCAGATGCGCAGCAGTATCAAGGGGTCCGCTGCGAGGTCGCTGGGCTTGTAGAAGAAAAAATAGCCGAGGCGACCGCCGATCATCACGCCAATGATGAGTGCGGTGACCAGGTCGCCGATTTGGTCGCCGGTGAGGCGGGTGAATCCACGTTTTGAATACACGCGCAGCAGCCACCACGCGGCGAAGAAACCGGCCAGGTAGGCGAGGCCGTAGTAGCGGATGCCGATCGTCTCGGTAAAGTGAAGCAACACGGGGTCCCAATCATGAATCCAGTGCGCGAGGGGAGGGGTCATGTTGAAAAGGGCGGCTTGGTGGCGGAGGAGGACGAGGCGCCGGATGTGCCGGAGCGGTGTTTGTCCGGCGCGAGGGCGACGCGGGCGCGGGCGAGTTCGCGCATGTCGATGGCCATGTCGTCCTTTTCGAAAATCTCGCTGCCGAGCAGGGTTTCCATGACGTCCTCCATGCTGATGACACCGGCGGTGGAGCCGAATTCATCCACCACGATGAGCAGGCGCTGGTGGTTCTCCAGGAACAGGCGCAGCGCCTCGGCGGCGGTCACGGTCTCGGGCACGAAATGGGCCTCGTGGATGTATTTGCCGACGAGGTCGAGATCGTGGTTGGCGGCCTTGGCCTTGAGCAAATCGCGCCGACGCACGATGCCAACGATGTCGTCGAGGTTGCGGCCATAGACCGGCATGCGACCGAAGGGCAGGTTGGGCAGCTCGTTAAAGACGTCGGTGATGGTGGCGCCCTGGCGCAGGGCGCCGATGACGTTGCGCGGGGTCATGATCGCGCTGACGCGCATCTCGTCGAGACGCAGGGCGTTGGCGATGATGTTGGATTCGCTGCGGCTGAGGTCGCCCTGGCGCGCGCCGCGTTCGGCGAGCAGACGGATTTCATCTTCGGCGGCGGATTCCTCGCCGGCGGGCGAAACGACGAAGCGGACGATGATGCGGCACAGGTAGGTGACCGGTCCGAGCAGGCGGGTGATAAACGCGAGCGGATAGACGAGGTGGGGCTGCAGGGTGCGGCGATGCACCACGCCGAGATTTTTCGGGATGACCTCGGCGAACACCAGGATGGCCACGGTCATGCCGGCGGAGACGATGCCGATGGCGGCGTTGCCGTAGAGTTTGGTGGCGAGGCCGCCGACGATCACCGAGCCGAGGGTGTTGGCGATGGTGTTGAGGGTGAGGATGGCCGAGCTGGTTTCGTCGAGGCGGGTTTTGAGTCGCTCCAGCACGAGTCCGCGTTTGGGGCGGCTGGTTTTGAGCCCCTCGATCTCGCCGACGGTGGTGCTGAGAATCATGGCTTCCCACATCGAGCAGATGAAAGAAATGCCGCAGGTCAGGAAAATCGCCGTGAGTAGCCAGAACATTGAACGAGCAAATGAAGACGCTAGCCGGATGAGACCAATCCAAAAGCAGAACGGCATTTATCCGCATTGCCCTTGACCGGATTTGAATGTGTAAAACAGTGAAGCCTTCTCCCTCGTTCTTCCCCTATGAAACTACATACCCTTGCCGTGGCGCTTTTAGTCGCGGCCTCCTCCCTTGCCCTCAGCGGCTGCGCCGTGTTCTCCAAGGGCAAATCGCAAACCGTCGTCGTGCGTTCAGTGCCCGCCGGAGCCGTTGCCAAGATCAATGGCACCGAAGTCGGTCGCACTCCCTTCAAGGTCGATCTCGCCCGCGCCGAGGTTTATCGCATCGACTTCGAGAAGCCCGGCTTCAGCCCGCAGTCCGCGCTGCTCATGCCCAGCAACACCGAGTATGATCGCCGCTTCCTGCGCTGGGGTATCGACTACGATATTGGTGCTGCTAGCGACCTCATTCCCGGCGAACTCCTTGTGGAGTTGAAGCCCCAACTCGGCGAAGTCACGCTGGCCGATCGTTTCGAAGCGATGACCGCGCAGATCAATCGCGCCGACGCCATGCTCTCCACTGGCGAGCTCACCCGCGCCGACCACAAGTATTTGGTGGAGCAGATCGTGGCCACCTATCACATGGCCCTTTAAGCTTTTTAACGAAAGCGGCATTCGCTTTAGGCATCCGGCAACGGATGCCTTTTTTGTTGCCCGTCGCCGCCCCTCTCCGACCTCCTCTACGCCTGTATTCATGAGCGATCTTCAACGCACTCCGCTTCGCGATTTTCACGCTGCCCATGACGCCCGCCTAGTGGATTTCGCCGGCTGGGAAATGCCCGTCCAATACCGCTCCATTTTGGAAGAGCATAAGGTCGTGCGCCGCGCCGCCGGCCTTTTCGACGTGAGCCACATGGGCGAGGTGGATGTTCGCGGACCCCAAGCGCTGGAGTTTTTGGAGCATCTCGTGACCAACGAGGTCGCCAAGCTCTATCCGGGTCGCGTGCTCTATTCGCCGATGTGCAACGAAACCGGTGGCACGGTGGACGACCTACTGGTCTATATGCGCGCGCCGCAGGATTATTTTCTCTGCATTAACGCCGGCAACATCGCCGGCGATCTGGCGTGGATTCGCCAACAGGCGCAGGGCTTCGACGTGACGATCACCGACCGCAGCGCCGACTACGCCCTGCTGGCGGTGCAGGGACCGCGCGCCGCCGCCATCGTGCAATCGCTTACCGGGGCCAAGCTCGGGGCGATCGGCACCTATCATTTTTGCGAGGGCACGGTGGCGGGCGTCCATTGCCTCATCAGCCGCACCGGCTACACCGGCGAGGACGGTTTTGAACTCTACCACTCCGCCGCCGACGCGGTCGCGCTGGCCGAGGCCCTGCTCGAAGCGGGCAAGCCGCACGGTCTCGAACTCGCCGGCCTGGGCGCGCGCGACAGCCTTCGGCTCGAGGCGGGTTATCCGCTCTACGGCCACGAGCTTTCCGCCGACATTTCGCCGCTCACCGCCGGCCTCGGCTGGACGGTGAAGCTCAACAAGGCGCATCCCTGCGTCGGCCACGACGCGCTGTCGCGGGAGAAAGCCGACGGCGCGCCGCGCAAGATTGTTTTCTTCAAAACCGGCGACCGGCGTATTGTCCGCGCGGATACGCCGGTGCTCGGCCACGGCGGCGCGGCGCTCGGCCGTGTGCTCTCCGGCACGCTTTCGCCGCTGCTCAACGAGGCCATCGGGTCCGCCTTGATCGAGTCGGGCGCCGCCCTCGGCTCCTTGCACGTCGATATCCGAGGCGCGGCTGTTCCGTTGCACGTCGTGAAGCCGCCTTTCGTGCCCTTGAAGCAGGGCTGATTTTTTCCGTCTTTAAACCCCGTCTCCAAAACGACCCTTTTTTTCCATTTTACGACCATGAGCAACATCCCCGCCGATCTCCGCTACGCCAAGTCCCACGAATGGGTTCGTCTCGCCGCCGACGGCACCGCGCTGGTGGGCATCACCGATTATGCCCAGTCCAGCCTGGGCGACATCACCTACGTGCAGTTGCCCAAGGTCGGCGCGACGCTCGCCGTCGGCGCGACCTTCGGCGTAGTCGAGTCCGTGAAGGCGGCGTCGGATCTTTACGCGCCGGTCGCCTGCACCGTGCTGGAGACGAATCCGGCGCTCGACGCCGCGCCCGAGACGATCAATTCCGCGCCCTACGAGGGGGGCTGGATGATGAAGGTGAAACTCGACGCGCCCGTGCCCGCCGAGCTGCTCGACGCCGCCGCCTACACGACACACGTGGGCTGAGTGGCGCATCGCTGCCGAAAGTGGCACAGGCACTTGTGCGCCGCCGGCGCATTCCTGCCTGTGCTGGCTCGCCGGGTCCGCCAAGTATAACCCTTCAGATTTGCGGGACGGCTTCCAGCAAGCGGCGCGTGTAGGGGTCTTGCGGGTCGCGGTAGAGTTGCTCGGCGCTGGCGGACTCGACGAGTTTTCCTTGGTTCATGACCAGCACATGGTCGCTGATGTGCTGCACCACGGCGAGGTCGTGGGCGATGAAGAGATAGGTGAGGCCGAGTTCGGCCTGCAGGTCGCGTAGAAGGTTTACGATCTGAGCCTGCACCGACACATCGAGCGCGCTCACGGCTTCGTCACAAATGATGAACTCGGGTTCGACCGCCAGGGCGCGAGCGATTCCGATGCGCTGGCGCTGGCCGCCAGAAAACTGGTGAGGATAGCGCGACATGTGGTCCGCCTCCAGGCCCACGCGCTTCAACAGATCGGCGATGCGGTCGCGCTTGGCTTTCGCGGCGCGGGCCGGGAAGTGGATGTCGAGCGGCTCCCGGATGATGGCCTCGATGTTCATGCGCGGGTTGAGCGAATTGAACGGATCCTGGAAAATCATCTGGATGCGTTTGCGGAGGGGCAGGAATTCCCGCTTCGACAGCCGGGTGATATCCGTATCGGCAAACCGAATACTTCCGGCGGTGATCGGCGCGAGTTTGATGAGGGCGCGTCCGACGGTGGTTTTGCCCGATCCGCTTTCGCCGACCAGGCCGGTGGTCTTGCCGCGCGCGACGCTGAACGAGACGTCGTCCACTGCGCGCACCTGGTCCACCACGGTGCGGAGCAATCCGCCGCGCAGGGGGAAGTGGACTTTGAGGTTCTTGACCTCGAGGAGCGGAGCTTCGGGAGAACTTGGATCGGACATGAGTAGAGGTATTGGCCGCAAAAAGGCGCAGAAATCGAAAAAATGAAGAGCAGGCGTCGCTTGGCTTGGATCAGTATTTTTTGCGTCTTTTGCGCTTTTTGGCGGCTAAGAATTCGCGGCGACGGCGCGCGCGATTTCATCGTGGTCAATGGTGGCGAGGCGCGCGCGGCGTTCGCCGAGGCGCGGGATGCAGGCGATGAGGGCCCGGGTATAGGGATGGCTCGGGTTTTTCAGGACCTCGGAGACGGGGCCGTGCTCTACGATCTCGCCGCGATACATGACGGCGACGTCGTCGGCGAAGCCGTGCACGATGCCGAAGTTGTGGGTGATGAGAATGACGGACAGGCCGGCGGAGACGCGCAGTTCGCGGAGCAGGTCGATGATCTGTTTTTGGATCGTCACGTCGAGCGCGGTGGTGGGCTCGTCGGCGACGAGGATGCGCGGGTTGCAGGCCAGGGCCATGGCGATCATGACGCGTTGTTGCATGCCGCCGGAGAGTTCGTGCGGGTAGGCGGCGTGGCGGCGGGCGGCGTCGGCGATGCCGACTTGCTCAAGGGACTTGATCACGCGTGCGCGCAGGTCGGCGACGTCGGGCAGGTGGAGTTTGATGGCCTCGGCGATCTGGTCGCCGACGGTAAAGACGGGGTTGAGCGAGGAGGAGGGCTCTTGGAAGACGTAGGCGATTTCCTTGCCGCGGACGGCTTGCAGGGCGCGACGGTTGAGAGAGAGAATGTCTTTGTCGCCGTAGCGAATGGAGCCGGTGACACTGCAGGCGGGCGGTTCGGGCAGTAAACGGGTGAGGGAGAGGGCGGTGACGGATTTTCCGGAGCCGCTTTCGCCGACGATGGCGAGGGTGCGACCGGCTTCGAGGGAGAAGGACACGCCCTTGACCGCCTCGACCACGCGGTCGCGTTGGTGGAAGGAAATGCGGAGGTCTTCGACGGAAAGGAGCGGCATCGGGGCGAGGGTTAGGGTGCGGAGGGCAAGAGCGGGTTTCGCACGCGGAGGCCGGGGAAACGGGTGAAGTCGGTGTCGGTCGTAAGCACGGTGCCGTTTTGCTGGATGCCGTGCGCGGCGATTTGGGCGTCGGTGGTGAGGTTACCGGCCGCTCCGGTGGCTTGGAGGAGGCCGAGGGTAATTTCGAGGTGGCGAGGATCGGAGGTGAGGCTGACGACGCCGGGCAAGGCCAGCCAGGCATGCAGGGTCTCGATGGCTTGCGCGGGCGTGAGCGGGCGGGGACAGACGCGAGGGTGCGTCGTCAGGCGGATGAATCCGAAGGCGACCACGGGCGCGATGCCGATGGGCTCGGAACCGCCGAGGACCGTTTGCCACCAAGCCAGAGCCGGCGCATGCAGCGGAGCGTCGGTGTTGGTCGCGTAAATGAGAAGGTTGAGGTCGGGGATGAGCATGCGTTGGCCGAGTCTACTCGCGGGACGCGGTGAAGTGCTCGGTTTCGAGCAAATCGTTGAGTTTATTTGCGCTGGTGGTGGCGAGTTCGGGGCTCAGGCCGAGGGAGTGTGTCGGGAGCTGGAAATGGGATGGCTTCCGAGCGCCGCCGAGCGGTTGTCGTTGGAGGCCGCGGCGAAGGCTGGAATTAACCACGGCGCGGAACGATTGCCGGGTGCGCTGAGCTTCGTCGTGGAGGGACCGGGCGAGGTCTTCGTCGAGAGTAAGGGTGGTGCGAATCATAATTTTGGCATCATGATGCTGTATTGTATGAGGTCAAGATGCCTGGGTTGGCGATTCATTGCGTTTTCTGGCGGGGATCGACCACGTCGCGCAGGACGTCGCCGAGGAGGTTGAAGGCGATGACGGTCACGAAAATCGCCGCGCCCGGGGTGAGCAGCCACCAGAAGTTGAGCATGAAGATTTTGATGTTCTGGGCCTGCGAAAGCATGAGCCCCCAGGACGCCGCGGGTTCGGCGATGCCTAGGTTAAGAAAGCTGAGCGCAGCCTCGCCGAGGATGTAGCCCGGAATGCTGAGAGTGGCGGCGACCAGCAGGTAGGACGCGAGATTGGGCAGGATGTGCAGGCGCAGGATGCGCATGGGCGATTGGCCCATGCTCTCGGCGGCGAGCACGAACTGGCGGCGGCGGATGGAGAGCGTCATGCCGCGCAGCACGCGGGCCGCACCGGTCCAGCCGATGAGCGAGAGGATGATGACGATGACGATGAACATCTGGTCGGAGCTAAAACGCGGAGCCAGGACCGAGCGCAGCGCGAGCAACAGGTAGAGCGAGGGAATCGCCATCAGGAACTCGACGCCGCGCATGGCGAAGAAATCGATTTTTCCGCCGAAGTAGCCGCTGAGACCGCCGACGATCAGGCCGAGAAACAGCGTGATCGAAATGCCGATGAGGCATATGACGAGCGAGACGCGCGCGCCGTAAACGAGGCGGGAGAACACGCAGCGTCCGGTGGAGTCGCTGCCGAGCAGATAGACGGTGGCGGCGGAATCGGCGGGCTGGAGGAGGTGACGCTGGAGCGGGACGAGGCCGAGCAGCTTGTAATCGAAACCGGGAGCGAAGAGGCGCAGGCGGTGGTATTCGCCGGGGATGGGTTCGTATTGCGGCGCGCTGGGATCGGCGAGGCGGTAGGCCTGCACGGCGAGGCCGCCGTCGTGCCACGTGACGCGGGTGGGCGGGTGGTAGGTGGTTTCGAGGTTTTGGCGGTTGACCGGCCAGGTGGCGAGGAAGCCGGCGAAAAGCGCGCCGAGGTAAAGCGCTGCGAGCACGAGGAGGGCGGAGCGGCCGAGGGGGCGGCGCCAGACTTCGATGAAGAGGGGTTTCATGGGCGTCGTCGTGGGATCAGTCGCGGCTTTCGAGGCGGATGCGGGGGTCGGACCACGCGAGGCAAAGATCGGCGATGAGGTTGCCGATGACGAGCATCACGCAGGAGAGCATGATGGCAGCGAGAACGACGAACTGGTCTTCGCGAAGCAGGGCCTGGTAGATGAGGTTACCGAGGCCGGGGTAGTTCATGACGATCTCGACCAGCAGAGCGCCACTGAGCAGACCGGAAAAGGCGAAGCCGAAGGAGCTGATGAGCGGGTTGATGGCGTTGCGCAAAACGTGTTTGAACATCACCCAGCCCTCCGGGACGCCCTTGGCGCGGGCGGTCTGCACGTAGTCGGCGCGGATGGCGTCGAGGAAGTTGGCGCGCATGACGCGCATGAGGCCGGCGATGCCGCCCATGCCGAGCACGATGGTGGGCAGGATGAGGTGGTAGAGACGGTCGAGGAACTGAGCGCCGGGGGAAAGGAAATCGTGCTCGATGGAGGTGGCGCCGCCGATGGGGAAGAGGCCGGTGACGGCGGCGAACCAGACCGCGAGCAGGGCGAGGAAGAACTCGGGGATGGAGAGCGCGGCGTAGGCGAGGAAGGCGCTGACGCGATCGAAGATGGAGTCCTTGTAGATGGCGGCGAGCACGCCGAGGGGGATGGCGATCGACCAGGCGAAGAGGGTGGAAGTGAGCGAGAGGAGAAAAGTCGCCCAGAGGCGGGAGCCGATGAGATCGGTGACGGGGACCTTAAAACTCCACGAATAGCCGAGGTCGAGTTGGACGATGTTTTTCAGCCAGTATCCATATTGCACATACCAAGGGCGATCCAAGCCGAAGTCCCGTTCGAGCTGGGTGATGAGTTCGGCGGGGATGTCGCGCTGCATCCGCATGGGCGTGAGAAAATCACCGGGCGCGAGCGACATGAGCACGAAGACGAGCACGGTGACCCCGAGGAGCAGCGGGATGAGGGTGAGCAGGCGGCGGAGGACGAAGGCGAACATGGAGCTTTGGGAGCTGGTAAAGCTAGTAGAGCTGATAAGCTAGTAGGGCGGGTAGCGGTGGGAGGAGGATTAGTTGGGCTCGGCCCAGAGGGCGTCGAGGTTCCAAAGCACGCCGCCGAGCGGAGTGGGTTGCACGTTTTTCCAGCGGTTTTTGAGGCCGACGTATTGGTTGGAGGTGACGAGGAAGATGAGGGGCTGTTGCTCGGCCATGATGGCCTGCACCTCGAAGAAATCGGCGCGCTGTTTGGCGGGGTCCATCTCGCGGCCGATTTGGCGCATGAGATCGTCGATGCGGGCCTCCCACTCGGTGTCGGGTTTGGGCTGGGAGGGGTTCCAGAAATGCAGGCGGCCGTCGCTCATGAGGATGTCCTTCGAAGCGTAGGGGTGGGGCGCGCCGCCGCCGAGGCCGAGCAGGCAGGCCTCGTAGGTGAAGGATTCGGAGGTGCGGCGGATGATGGTGTTGAAGTCGATGAATTGGAGTTCCACGCGGATGCCGAGGGCTGCCATGTTTTCAGCGAAGACCGTGGCCATCTCGGTGCGGAGTTGGTTGTTGTTGTTGGTCATCAGCGTGAACTCCACCGGGTTGCCATCGGCGTCGTGCAGGCGTTGGCCGCGCAGGGCGAAACCGGCCTCGGCGAGCAGGGCGCGGGCGCGGGCGGGATCGTAGGGGAAGCGGCGGATGTCGGGGTTGAAGAGATTTTTGTTTTTAGGGGAAACGTAGCCGTGAAGCGGGGTGGCGCGGCCGGCGAAGACGCCGTCCACGATGCCTTGGCGGTTGACGCCGTAGGAGACGGCCTGGCGGAAGCGGGCGTCGGTGAACCAGCGGTATTTGTGCGGGGCGACGAAGGGCTTGCCGTCGGGGGCGGAGCCGGGGTTGAGGTTGAACCAGACGAAACTGGTGGTGCTGGAGGGGCCGAGATCGTGAATGGTGAAGTCGCGGGCGGCGGCGGCGCGCTGAATCCAGGTGACGTTGTCGGCCTGGATGGCGTCGGCGTCGGTGAGGCCCTGGGCGAAGGCGATGTTGCTGGCGTTGGTGTCGCCCACGATGCGGGTGACGATGCGGTCGATGTAGGGTAGGCGCTGGCCCTCGGAGTCCACGCGCCAGTAGTTGGGGTTGCGGCGAAACACGATGCGTTCGCCGGGCTTGTAGGATTCGAGAAGGAATGGGCCGATACCGACGAGTTCGTGCGGGCGATGGATGGCGGTGTTGATGCTCCAGGCGTCGAGCAGGGTGCCGTCGGCGACGTGGCGCTCGAGGATGTGCTTGGGAAGGATGTTCAGGCCGCCGCCGAAGAGCAGGAAGGGCGAATAGAGCTGGGGCAGGGTGAAGCGCACGGTGTGCGAATCGAGCGCCTCGACCTGCACCTCTTGGCCTTCGATGAGCTGGCCGAAAGCGGGACGGGATGGGAAACGCAGGCGAGGGCGACCGGTGTTTTCGTCGAGCGCGGGTTGGCCGGTTTCGGGGTCGATGACCTTGGTGTAGAGGGCATCGCGCCAGGTGAACACGACATCGTCGGAGGTGAAGGGGTGTCCGTCGCTCCAAACGATGCCGCGACGTAGGTGAAAGGTGAATACGAGGCCGTCGGGCGAGATTTCCCAGGACTTGGCGAGCAGGGGAATGACCTCGCCGGTCTCCATATCGAGCGTGGTGAGGCTCTCGATGAAGCGGGCGATGGCGCCGGAAGACGACTGGTCCTCGGACATGAGCGGGTTGAGGGTGCCGATGTCGCCCGGGGTGGTTTCGATGAAGAGAGCGCCGGGTTTGCCGGGTGGCTGGGGCCAGACCTGGATTTCGGCGTCGTCGGCGAATTGCACGGTCTCGATGACAACGGCGGGGGCGGGGGGGCGTCCGCAGCCGGTGAGGGCGAGGAAGGCGAGGCCGGTCAAGGCGAGTGAGTGCAGAAACGTGGGACGCATGAAGAACAGTTCGAGGAGCCGAAAAACGTTCGCAGTGTGTGAAGGCGAGGAAACGGGGACAGCGTGAAATGCAAGTGGTGTCGCGAGACTTGGGGCGGGGACGAGGCGAATCATGGGCGGGATGCCCAGGCCACTTTGGCGGGGCGGCTTGCGTTGCGCGGGGTGTTCTCTAGGTCGGCACGCGCATGATCGGCGTATTTGATTCGGGATTCGGGGGACTTACGGTGCTGGCCGCGCTGCTGCGTGACCTGCCGGGCTACGATTACCTCTACCTCGCCGACAGCGCTCGGGCGCCCTACGGCGCGCGCTCGGCCGAGGTGGTCAACGAGTTCACGCTCGAAGCGGTGGAGTGGCTGTTTACGCAGGGGTGTCCGCTCGTCGTGCTCGCATGCAACACCGCCTCGGCGCGGGCGCTGCGAAATATTCAGCAGCTTCACTTGCCCGCGCGTTGGCCGGATCGTCGCGTGCTCGGTGTGGTGCGGCCCTCAGTCGAGGCGCTGGCGGCGTTGCCGGTGGGCACGGTGGCGATTCCGGATGAAACCGCGCCGAGCGATGTCGATGGACTTGTGGCGGTGTTGGGCACGGAGGCGACCATCGCGTCGGATTCCTACGGCATCGAGCTGCGCAAACTCGCGCCGCGCCTGCGGCTGATTCAGCAGGCGTGTCCGATGTGGGTGCCGCTGGTCGAGGCGGGCGAGGTGGAGGGGGAGGGCGCGGAGTATTTTTTGCGCAAGGCGCTCGCGCCCGTGCTGCCGCCAAACGAGGCGCCGCGTCGCGTGTTGCTCGGCTGCACGCATTATCCGCTGCTGTTGCCCGCGCTGCGGGGGATTTTGCCGGTGGAGACGGAGATTTTGGATCAAGGGAAAATCGTGGCGGAGCGCTTGGCGGACTGGATGGGGCGGCACCCTGAGCAGGAGGTCAAACTCGGGCGCGGCGGCTCGCGGCGCTTTTGCACGACGGACGATCCGGAGTGGTTCGCGGCGCGTGGCGAAAAACTGCTGGGCTCGGCGATTTGCGCGGAGCGAGTGCGCCTGCGCTGAGCAAGGAGCGGCGACACTCCTGTCGCCGTGCGGAACCGTGGTCGGCGACAGGAGTGTCGCCGCTCCTTGTTTTTTTGACCTTGCGGGAGAGCGGATGCGGTCGAACAACCGGCCCCTTTTTTCGCGCATGCAGACCCAGAAAATCACCCTCGAACTGATCGACATCCACGGCGGCACGCAGACGCGCGTGCGCACCAACGAGGAGGCGATCGAGAGCTACGCCGAGGAGATGAACAACGGGACGATCTTCCCGCCCGTGACGCTGTATTTCGACGGCGCGACCTACTGGCTGGCCGACGGCTTTCATCGCTTCCTCGCGGCGAAGCGCATCGGCGTGCCGGCGATTTTATCCGAGGTGCGCGAGGGCGGACGCGTCGATGCCCTGCGGCATGCGCTCGGGGCCAATGCGACCAATGGCGTTTATCGCACCAATGCCGACAAACGTCACGCGGCCGCCATCGCGCTCGAGGAGTGGTCGGGCTTCGCCAACACGGTGCTCGCGGAGATATGCCGGGTGTCGCCCGAGCTGGTGCGCAATTGTCGCAAGGAGTTGGAGCAGTCCGGCCGCATCGAGAAACCGGAGCGGGTGACTGGCCGCGACGGGAAGGACTATCCGGCGCAGGTGGAGCAAGAACCGCGCGGCAAGGAGGAGGCTCCGTCGAGCGAAGGCGG
>CAZOGV010000036.1:2616-3849 GCA_964579225.1 uncultured Akkermansia sp. | reverse complement strand
CTGCGTCGCATCAAGACTTGGATCGAGCGCGTGCTGGCGGGTGAGATCAAACTCGGCGCCGAGCCGGAGTGGGCGGGAACGGTCGTGAGCGCGGAGTCGGCGGCATCAGTGAGCACGGGCTCAGTAACGGCCGGCGGCGCGGATGATCGAGATGAGGACGAACCGGATGTGGACGTTTCTGATGACGTTGATCGCGACGAGGCGGACGGTGAATCGTAAGCAGGCGCGGCAAAATCACTCTTCGGTCAGCCGTTCCCCGGCGAAGTTAACGCCTTCGATTTTGGTCGCGCCTTGTTCGATGCGGAGGCGCAGGGCGGATTGGCCGTTGGCGGCCTCAAGGGTTTTGGCCAACGCTTCCGAATGGGTGGTGACCCAGATTTGCGAGTGGCGCGAGGCGTGAACAAAGAGATCGGCGAGCGCGGGTAGCAGATCGGGATGCAGGCTCGATTCAGGTTCGTTGAAGGCGAGGAGTTCGCCGGGGCGGGGGCTGAGCAGAGCCGCGGTCAGGGCGAGGTAACGCAGTTGGCCGTCGGACAATTCACGCGCCCGCAGCGGGCGCAGTAGGCCCGGGAAACGAATCCTGACCTCCAGGGAAACTTGTCCGTCGGTGTCCTCGATTTCGAGGCGGGCACCTTCGTGTAACCGGTTGATCGCCGCGGCCAGGCCGGTGGCATCGCCGACTTCGATGATGGTCTGCAACGCAGAGGCGAGATCGGCTCCGTCCTCGGCGAGGGCGACGGTGCGGGTGCCGGGCCGGGGTTGCCGCAAAGGCGAGCCGGCGTCGCAGCGAAAGTGGTGGTAAAAGCGCCACTCGGTGAGGCGGCGTCGCAAGTTCGCCAAGTCGGGGAAACGGCGTGGATCCACGATTTGGGAGAGGGCGGTTTCTTGCGGTTCGAGCGCGAACGGGAAGTGTTGGCGGAGGTTGTCGGCGTCGCGCGCGTGCAGCGAGCCGTGGTCGCGTTCCAGCATAGTCAACGAAGGGCGTGGCGTCGGGCCGAGCCAGGCGGTCTCGGCTTTCACCTCGGGATCGAGTTTAAAGAGTGAAGAGGATGGGGCGGGCAGGCCGCAGGTGAATGAGTAGCCGAATTCCGAGCCATGGATTGCGAAGGAGAAGACCACGGGGCCTGCGGAGCGGGTGGTGCGGCGCCTGGGTCCCGACCAGAGCACCGAAGGCATGCCGCCTTCTTCTGCGAGGGCGCGGGCGAGTTCGCCGCGCGCGCCGCGGGTCAGCAG
>CAZOGV010000036.1:0-2606 GCA_964579225.1 uncultured Akkermansia sp. | reverse complement strand
GGACAGGCAGCGGTAGAGGTTGGATTTGCCCGTGCCGTTGGGGCCCGTGATGACGGTGAGCGGAGCAAGGGGCAGGCGCACGTCTTCAAGCGACCGGTATCCGCGGATTTCGAGGCGCGTGAGCATGGCAGAACGGGAAGAACGGGAAGATTTCGATGAGCGGCCACCAAAGTCGAGTGCGCCACGCGCGGCGATCAACCGACTTCGATCAAGCCCTCTCCCGATTCCAAGCGCCGAACTATTTCAGGAAGCAGCGGCATAAGTTTTTCGCGCAACCGCGCCTTTTTTAAGTTTCCGAATCGGATCCAGACGATGCGCGGGGCGGGATCGCGCAAACGTGACCAACCGGCAAAATCTTCATCCTTTGTCACCAGCACACGCTCTTCCTTGAGTGCCCGAAGCCAGATTAGCAGATCGGGCGCGTCCTGCGGCAGTCGATCAGAGACGTGTTCGGCCTCGTGTCCGGCCTCACGCAGCAACGGGACCAGGGAGGGCGGCAGCTGGGCGTCGATGAGGAAGCGCATTCCGTCAGGCGGACTTAAGCACGGCGTGGTCGGTCAGTCGCGCGGCGTATATCTGGGAGGCGCGCAAATCGTCGGCTTCGAGGTAGGGGAACTCGTCCAAGATGTCTTGTTCGCTCATGCCGGACCCGAGCATTTCCAGCACATCGGTCACGCGAATGCGAAGGCCGCGGATGCAGGGCCGACCGCCACAAACGGCGGGATCAATCGTGATGCGCGTGGCAAGATTCATGGGATATGGCTGCCCGGTATTTACCTCGGACGCAAGGCGCGGAAAAGCGCATGATGCACCGACTCGGCGTGGACAATTACTGTTAGCTGGCTCGGCGGTGGCTCCAGCGCCAGGAGTCGAGGTCGTGCCAGCGGGTGACGGTTAAGGTGGTTTCCACGATGTCGCCGACCGCGTAGTTCGCCGGTTCGGCGCGGAGGAGACGATACCCCCAATGCGGCGCGTGGTCGGGGTCTTGGGGCGCGGTGGTGAGGCGGAGGTCGTCGTCTAGCAAGGTCGTGAAATAAACCGCGAAGGCGTCGAGCCGGCCGGCTTGGGTGACGGTGCGGCGGGTTACGATTTCGTGCGGCAGCGCGGACTCGTTCACGGTGTGCAGGTCAAACGCGAGCGCGGGGGCGGGCTCGGTGAGGAAGTGTCCGATGAAGGTCGGATCGTCGGTGCGCAGGCGGTAGTATTCGGGGTCCTGCGGGCGTTCGTGTTCGAGGGAGGAGTAGTCGAAGCCCTCGACTTTCAGATTCCAAATGAAGGGGATGTGGCGGCGTTCGGCGACTTGCACGGGTTCGCAGAAAAACTCGAAGCGCGCGGGCAGGATGCGGCCGCCGGGTTTGAGGAGGCGGTCGCGGAGGTCGGAGATGTTGGGCAGCATGGCCTCGTCGAAGAGGCAGTTGCCCATCTGCTCGTGGAGAATCACGTCCACCGGCTCGGGCAGGGTGAAGGTGGAACTGTGGCCGGAGACGAATTCGAGGCGCTCGATGCCGTTGGCGGCGGCGAGGGCGCGGGCGTGGTCGAGGATGGAGGAGTGGTCGAGCGCGTGGACGTGCGCGCCGCGGCGCGAGGCGAGGGCGGCGAGGATGCCGGTGCCGGTGCCGAGATCGATGACGCGGTCGCCGGGGTGGATGTGGCGGCGGATGGCCTCGGCGTAGAAGGCCATGCGCGGCCGGTCGGCCAGCATGCGCTCCTGCTCGTGAAAGCCGGAGAAGGCCTGCTGGTTGGCGGCGCGATGTCGGGTGTCGCCCGGGCTGGCGAGGGGAGTGGTGGGCACGGGCGATGGTGTTTGCAAAGAAGCGGGCGTGAGGGCGAAAGCGCTCACACGACCCAGGTGCGGGCGTTGCGGAAGAGGCGCAGCCAGGGCGCGTCCTCTTGGCCGCGCCAGGCGGGCGGGACGTAGCTTTGCTGCACGACGCGGAAGACGCGTTCGGGATGCGGCATCATGAGCGTGACGCGGCCGTCGCGGGTGGTGATCGCTGTAGTGCCAAACGGACTACCGTTGGGGTTGAGCGGGTAGTGTTCGGTGGCGCGGTGGTGGTTGTCCACGTAGCGCGCGGAGACGAGGCCGGAGGTGTTGAACGCGGCCGCGGCGTCGGCGGAGGGGAACTCGGTGAAACCCTCTCCGTGGGCGACGGCAATGGGGAGCACGCTGCCTTCCATGCCGGCGAAGAGCACGCTGGGGCTCTTCTCGATGAGGAGGGAGGCGACGCGGGCCTCGAAGCGCTCGGATTGGTTTTGCACGAAGCGCGGCCAGTTTTCCGCGCCGGGGATGATGGAGTGCAGGTTGCTCATCATCTGGCAGCCGTTGCAGACGCCGAGGGCGAAGGTGTCGGGACGGGCGAAGAAGGCGGAGAACTCGTCGCGGGCGCGGGGGTTGAAGAGGACGCTCTTGGCCCAGCCTTCGCCGGCGCCGAGAACGTCGCCGTAGCTGAAGCCGCCGCAGGCGACGAGGCCGCGGAAGTCGCGCAGGGAAACGCGGCCGGAGAGGATGTCGGTCATGTGGACGTCCACGGCGCGGAAGCCGGCGCGGGTGAAGGCGGCGGCCATCTCGACTTCGCCGTTCACGCCCTGCTCGCGGAGGATGGCCA
>CAZOGV010000035.1:18025-19320 GCA_964579225.1 uncultured Akkermansia sp. | reverse complement strand
GAGGAGTTCACCGCCACCAGCACGCGCCACCCCCTGCGCATCGTCGCCCGCGCCGCCGCCCGGCCCGACGGCGAGCTCGCGGCCCTCTCGCTCGACTACGTCGCCGACGCCGGGGCCCACGGCAACCACTCCGCCTACGTGCTCGACGGCGCCGCCTACGAGGCCCTGGCCATGTATCGCTGCCCGCACAAATTCGCGCGCGGCCGCGCCGCCTACACCCACACCGTCCCGGCCGGCGCCTTCCGCGGCTACGGCGCCACCCAGACCGTCTTCGCCATCGAGAGCCTCATCGACGAACTCGCCGCCAAGCTCGGCCTCGATCCCTGGGAATTTCGTCGGCGCAATCTCTCCCGCACCGACGCCGACATCCGCATCGACGACGCCCCCGACCCCGATCACCGCGTCGGCCCCTCCGCGCTCGACGCCTGCCTCGACCACGCCCGCGCCGCCCTTGCCGCCACGCCCATGCCGCCCGACGACGCGGACTGGCTCCACGGCGAAGGCCACGCCGTAACCAACCTCACCAGCGGCATCGCCCACGCCCACCGCTCCGGTGCGCGTATCCGCCTCACCGATACAGGCTATTTTCTCGCCGTCGGCACCGCCGACCTCGGCACCGGGTCAGACACCGCCCTCGCCCAGATCGCCGCCCGCGCCCTCGACACCCGCTTCGACCGTATCGCGGTGCGCTTCGGCGACACCGCCTCCGGCGCCCCCGCCGACGCCGGGGCCTTCGCCTCCGCCACCGCCTACATCGCCGGTCGCGCCGTGCAACTCGCCGCCGAGCAACTTCGCACCAAGATCGACGCCGCCCTCGCCGCCGAAAACCTCACCCAGCCCGCCGATCTTCACGCCCGCCTCGCCGCCCGAGGCGAAACGCTTGAGGTCGTGCTCGACGACTTCGCCCAGAACCAGGTCTCGCTCAGCTTCGCCGCCCTCGCCGTGCAGCTCCGCGTGCACCGCCGCACCGGCCGGGTGGAGCTGCTGCGTTGCGTGCAAGCCCTCGACGCCGGCCGCCTCATCAACCCCCGCCTCTGCCTCGGCCAGGCCGAGGGCGGCACCGTCATGGGCTTTGGTTTCGCGCTCACCGAGGAACTCGTCATCGGTCCCGACGGCGCGGTGGCGAACCCCTGTTTCCGCGATTACCGCGTGCCCGCCCTGCCCGACGTGCCGCCCATCGAGACCACGTTTTTCCAACCCGCCGACCCCGACGGCCCCCACGGAGCCAAGGCCATCGGCGAACTCACCACCAACGCCGCCCCCGCCGCCATCGCCAACGCCGTCGCCCGCGCTCT
>CAZOGV010000035.1:0-18015 GCA_964579225.1 uncultured Akkermansia sp. | reverse complement strand
ACCACCTTGCCCATCACCCCGGAGCGCGTCTGGCGCGCTCTCGGCGAAGAGTGAGCGCCGCCAGGTCCTCCACCCGGTCCACGTCATATCGCGCCGCTTCCAGCCGCAACCGATAGACCTGATCCGGACCGGCCGCGCGCACCACCGGCTTGGCGCCCTCGTCGCCGCGCAAGGCCCGCAACGCCTCGAAGTGCTCGCGCAAGAAAATCGCCGGCGGCCCGCCTTCACCGTTCCCGTAGTCGCACCGCGCGATGCTCCGCCCCGAGCCCGCCAAGCCCTCCGCCAAAGCCCGCAAATCCCCCGCCTCGATCAGCGGTTGATCGACCGGCAACACCCCCACCGCCGCCAGATCCGGGCGCAACGCAAGCAGCTCCTCGACTCCGCACGCGATGGACCCGCCCATGCCCGCCGCCCACTCCGCATGCACCACCGTCTCGACTGCGGCCTCCACCGGCCGCGCCAAAATCGCCTCCGCGTGCGCGCCGAGCACCCGCACCACCGGCGTCCAACCCGCCTCGCGCGCGATCCGCGCCGCGCGATCCACCAACGTCTCACCCCGCCACTTCGCGAGCGGCTTCGGCGTCTCGCCGAGCCAACGCGAACCCGCGCCCGCCGCCAGAATGATGGCCCCGATTTCCCTCACGTCGCGCACTCCGCCGGCGCGTGGATCGCGCCCTTTTTTTCCCGCAAGGCCGTGCCCGACCCTTTTTGCCAGACCGCATGGATCTCCGCCGCGATGGCCAGCGCCACCGCCTCCGGCGTCTCGGCCCCGATATCAAGCCCGGTCGGCGCGTGCAAAACCTGCGGCGGCGGTCCCGCCTCGAACACGCCCGCCTCGCCCAAGACACGAAAAATCTCCTCCCGCCGCCGACGCGATCCCAGCAAGCCGATGTAGCCAAAAGGCTCGCCCCAAACCTGACGCAGCCACGCCGCGTCGCGCCCGAGGTGGCGGGTCATGATAACGACCGCCGTGCACGCATCCGCCCCGAAACGCCGCGCCAACACCTCCGGCGAATCCGCCGCGATCCGCATGGTTTCCCAACCGAGCAAATCCGTCTGCCGCGCCAAGGCCTCCGCGTCCCGCGCGTCGCCGACCACCAGCACACGCGGCTGCGGCTCGATGGGTTCGCGAAACACGTCCGCGCCCTGCGGCCGCGTCTTCACCTCGATCACCCGCCGCTCCGCCAACGCCGCCGCGATCTTCGCCAGCCACGCACGCTCCACCGGCTCGACCCAGATTTTCAAAAACCCCGCGCAGCCGAAGTGTGGCCGCGTGTCGATCTCCAGCCACTCCGCCCGCCCGCCTCGCGCCACCCGCGCGGCCACTTCGGCGATGCGTTCCTCCAGACAACCGCCGCTCATGCACCCGGCAAACTCGCCCCCGGCCGTCGCGAGCAAGCGCGCTCCGGGCGAACGATAACTAGAGCCCACCCGCGCCACCAAAGTCGCCAACGCCAACGGCCCCTGCGCGCGACTCTCGGAAAAAGCGATCAAGCGGGGCCACTCGTTCATGGCCCGCACCCTAGCCGCTCCCACGCCCGAGGCACGCGCCTTTGCGCGAAATCCTTGGCAAATTCGTCCCGAGAACCGCACGCCCCGCCCAACCACGCCGCTGCGGCCCGCGCCTTGCTAGCTCGACCCCATGCAACGTCGCGCCTTCCTCGCCTCCACCCTGCTTGGCGGCACCGCCGCCTGTCTCGCCCCCACCCGCCTGCTCGGCTCCAACTCCGCGCCGGCTCCCGCCTTCACGCCGCCCCCCGTCGCGGGCGGCCCCGGTCCGGTGCGCGGCGGTCTCATCCACTTCGTGCACGGCCTGCCCAAGGCCGAGCTCCACGTCCACTACGAAGGCCTGCTCGAATCGTCCGACGTGCTCATGCTCGCCGCGCGCAACCGCATCGACCTGCCCTACCGCAGCGAGGAGGACGTGCGTCTGCGCTTCGCGTCCGTTAAAGACCTGCCCACCTTCATCCAGGTTTACGAAAGCCACGTCGCCGTGCTCCGCGAGGAACAAGATTACTACGATGTAGCCTGGCGCTATTTCGAGCGCTGCCGCCAGCAAAACGTGCGTCGCCTCGAAATGCACTTCGACCCGCAGCTCCACGTCGGCCGAGGCATTCCTTTCGCCACCGTGATCGACACGCTCGACCGCGCCCGCCGTGAAGCCGCCCGTTGGCTGGGCGTCGATGTCGCCTACATCATGGCCTTCAACCGCGACCGCTCCGCCGAGTGGGCGATGGAGTTGCTCAACGAAAGCGAGGCGCACCGCGACAAGATCCTCGGCGTCGGCCTGGACAACCCGGAAGAGCCGGGCTTCCCGCAAAAATTCGCCGCCGTGTATGAGCGCGCCCGCGCCATGGGCTACCGCCTGACTTCGCACTGCGATGTCAACCAGCCCGACACCCACCGTCACATCCGCGACGTCATCGAGGTGCTCGGCGTCGAGCGCATCGACCACGGGGTCAACACCATCGACCGTCCCGACCTCATCGAGCTGGTGCGTTCGCGCGGCATCGGCCTAACGGTATGCCCGACCATCATTCCCGCCACGGTAGGTTTTAATCGCGGCAACTTTCGCTACCGCGCCGCTGCGATCGAGCGCATGCTTGAGCTCGATCTCAAAGTCATGATCAACACCGATGACCCGGGCTTCATGGCCAGCTTCTATCTCAACGACATCTACCACGCCTGCGTCGCCGAGCGTGGATGGGATGCGGCCGTGGCCGAGCGCCTGGCCCGACAAAGCTTCGAGGTGAGCTGGCTCTCCGACACCGCAAAGGCGGAGGCCCAGGCCTCGATCACAAGCTACGTCGCCGGTTTCGACGCGCCGGTGTAGGGTCTTCGCAAGCGAAGACCGAGCACGCCGGACAAGGCGCTCGAGCCTCAAACCCGGTCTTCGCAAGCGAAGCCCCTACATTCGGAACAATTCAAATCGTCCCCTCGTGCGGCATCACGCGCGCCAGCTCAGCGAGACCGAGGTGGCGGCGGCCGTAACCGTAGGTCTCGGCCGGCACCGCCGCCAGCGTCGCGCGCCAGTTTTCACGGCGTAGTGACTTTTCAAATACACCCAGCCTCGCCTCGTGATCGCTCGCCAGCGCCGCACGCTCCGTGTCGGTGACGAAGGCGTGCGCGTAGCTGTCTCGCCCCAACCGCGTGAGCTCGCGCCACGAAAGATTAAACCGTTTCACCGCCACGAAATACTCGTCGGTCATGTTTGAGTCCCACATGCCGCGATCATCGGTGTTGAGGCAGCACGGGATGCCCTGGCGCAGATAAATCGGAAAAGGATGCAGGTCTGGATCGGGCACGTAGCCGAGCAGGTGGTTGCTCACCAGATTGATTTCCACCAGATGCCGATTGTTGCGCATCAGCTGCATGGTTTGTTCGTCTTGCAGCAGGTTCACGCCGTGCCCGATGCGGCGCGCGCCGAGGCGGAGCGACTCGATGATGTTGCGATCTGCCTTCTCGGCCTCGCCGGCATGGATGGAGATATTGACCTCGGGATAACGGCGCAGGAGGCGGTCAAACACCTCGGTGAAGCGACGCGGATACCCGCGATTATCGTCTTCGCGTCCAGCCATGTCGAGGCCCACCCAGAGGTCGCGGTTGGCGTCGATGTGGGCCAGGTGATTTTCGGCCTGCTGGATGGCATCGGCGGCAAAACGCAGCACCACGGCCTTGAACTTCACCAAGACGCCGGTGGCGCGGGCATCGGGCTGGGCGAGGCGCGCGCGCCAGAACGCGTCGGACTCGGAGGGCGGCAGCACGCGGCCTTTTTCGTCCCGCCAGCCCGAGTAGCCGGTCATCAGCTCCAAGTAGCGCACGCCCTCGGCGGACATGAGGCGCATGTTCTCCACCACGAGTTCGGCGCAGACGTGGAGGCTGGAAAGCAGGTTGTTGAGCCGGGCCCAGGTGTATTCGAAAAACTCGTCGCGGCCCTCACCCGGGCGGTCGAGTTTCACCGAGGAAATCCAAGTCTCGCGCTCGGCGTCGGTAAGCGCGTCGAGCGGTTTGAAGTCCGCGCGCTGCGAGGCGGGCAACTTGTCGTGTTCGGCTTGGTTGAGGGTCAGCCAGAAATACACATGCGGACTGTTGCGCCATTGCGGCGGGGCGCCGTCGGCTCCGGGCGAGATGCGATAACGGGTGTAGAATATCTGCCCGCCGTTGCGGCGTTTATCCGTGGCGACCGCATACCAGCGTCGCGCCAGAAAGCCGCCGCCGAGGTGGTGGTGGATGTCGCCGGCCTTGGGCATAGCGTAGAGGAAGCGGTAAAGTTCGGCGTCGGTGGCCTCGCGTTTAATCGTGTCGTAGAGCGCGGCGAAATCTTTGGCCGAACCCACTGGCGGAACCGTCGTCGTAGGCGGGATTACCAGGGTGCTTGATCCGGTGGCGCCGGTAGGGACGGCGAGGGCGGTCGTAGAGCCGCGCGCGAATAGCCCAAGGCCCAGGGCGGCAGCTAAACCTTGTTGCAGAAAACGCCGCCGCGGGGCGGAGGCAGAAGGGGGGATTGATAGTTTAGACATCGGTGGTTGCTCCCTCTGGATTCAGATAGTTGCCCTTGAAGACATCGCCCGTGCTACCGGGCTCCGGAGCCATCGCATCGGCCGGGATACGCGAGATGACCTCCAGCACGACCGGCACCGCGAACGCCGCGATATTTTGCACGCTGCGCTGCATCTGCGCGAAAGTGAAGGGCCGCACGCCCACCGCCGGATTCGACACCGAACAAATGGAGGCGTAGCGGATGCCGAATTGCCGCGCGTAAATGATACAGGTCGCCTGGTGCATGCTCGTGATGTCGGCCCCGAGCTGCGCCATGGCGCGAATCTCCGCCGGACTCTCGAAGCGGGAGGGCGCAAACTGGAAAAACACGCCGCGCTCGTAGATTTTCCCCGTGTAACTCACGGCGGCGGCGCGCTTGCGGGTCTCCTCGACCAGCAAGCGGTGTAGCGAAGGGCTGATCGGGTCCTCAAAATTCGGGAATATGCCGGGGCGCTTGTGGCCCGATTCCTCCAGCACGTTGTTCGGTCGCGAGGTGCGGAACTCCATAAAGTCATCGATCAAAAAAATGTCGTCGTAGTCATATTCCGGTTTGATGCCGCCCGCCGTCGCGCCGCTCAGCGCATGGGTGACCCCGAGTTCGTAGAGCGCGGTCCAGGTGCGCACGTGAAAAACATGCTCCGGCTCGCCCGCGCCTCGCGAATCTTTCCCGTAAATGGGCACATAGTAAAAAGGCACGCCCTTGTAGCGCATGCGATAGATGACCGGGCTGGGACCGGCCTTGGTGGGGAAGGAAAACTCTCCCTCGCGCTCGGCGAGACCCTCGCCAAATTTTTCCGGCGTGCCGAACGTGGTGCCGCCCACCACGGCGATGAACACTTTTTCCCCGCCCGGAGACGCGGGCGCGACCGCTGACAAGGAGCAGGCTAAACCCAAAAAAAGCATGGAAAAAAACGTCCGGCGAAACAGGTTGAAGTGCATGGCCCGCCGGAATGCATGGGCCATGCCGTCGTGGCGACAAACGAGCGGCGTATGGGTCCGCACACTGGCACAAAAAAATCGCCGCCCACGAATGGGCGGCGACGAGATCGAGCGAGTGCTCTTCTAGCGGTAGTCCGGGTATCAGAACTTGTAGGTGAGGGTGAGCTCTGCGCGGATGGGCTTCTCGATCAGGATGGATTCGTTGCCGTAAACCGGGTTCGGCGGGGCGAAGTTTAGCTCGTCGGTCACGTTGAGGATGGTGAGGCGGGCGTCCCAGTTTTTATGGGTGTAGGTGAGGGAGGTATCGATATTGAACTGCCAGGGGATGACGATGGTGCCGCCCCAGTTGTTGTTCACCTCGCTGTGCAGGGTGCCGTTGATCGAGACACCGAAGCCGTTGTCCCACTTGTAGGCGGCGAGGGCGTTGAACTGATGCTTGGGCAGGCCTTGGATGCGCACGTTGCTGGCGGGGGCGAAGTTGAACGCACCCAGACCGGAGGCCTGCACCTGGCCGGGGAGGCGGGCGAATTCGAGCATAATGGCCTCGAAGCCGCTGGTATCCGCCGTCGCGTCCGTGGCGGAGTAACCAAAGGTGGCATAGAAGTTTTTGTTCGGCTGATAATTCACCTCGAACTCGAATCCCTTGTAGTTGAATTCCTGCGCCGGCCCGATCAGCGGCAGGTTGAAGCGGGTCTGCTCATAGATCGCCGTGCTGATGAACAGCCGGTTGTTCAGGAGCGACCACTTGGCACCGAGTTCATACAAGTGGCTCGGCTGGCTCAGGTTGTTTTTGTTGGTCCCGCTGGGGGAGAAGCCACCGCCGGTAGCGAGCGCGCCGGTGGAGTTCTCGCTGTAGTTGTAGGTCGCATACAGGGTGGTCGAAGGATTCAGCTTGTAGCTGAGACTGCCGTTCACGTTGGGCAGCGCAACCGACTCGTCCGCCGAAACGTTCTGGAAGATCGGAGCCTTCGAGCGCACCTTCAGAAAGTCCACGCGGCCGCCGGCGATCAAGGTGAGGCGATCCGTGATGTTGTAGTCGCCCTGAATGAAAGGACCGAAGCTGACGGCGGTGGAATCGGCCTCGCTGCCCGCCCTGGTAAACTGGCCGGGGCTGCCGGGGACGCGACGAACGGTGCCCGCGTTGAGCAGATTCAGGAAGTCCTGCGAGAGGCGCACGTCGATGTCAGAACGCGGCAGGGAAAGATCCCACACGTTGGCGGGCTCGAAAGAGAAGTAGTTGGAGGATTCGACCGAGGAGTAACGCGCGGCGGCGCCGGCGTTGAAGGACCAGCTGTCGAACTTGCGCTGAAACTCGACGCGGGATTCCAAGGTGATGGAAGGATCGACGCGTTCGTTGTAGAAGTAAGAACTCGAGGTCTCGCGGCGGGTGTAGGTGAACAAGTTGTTGTTCACGATCCGCAGATCGGGGGACGAATCGATGGTCTGGATCGCCTGCACCTTAAAGTTGCGAGCGATGGAGTTATCGCCCGGCGCCAGCAAACGGGTGCGCTGGCGCAGGGGAACGGTCGGTCCGAAGACGATGGGGTTACCCGCGCCGAGCACGGCGGCGGCGTTTTGGCTGTTGTTGCCCGGTGAGACATTGTTGCCAAAAGGGCCGGGCACCGGCGCGACCGGAACGCGGACCGAAATACCGGTGGTGTAGCGACCGCTGTCGATCATCTCCTGGGTCGGACGATTATAGCCCCAGTTCTCGGTATATTCGGTGTAAGTGCCGGTGGCGTTGACGAAGAGTTCGTAGGTATCGGTGGGGCGCCAGGTGAAAGCACCATACAGCGATTGGGTTTTGCGATATTCTTCGTCGAAATAGCCGCCGCTGTCCTCGGCGAAATAGCTCAAACGGTAGGCGGTGGTCTCGCTGATCGGCGCACCGTAATCGATCAGGGCGGTGCGCTTGTCGAAGGAGCCATAGGTCACCGACGCGGAGCCTCGCGCCTTGTCGAAGTAGGGACGCTTGGTGACCAAATCGATGAAGCCGCCGACGTAACCCGAGGCGCCCTGAACCGGGGTGGCCGGCCCTTTGACGATGTTAACCGACTCCACCGAACTGAAGTCCATGGGCATGCCGTTGCCGTTGGAGGTGATGCGCTCGCGCATGCCATTCTGAAAAACGTCGGCGGACTGGCCGCGAATATCGGGATTACTCGGCGCGCCGAAATTGGTGCGAGTGTAGGACGAAGAGGTGAGCTTCGAGAAGTCGCGCACGTCCTGGATCGCGATAGCGGAGAGTTGCTCGCGCGAGATGATGGTGACGTTGCGCGGGATATCGGTGATGTTTTGTCCGGTGCCGTAAACGGAGTTAAACGGGCGGGACGTAGGCAGAATGTTCTGCTCGATCGGAACCTCGCTCACCTCAAGGGCATCGAGCGTTATCACCTCCTCGGCGGGAGCCGGAGTCTGGGCGGAGAGGTAAGAGCAGGGGATGGAGGCCGTCATCAAGGCCAACAAACGCAGGGAGTGGATACTTGGTTTCATGGGTGTTATTTGGCGTGGAAATTCACCCTTAGCACCCGATATGCCCGCCCCGATGTAACGCTCATGAAATAACCATGAATGACACTTTGGAGACATAAGTGCCGTTCATTGAAAAAAATCGCGGCACCGTCTTGCGAGCGGAGGCGGCAGGCAAAGTCAGCGGACCTCGGCCACTCGTGCTAAACTGAGGGCCGAGCCCATCGAGGCGGACAAACCCTCCCCGGCATGCCCCATGTTGATGGCCAAGCGTAGCCCGCCGTCAGGTAGAATCACCAGCACCCAAGCCCCGCGCGGCACGGCCGCATAGCGGTCGCCGACCACGGCGTTCACGATCAACCCCGCCTCGTTGCTGATCGCGACGGTGGAGCCGTAGTCCACGCCGAGCGCGCGCAAATCGGAAAACGTGCCGCCGATATCAAGGTTGCCAAAATCGGGGTCAACACGAGTGACCTTGCCGTGCAACTTCTCGCCGACGATCTCGCCGACCGAGGGTATGGCGAGCACCGCGACCGTGGCGTCCCCAAGCAAGCTCGGAGGCTCGCCGCTCGACCAGTTGTAAACCGTCTCAAGAGCGCGCCTGCGCTCCTCCGCCGTTAGGTTCACGTGCCCCGGCCGATCCACGATATGCACCGCCGCCAGACGCTCGGGGGCCGAGGCCGCGACCTCGGCGAAATACGCGAGCGGACCCGCGAGTTCGTTTCGGTTGCTCACAAAAACCAACGGACGCAGCGGGCGATGGGTGAGCTCCAGATCGGCGGCGTCACCGCCCAACTCGGCGAGTCGCCCCGGCTCGACCCCCAGCGCGGCTCCTAGCGCTAGCCCGCCCGAAAAGATCGGACCATGCACCGGGTCTTCCATCAAGCGCGCCACGATCAGCCCGCCCATCGACTCGCCCACCACGAAACGCAGGCGATAAGGACCATGCTCCGCGTCCAGCTTCGCGACCAACGAGACGATATCCCGCACACCTTCGCTCACCGCCCAGCCATTTTTGCGATAGGCGGTCGCCGCGATGGTCCAGCCCGCCTCGTGCCGTGCAACCAAGTCGGCGTCGGTGATATCCAGCCGCGCGACCCGGGACGCCTCCGGCGGACGATAACCGGGCGCGAGCACGACCAAAATTTTCCCGACGGGACCCTCGGCCTTGGGCAACCAAAGCGCGTAAGGCGCGCCATCGCTCTGCCCCCTGAGCGGTTCCGATGCGCGGATGAGCGCGGGCGCGCCGAGGCTGATGATAAAGAGAACTATAAACGGGATGCGGTGGTTTTTCTTCATGGTATAAATCGAGAGAGCGGGGCGGCGTCGAAAAACGGCGCATTCCTCACAGGTTAACCAAACACCTTCGGCACGCGCAGTTCCGCCGCGTCGAGTTCACGGGTGATGAACGCGACCTCGTCGGCGCTCAAAACCACCCGGCCGGCGGCGGCATTTTCCCGCGCCTGCTTCGCATCGCGCGCGCCGCAGAGCACATGCGTGATCGCCGGGCGCGTGAGCGTCCACGCGAAGACCAGCTGCGCCAGCGTGATGCCGTGCCCCTCGGCGACGGGGGCGATCTTCGCGAGGAACGCGTTCACCGCCGCGAGCACCGTAGGCGCGAAGCGGGCGTTGCCCCGGCGCATGTCGCCGACGGGAAACACGCGGTCCGCCGTGATTTTTCCGCTCAGCAAACCCATCGCCAGCGGCGAGTAGGCGAGCAACGACACGCCTAGCCGCTCGCACAGCGGCATAAGCTCCGGCTCCTGCTCGCGATCCACCATGCTGTAACCCTCTTGCGCCGAAGCGACGACACCGAGCGCGGTGTATTCAAGAAGTTGCGACGGCGTCACGTTGCTCACGCCGATCGCGCGGATTTTCCCCTCGTCGCGCAGTTTGAGCAGCTCGCCCATCGTGTCCGCGATCGGCGTGGTGTCGTCCTGCCAATGCGTCTGGTAGAGGTCGATGTAGTCGGTGCCGAGCCGCCTAAGGCTGCGCTCCAACTCACCGCGAATCGCCGTCGGCGCCTGGTAACGATGAATGGGGCCGCGCGGACTTGGGAAAAAAAACTGCCCTTCAGTGCCGCCCCAGATCAGGCCGCACTTGGTCGCCAAGACCACCTGGTCGCGCCGCCCGGCGATGGCTCGGCCCACGATCTCCTCCGACAGCCCGAAACCATACACCGGCGCGGTGTCGATCAGGTTGATCCCCGCGTCGAGCGAGGCGTGGATGGCCTCGATGGCGAGCGTCTCGTCGCTTCCTCCCCAGTCGTCGCCGCCTATCGCCCAGGTGCCAAGCGCGACGGTGGAGGCGAGCGGGCCGTTGATTCCAATGGGACGTTGAACAGGGGTGCTCATACCCGCGAGTTCAGCAGAAAATACACCAGCACCATGCAAGCGGCCCGGCGCGGCATGCACATTGCTGAGTTAATTCCGTGCATAGTTCAAAACTCCCAGACCCCGGCGCACCCAACGGCGGCGGCTGCCCCTTCGCCCACGCCGCCGCACCGGCGTCCGCGTCCGCCGCCGCGTCCGCCGCCCCGCAGGAAATCCCCGCCGACGCGAAGCCCCTCTCCACCCTGCCCGAGTTCGCGCCGCCCGGCGGCGTGGACGACCTCTATTTCAAAAATCCCCACGCCACCTTCCTGCCCGCCTACCGCGACCTCGGCCCCATTTTCCGCTGCAAATTCATCGGCCGCGAGGTCGTCGCGATGGGCGGCCTGGAGGCCAACGAGTTCGTCTGGACGCACAACGAAAACTGGGACTACCACGCCACCAACGCCCACTTCCGCGAGCAGTTCGACGACTCCTACCTGAACCAGCTAGAAGGCAAACGCTTCGTCAAAAAACGCCGCCGCACCGTCCAGGGTTTCAAACCCAGCGTCATCCTCTCCCACACCCGGGGCATGAGCGAGGTGCTGTTCCAGGAAATGGACGCCCTCGTCGGTCGCGACGTCGAGCTGCGCCTGCTCTGCATGCGCCTCATCATCTGCATGACCGGTCGCGTGCTCATGCAGACCGACCTGCCGCCCGGCATGGATCGCACCATGGCGATCAGCAATCGCGACATGCTCCGCGCCCCGACTCTCGGCCGCTGGCGCCATCTCTTCTACCTCAAGCCCACCCGCCTCTGGCGTCGCCACCGCATTTTTTCCTTCCTCGGCAAACTGCTCGACGAGCGCGCCCGCTCCCCCGAGGTCAAGGAAGACATCCTCTCGCTCATCCTTGGAGCCCACCCCGCCGGCGAGCCGCCCATCCCGCGCCAGGAACTCATCTACGATTTGTCACAGCTCTTCATGGCCGGCTCCACCACCACCTCGCAGGTCATCCTTTGGACCCTTCTGCATCTGGAAAAAGACCCCGCCTGGAAAGCCGAACTGCTCGAAGAACTCAAAGCCTGGGACCCCTTCTCTTTCGCCGGCATGGCCGCCTTCCCAAAACTCAAGGCCACCTTGCTTGAAACCGAGCGCCTGCGCCCGCCCGGCGCGACCGTCACCCGCATCGCCGCGCGCGACTTTGCCTTTCGCGGCTACCGCATCCCGAAGGGCACGCCGGTCGTCCACGTCCAGACCCTCTGCCACTTCCTGCCCGAGATTTATCCCGATCCGCTCGAATACCGCCCGCGCCGCTTTCTCGACGATCCCGCCCTTCCGCACAAATACGCCCATGGCCTCTTTGGCGGCGGCAACCACGGCTGCGTGGGCCAGCCGCTCGTGCGCGTGCTCACGCCCCTCCTCGTGGCCGACCTCGTCACCCGCTACGAGATCACCCTGCGCAACCCCGTCTCCATGCGCGGCAAGCTCGACGTCGTCTTCACCCCCGAAGAAGAAACGCTGCTCGCCGGCGTCGCGAAGAAAGTATCCACATAATGAATACGCCGCCCCCCGCGCTTATCCCGCCCCCGCCGCGCCACTTCGCGTCCATCGAGCCCGGCCTCGCCGCCTTCATCGACGCCCTGCCCAAGACCGAGACCCACCTGCACATCGACGGCGCCCTCTCCCTCGCCCACCTGCGCACGCTCGACCCCGGACTGCCCGAGCGCCCGTATTTTTGGGACGCCGCCCACCGCTACGCCGACTTCGGCGATTTCCTCAAAGTCTGCCACCGCCACGTCCTGCTCTGGCTGACCTCGCCCGAACGCTGCGCCGCCGCCGTCGATAGCATGCTCGCCGAGTGCGCCGCGCAAAACGTGCGCTACGTCGAGACCAGTCTCTCCCTCGGCGCCGCCCTGCGCGCCGGTCCGCTGCGCGAGGTCCTCGCCGCCATCCGCTCCGCCGCCGAGCGCTCCGCCGTGCCCGATGTGCGCCTCTTCGTCGGCTTCGGCCGCGCCGATCATCTGCAATTTTCCTCCGCCCTCGAAGAGGTGCTCACCCTCGACGGCGTGGACGGCATCGACCTCCACGGCGTCGAGACCCTGCCCGTCCTCGACTGGACCGTTGACTACTTTCAACGCGCCCGCGCCGCCGGAAAGTTCACCAAGGTTCACGCCGGCGAAATCGGCCCCGCCGCCCACGTGCGCCACGCCGTCGAGGTGCTCGGGGTGAATCGCATCGAGCACGGTGCGCGCGCCGCCGAAGACCCCGAGGTCGTGCGCCTGCTCGTCGAGCGCGGCATCACCCTCGACGTTTGCCCCATCAGCAACCTGAAGCTCCGCGTCACCCCCTCCCTGCGCCAACACCCGCTCGCCGCGCTCCACCGCGCCGGCGTGGCCTGCACGCTCAACACCGACGACCCCTTCTGCTTCGGCAACACCCTGCGCGAGGAATACGCCGCCTGCGTCACCGAGCTCGGCCTCGACCGCGCCGACCTCGTGCGTCTCGCGCGCAACGGTTTTTCCGCCGCCCTTCTACCCGCCGACCGCAAGGCCGCCCTCGTCGCCGAACTCGAACACGTCGCCGCCTCGTTTCCCGCCCGGCACATAGCCTGCTGACCAAATTCTATGAAATACTTCCCGCTCATCGCCGCTGTGGTTGCCTGCTCGGTTTTTTCGTCCGTCACCACCGCCGCCGAGGTTTATCGCCCCCGCGTAGTCGTGATCACTTACTTCGAGATCGGCGAAGACACCGGCGACAAGCCTGGCGAATTCCAACACTGGGTGGAGCGCGAAAAACTCGACATCGTTTTACCTTTCCCGGCCGGCAACCAGGCCCTGCGCATCAATGAGGAAGGCACGATTCTCGGTATCTGTGCCGGCATAGGCACCGCACGCGCCACGGCCTCACTCATGGCCTTGGGGCTGGACCCACGATTCGACCTTTCCAAAAGCTACTTCCTCGTCGCCGGCATCGCCGGAGTGGATCCAGCCGACGCTTCTCTTGGGTCGGCTGCCTGGGCCGAATGGGTCGTGGATGCCGACTTGGCCCACGAAATAGACGCCCGTGAGATCCCTGCGGACTGGACCACCGGCTACATTCCGCTGCGGCGCTCACGTCCCTACGAACAACCGGTGGATCGCTCTGCCGGCGCGGCCTATCAACTGGAACCCACGCTTGTCGAATGGGCCTACCAATTGACCAAGGATATCGCGCTCGACGACACCCCCGCCATGACCACCCGCAGAGCGCTATACACCGAGACACCAGCCGCCCGTCGCCCTCCGTTTGTGCTCAAAGGAGACACGCTCTCCGGCATGACCTATTGGCACGGGAAACTGCTCAACCAGTGGGCCAATGACTGGGTGCGCTACTACTCGGACGAAACCGGCAACTACGTCACCACCGCCATGGAAGACACCGGCGTCCTGCAATCCCTCACCTGGCTAACCCGCGCCGGCCGCGCCGACGTGCGCCGCGTGCTCGTCCTCCGCACCGCCAGCAACTTCGACATGCAATGGCCGGGCGGCACTGCCGAGGAAAGCCTCTCCGGCGAAAAACTCGGCCCCGGCTACTCCGCCCTCCTCCCCGCCCTCGACCACGCCCACCGCGTCGGCGCCCCCGTCGTCCACGCCCTGATCGCCAACTGGGATCGCTACGAAAAACACCTTCCCACTACCGACCAAAAGTAGCGGGAGCATCCTGCTCCCGTTTCCGTCCACCGCCGTCCCCTCCGTCCTCCTTCCCCTCTACCCACTGGCACTGCCCGTCACAGTCTCGGACAATCCTCGCCCGCGCACTCTCCGACTGTGCCGAAATCCCACGCGCACACCCGCTGGCACAGAAACGGCTGATTCAAATTCATGCCCCTAGCGCAGCCTGACCCGGGCGGCGACGCCGCCGTCTCCATCACCCACCTCACCAAAACCTACGGCGAAACCGTCGAGGCGCTGCGCACCATTAACCTAGACATTCGCCCCGGCGAATTCGTCTCGCTCATCGGCCCCTCCGGCTGCGGAAAAACCTCCCTGCTCCGCATCATCGCCGACCTAGAAGCCGCCACCAAGGGCTCCGTGCTCATCCACGGCGAGCCCCCCGCCGCCGCCTGCCGCCGCGCCCGCCTCGGGGTCGCGTTTCAACAACCCGCCCTGGTCGAGTCGCGCAGCGCCCGGCGCAACGTCGCCCTCACCCTCGAAATCACCGGCGTGAAACCGCGCCGCTCGGTCGAGGACCTCCTTCGCCGCTTCGGCATCGGCGACTTCATGGACCGCTACCCGCACGAACTTTCCGGCGGCATGCGCCAACGGGTAAACATCGCCTGCGCCCTCGTCCACGATCCCCGCGTCCTCCTGCTCGACGAGCCCTTCGGCGCGCTCGACGAGCTCACCCGCGACTCCCTCGGCGAATGGTTGAGCGGCATCCTGCGCGCCGACGGCCAGACCGCCGTGCTGGTCACCCACAGCGTGGACGAAGCCGTCATGCTCTCCGACCGCGTCGTCATCCTCTCCCCCCGCCCCGGTCGCATCGCCGAGATTATCGACGTGCCCTTCCCGCAACCACGCCGCCGCCTCGTGCGCACCGACCCCGACTTCCTCCGCCTCGTCGCCACCGTTCGCGAGAAACTCTACGCCGTCACCCTGGAGGACGCCGCGTGAAAGAGCTGCGCACCTACTTCTTCGTCCTGCTCTCCCTGCCCGTGGTCTGGGCCGTCGCCGTCGCGGGCTCGAACCTTCCTCCCTCCGTGCTCCCCCCGCCCGACCTCGTGGCCCGCCTGCTCTGGGAGGAACGCGTCAGCCTGCTCGGTCACACCCTCGAAACCCTCAAGATCGCCCTCCTCGGCTACGGCCTCGCCAACCTGCTCGCCCTCGGCCTCGCCGTCTCCTTCCTCTACGTGCGCCAACTGGAAAACTTCGTCACGCCGTGGACCGTGGTGATCAAAAACATCCCCTACGTCACCATCGCCAGCGTGCTCATCATCACCATGGGCGACACCATCGCGCCCAAGCTCATCATCGTCGTGCTCGTCACCTTTTTCCCCCTGCTGGCCAACCTCCGCAAGGGCCTGCGCGCGGTGGACCCCGTCCTGCTCGACCGCATGCGAACCCTGCACGCCTCGCGCTGGCAGGTCCTGATCAAGGTGCGCTGGCCCGGCGCCCTGCCCTACTACATGGCCGCGCATGAGATCGCCTTCACCGCCAGCATCATCGGCGCCATCGTCGCCGAGTGGTTTTTCTCCAGCAAGGGCCTCGGCTACCTCATCGTGCAATCCACCACCGAATACCGCGCCGACCGGCTCTACGCCGTCACCTTCATCGCCAGCGTGCTCTCCATCGCCGTCTTCATCGCCATCCGCGCCGCCGACCGCCGCCTCTTCCGCTGGAAACCCGCCGAACGCGACTCCTGAAACCCCGCCGCCCCTCCCGTATCCACTTCATGACTACGCCGTCCTCCTCGCGCCCCGCGCCCAAACCCTCCCTCCTCGAAGTCGCCCTCAAGGGCAAACGCGCCCTCGTCCTCGGCCTCGGCGGCGGCGGCGACGTCATCCAGGGCATCCCCGTCGCCCGCCTTTTCCAACTCCTCGGCTACGACGAGATCCACCTCGGCGGCGTGAGTTGCCAGTGGTGGATGCCCGACGGCAAACCCCAGTCCGACGTGGACGGCGTCTGCGTGCTCGGCCCCACCCTCTACGACATCGACCAGCTTTCGCACACCACCGCCCTCGCGCCCCAGCTGCGCGGCGTCACCCGCGCCTCCGCCGTCGGAGCCTGCCAGCCCGCCGAGGCCGTGCTCGCCGAGGTCCTCCCCGGCGGGCGCCCTTTCGTCGCCGGCCTGCTCGGCGGCACCGTCGGCCTCGCCGCCGGCCTGCGCAAATTCGTGCTCGCCCGCGGCATCGACCTCGTGGTCGGCGTGGACATCGGCTCCGACTCCTTCCACCGCGGCGACGAGGTGCAGAAGGCTCACACTTCCCTGGTGGACTTCATGTCCATCGGCGCCCTGCTCGACCTGCCCTGCCCCGTTTTCTACGGCGTGGCCGGCTACGGCTGCGACGGCGAGATGCAGATCAGCGAACTCGACGAACGCGTGGGCATCGTCATGGCGAAGGGCGGCTACCTCGGCGCCCACGGCCTCACCCAGGCCGACGTCGCCGCCATGCTCGAAGCCTGCGAGATTTATCCCGACCCGGTGGAGCCGCTTTCCGCCCTCGCCGCCACCGGTGAGCTCGGCCTGCGCCGCGTCAATACCCACGGCCCCTGGGGAACGCCAGTCCACGTGGGCCCGCTCGCCGCCGTGATGTTGTTCTTCGATCCCCGCGTCATGGCCGAACACGTCTCGCGCGGCATCCTCGCGCTCAAGGACACCACCAGCCTCGCCGAGGCGGAGGCGATCTACCGCGACACCCTGCACGAGTTCCCCGAATCCCAACTCCTGCCCACCGTGCGCTATTTTAAATAAGCCCTCCCCATTTCCCATGCGACTCACCCCGGCCCTCCTCTGCCCCCTTGCCGCCCTCTTGCTCACCGCCTGTGGCGGCGGGGAGCAAAACGCCAACCGCGACGCCGGCGAACGCGGCGCCTCTTCCGGCATCCCCGTTTCCGAGCTGCCCGATCGCCGCTCCCAACTCTCCGCCGAGCACATTCTCGCCGCCGTGAAGGAGCGCCTCCCCGCCTCCGCCTACATGAGCAACGCCTACCTGCCCGCCGAGGGCGACTACGCGCGCTACGCCGCCACCCCGCCCGCCAAGCGGCAACGCCTGCGCGTCGGCATGCCGTGGATTTTCAGCGACGGTTTTTCCCCGCTCTACGTCGGCATCGAGCAAGGCTACTTCTCCGCCCTCGGCCTCGACATCGAGATGGTGGCGGGCGGCCCCGGACGCGACCACCTGCAAACCCTCGTCGGCGGCCAGGTCGATGTCGCCATCGTGGCCGACGGCCTGAACCTGCCCGTCTTCGCCGCCAGCCGCACCCGCGGCAACGTCGTGGGCGTCGCCTCCTTCCTGAAAAAAAACCCCGTCGCCTACCTCTCGCTCGATCCCGAGACTCCGGCCAACCAGCGCTCCACCCGCCCGGTCGAGGTCGAGGAGTTCGCCGGCAAAAGCATAGGCGTGCTGCGCGGCCGCACCCACTACGTCGAGTTTCTCGTGCACGAGTTCGGCCTCGACCCCGCCACCGTGCGCGTGCGCTGGACCGGCTCCACGCCCGACGCGCTGCTCACCGGCGTCGTCGATCACTGGGCCGCCTGGATACTCGACCAGCCACGCCTGCTGGAGAAAAACGGCCACCAAAACTGGCGGCCCTTTTTCTTCCACAACCTCGGCTGGAAACAATATTGCGACCTCGTCGTCGTGCGGCGCGCCACCATCGACGAGGACCCCGAGACCGTCCGCCGCTTCCTCGCCGCCCTGCACCACGCGGTCGAGTATTACCTCGCCGAGCCCGCCGCCTCCGCCGCCATCTCCGCCCGCTACGCCAAAGACGTGAGCTTCACTCCCGAAGACGTGCTCCGCCGCTACGAAGCCGAACGCCCCCTCGTCATCGGCGACGACGGCCTCCCACTCCTCCATATGGATCCCGCCCGCTGGGACGAGGTAACCGCCCTCCTCGTTCGCTACGGCATCATCGAAGACCGCGCCTTCCGCTGATCCCGGACCGTCGCGTCTCCCCCGGCGTTTTCCCGCCAAAAAAAATCCGCCCGCCGCCGCGATCCCCGCCTCAGGCCACGCCCTCAAGCACCTGCCGGATCACCTTCGCAAAATCCGTTAT
>CAZOGV010000034.1:0-19693 GCA_964579225.1 uncultured Akkermansia sp. | reverse complement strand
CTAAGCGATTTTAGGCGAGACAAAGCGGGCGGTGACGCCGTTTGGCGGGCTGGCGGTGCTGGTGGAGTTCTGGCGCGAGTTGGGGGTGCTGGAGGCGGTGAGGGAGCGCCTGCCCTTTTCGTATCGCTCGCCCAATGCGATCGGCGCGGCCGAGATCCTTGTTTCGTTTTGGCTCTCGGTGAGCGCCGGGGCGCGGCGATTCTCGCACGTCACCTGCTGCGCGGCGACGTGGCCCTGCGGCACCTTTGGGGCTGGAGGCGCCTGCCAGGCGACGACGCCACGCTCGAGCTGGACTCCACCGTGCTTGAGCGCTGCGGTCGGCAGCAGGGCGCAAAGAAAGGCTCCAACGCTCGAAAGCCCGGCCGGCTCTTCCATCATCCGACACCTGGCCGCCTTGGCCGAGCCGATGTTTATCCTGCATGGCTGGCTCAGATCGGGCAACACCACCGCTGGGCGCGGCGTGATTGTGCGGGGCCATCGCCAGCACCGACGGCCGCACCCCCGTGCTCAACCTGAGCCAGGCTCGGGGTGGTCTCGAACAACGCATACCCCTCATTCAAAACGCTTCCCGCTTCTGCCGCGCAATCCAGCCGCGATTGCCAAAAACAAACTCATCCTCCCCTCCTCTGGTTCCTGTTTCCCCCCTTACGATAACCTCACCGTTTTACCTTCAATCGCGGTATCCGGGTTAAGTGGCGAATAGCCGTAGCGCCACCTGCCGGATCAAGGGAGCGTCTGTTTTTTACCGGCTGTAACAGTGCTTCACCCGGAAACCGAGGTTGCCCGCCGTGATTAGGTGCCCCTTCGCGGGCGTCTGAAGATTTGCTCAATCACGCCGATACACTCACGAGTTACACCTAGGGTTTCGCGCATCGTCATCTGTTCCTAGATCTTCCTAGATCTTTTGCGCCGTTTTTGTGGCCATAGTTTTATTGGAAATATTCCAAGCGAGAGCGGTCATTCTTGACCGTCCTCCGTCAGGTTTGGGACCGGATGCAGGCTGCTACTGTTCTAATTGCAGGCACTGGCGGATGATGCTGAGGAGCTGGTCGGGGCTGAAGGGCTTGGGCAGGAAGCAGCAAACCTCGTTCTTGATTTTTCGGGAGAAGCGGCCGTCGGGGTCGTGTCCGCTCATGGCGATGATGGGCAGTCGCGGGTTTATGCGTAGGAGGGCGCTGATGGTGGCGGTGCCGTCCATGACGGGCATGGCCATGTCGGTGAGGACAAGGGAAATGGTGGCCTGGTTTTGCGCGTAGAGGGCGACGCCCTCGGCGCCGTCGACGGCGAGGATGGCTTGGTAGCCGTGGCATTCGAGAATCTGACTGACGATAGCGCGCAGGCCGGGTTCGTCGTCGATTACGAGGATGGTGTGGTTGTCGCCGCGCACGGGGGGCACGGGCTCGTCGAGCACGAGTGCCTCAAGGTCGGGTGCAACGGGTAAATGGATATGGAAGGTCGTGCCGCCGGGCGAGCTTTGCACGGTGATGAAGCCGTCGTGTTCGCGCACGATGGCGTGAACGATGGAGAGGCCGAGGCCGGTGCCTTTGCCGACTTCTTTGGTGGTGAAAAAGGGCTCGAAAATGTGGTCGATGTGCTGGGGGGGGATGCCAGTGCCGGTGTCGCTTACGGAGAGGACGACGTGGGGGCCGGGTTTGGCGCCGGGGTGTTTGGTGGCGAGGGCGGCGTCGAATTCGAGCTCGGCGGCTTTGAAGGTGACGCGACCGCCTTCGGGCATGGCGTCGCGGGCGTTGAGGGCGAGGTTGCGAAAGATCTGATTTAGCTGCGTGGCGTCGGCCAGAATGGTCCAGCGCTTGGGAGGCAGGTCGTCTTGGATTTGGATGTTTTGGGGGAAGGTCTCGCGGGCGAAGTTGGCAGTTTCGCGAATGATGGGGAGCACGTGGGTGGGCACGCGGTGGCCCTCGGCACCGCGAGCGAAGGTGAGGACTTGGCGCACGAGGTCGGAGCTGCGGCGGGCGCTGTTTTCGATGGTATCGACGAGGCGGAGCAACTCGGGCGGCGGGTGATGGAGGCGGAGGAGCTCGGCGGCGAGGATGATGGGGGCTAGGGTGTTGTTGAGGTCGTGGGCGATGCCGCCGGCGAGGGTGCCGATGCTTTCGAGGCGCTGGGTGAGCAGGTGGTTTTTTTGGAGGCGGACCTGCTCGGTGATGTCGCTCATGCCGCCTACCATGCGGTGGGGTTTGCCGGCGTCGTCTCGCACGGCGCGGCCGCGGTCGATCACCGTGGCGTAGGTGCCGTCGCGCCGGCGGAAGCGGTATTCCTCTTGCCAGCATTCCTGGCCTTCGAGGCGCGCGCGTTCGAGGCTGGCGGCGACGCGTTCGCGGTCATCGGGGTGGATGGCATCGGCCCAGGCACCGAGGGTGCTGGGAAAATCGGTGCGGTCGTAGCCGAAGAGGGTGTAGAAGGAATCGCTCCACCAGAGCGTGCCGGCGGCGTAGTCCCAGTCCCAGATGGCGTCGCTGGTGGCGGAGGCGACGAGTTGGAAGCGGCGGGCGTTGAAGGGGGTTTCCGTGTCGGGCTGGAGCTGGGCAGTCATCTCGCGTGCGATGACGAGGTGGGCGGGGCGGCCTTGGAAAACGAGGTTGTGCGACCACGTCTCGACCCGAAAACGCGAACCGTCCTTGCGCACATGGAGCCATTCACCGGAGTAGGAGCGGGCTTGCGAGGCCTCGCGTTCGGTGAGGAAAGCGCGAATGCGTTCCTGTTCCTCGGCCGGGCGAATATCGTAAACCGTCAACGCCAAGAATTCGTCGCGGGTGTAGCCGTAGGCGCGGCAGGCGGCGAGGTTGACCTCGAGGAAGCGCATGGTTTCCGCATCGCGCACCCAGATGGGCAGAGGGGTTATCTCGAAGAGCGATTGGTAGGCCTGCTCGCTGTTGCGCAGAGCGATGCGCAGAGCGATGGGGTCGGCTAGGTCCAGAGCGGGGTCGCTATCCTTGGGGGGCAGCATGCGGCAAACATGCTACGAACTCCCCGACCCTTCAGGCGAACGCAAAAAAAGCTTCCCCATGGCCTAGAGCGCAAGGCGGGGAGCGTTTTACGAAATCCTGTGCAATAAATTCGCAGGCGGCTGGCGATTAAGCCTCGTGCTCGGCAAGCCAGCGCTCGGCCTCGATCGCGGCTTGGCAACCCATGCCGGCGGCGGTGATGGCTTGACGATAAACGTGGTCCGAGCAATCGCCCGCGACGTAAACGCCGGGGACCTTGGTGCGCACTTGCGAGCCCTCGGCGGGCTTGAAGTAGCCGCCCTCGTCCACGTCGAGCGCGGGGGTGAAGGGGCCGGTGTTGGGGATGTGACCGATGGCGACGAAGACGCCCTTCACGGGCAGCACGCGTTCCTCGTTGGTCTTCACGTTTTTGACCTTCAGGCCGCTGACGGAGTTTTCCTGCACGCCGAGGACTTCGAGCGGCACGCTGTCCCAGACCATCTCGATCTTTTCGTGCGAGGTGGCGCGGTCGGCCATGATCTTGGAGGCGCGCAAGGTGTCGCGACGGTGGACTAGGTAAACCTTGCTGGCGAAGCGGGTGAGGAAGAGCGCCTCTTCGGCCGCGCTGTCGCCGCCGCCGAGGACCGCGACCTCCATCTTGCGGTAGAACGCGCCGTCGCAGGTCGCGCAGGTGGTCACGCCCTTGCCGCCGTAGAGTTCCTTCTCGCCGGGGATGCCGGTCATGCGCGGCGAGGCGCCGGTGGCGATGATGACGGACTTGGCGAGGATGACGCGGTCACCGACGACGAGCTTGCGCGGGTTAACGGTGAAATCGACCGCGGTGACGAGCGCCTGCTCGAAGCGAGTGCCGAAGCGCGTGGCCTGCTCGCGCATGTTTTGCGTGAGTTGAAAACCATCCACGCCGTGCGCGAAGCCGGGGTAGTTTTCCACCTCGGAGGTGGTCGTGAGCTGGCCGCCGGGGAGGGGACCTTCGAGCACGAGCGGGTTGAGATTGGCGCGGGCGGTGTAGATGGCGGCGGTAAGGCCTGCGCAACCGGTGCCCACGATGACGACGTTTTCGACGGGAGAAGACATTGGGAAAAAACGGAACCGCGACACGTTGCCCCGATCTTGGCAACCCGCAAGCGCCCGCCGCTCCACGCCCTGCGGGGCGTGGAGCGGCGGGCGCAGGTTAAGATGGAAGTTTAAGTTTAAGGTCGGAGCGTCGTCTTCGCTACCGCTCTGCCGCTCTGCCGCTCTACTAGCTTACCAGCTCTACCAGCTCTACCAGCTCTACCAGCTCTACTAGCTTTACTCCCCCGCCGCCGGCCCGTTGGGTGGGCGGTTTATTTTTACGCCCATGCCCGAGATCTCCAAGAGCTACGAATCCCGCGACGTTGAAGCCAAGTGGTATGCCGCCTGGCAGGAAGCCAAGTGCTTCGCCGGCAAAGCCGCACCCGGCCAGGAGACCTACACCATCGTCATCCCGCCGCCCAACGTCACCGGCATCCTGCACATGGGCCACGTGCTCAATAACACCCTTCAGGACGCGCTCATCCGCCGCGCCCGCCTCGACGGCAAGGCCGCCTGCTGGATTCCCGGCACCGACCACGCCGGCATCGCCACGCAGACGATGGTCGAAAAACACCTCAAGAAAACCGAGGGCAAGGGACGCCGCGATCTCGGTCGCGAGGAGTTCCTCAAACGCGTCTGGACCTGGCGCGACGAGAAGGGCGACCACATCTTAAAACAGCTTCGCGAACTCGGCTGCTCCTGCGATTGGGACCGCACCCACTTCACCATGGACCCCGGCTACTCGAAGGCCGTGCTCACCTCGTTCATCAAGCTCTTCGACGGCGGCCACATCTACCGCGGCAAGCGCATGGTCAACTGGTGCCCCGTTTCGCTCACCGCCCTCTCCGACGAGGAAGTCGAGATGCGCCCGACCAAGGGCCACATCTACCGCATCCAATATCCACTCGTGGAACCCACCACCACGACCGACGCCGAGGGCAACACGATCCCGCTCACGCACCTCGTCCTTGAAACCACCCGCCCCGAGACCATCGCGGCCGACGTCGCTGTGGCCGTGCATCCGACCGATCCGCGCTACACCCACCTCGTCGGCAAGATGGTCTGGCGTCCGCTCGGCGCGCGTATCCAGATTCCCATTATCGCCGACGAGGCGGTCGATCCCGCCTTCGCCGCCGGCGCGCTCAAGGTCACGCCCGCGCACGACAAGGTGGACTTCGAGATCGGCCAGCGCCACCGCCTGCCCGTCATCGATTCGATCAACGCCGACGGCACTATGAACGAGCTGGCCGGTCCCGAACTCGCCGGCATGGAACGCTTCTCCGCCCGCCAAAAAGCCGCCGAGATCCTCCAGGAGCGCGGCAATCTGCTCGAAGCGAAACCCTACGAAAACAACGTCGGCTACTCGCAGCGCGCCGGCGTGCCCATCGAGCCGCGCCTCACCCAGCAATGGTGGCTGCGCTACCCACGCGTCGAGGAGGCCAAGGCCGTCGTGCGCGATGGTCTTATCCAGATGCACCCCGAGCGCTGGTCGAAGGTTTACCTCAACTGGCTCGATAACATCCAGGACTGGTGCATCAGCCGCCAACTCTGGTGGGGCCACCGCATCCCGGTCTGGTATGCCAAGGGCGTGGACCGCGAAAAACTCACCGAGGCCGACCTGCGCGATCCGACCAAGATCCACGTCTCGCTCGAAGGCCCCGCCGACGTGGAAAACTGGATACAAGAGGACGACGTGCTCGACACCTGGGCGTCGTCCTGGCTCTGGCCCTTCGCCACCCTCGGTTGGAACGACCCCGAGGAGCAGGCCAAGGCCGGCTTCTCGCAGTTTTACCCGACCACCACGCTCGCGACCGGTGCCGACATCATCTTCTTCTGGGTCGCCCGCATGATCATGGCCGGCCTGGAGTTTTCAGAAAGTAGCGCAGGCGTCTCGCCTGCATCCGAAAGCAGGCGGGACGCCTGCGCTACCTCCAAGCCCACCCCGCTCACCCGCGAGCAACTTGAGCGCCGCATTCCCTTCAAGCACGTCTATTTCAACGGCATCGTGCGCGACAAGCAGGGCCGCAAGATGTCGAAGACCCTCGGCAACTCGCCCGACCCGCTCGACCTCATCCAGAAATACGGGGCAGACGGCCTGCGCTTCGGCCTGCTCCAGATCGCGCCCCTCGGCCAAGACGTGAAGTTCGACGAGGACCGCATCGAGAGCGGCAAAAACTTCTGCAACAAGCTCTGGAACGCCTGCCGCTTCCGCCAGATGAGCGGCCCCATGAGCGACAACTCCTCGCTCGACGCCATCCTCGCCCGCCTCGACGCCAAGCAGCTCGACGACGACGACCACGCCCTGCTCGCCTCGCTCCTCGACGTGCAGGCCCTGCTGGAAAAGTGCTTCGCCGACTTCGAATTCGCGGCCGCCACCCAGGGACTCTATACCTTTTTCTACACGGATTTTTGCGACTGGTATGTCGAGGTCGCCAAGGCCCGCCTTCAGGACGAGTCCGCGCGCGACCACGTGCTCGCCGTGCAGGATCTCGTCATCCGCCAGTTCTTGCTGCTCTTCGAGCCCTTCGCGCCCTTCATCACCGAGGAGCTATGGGCGCTGCTCGGCTACTCGGGTTCCGTCGTAGCAGGGGCGTCGCTTGCGACGCCCGCGCCCGATTCTGGAGGGACGACCTCCGTGTCGTCCGCCAACGGACCGGACGGAGCCGGTCCCTCCAGATTCATCCAGGACAACCGCATCGGCACCGCCGAGGATCTGCGCGGCGCGCTCGCCGCGCGTAATGTTCATCTGGATACAGCCGCGGCCGGTCGCGTCGCCAAGCTCAAGTCCACCGTGACGCTCGCCCGTCAGCTCAAGACCGACAAAGCAGTCGGCCAGAAGCGCGACGTGTTGTTCTCGGTCGTGGCCGACGACGTCACCTGGTCCGCGCTCGAAACCGCGTCCGCGAAGTTCGCCCGCCTCGCCGGCGCGGCCTCGCTCTCGCGCGTGGCCGACGCGCCCGCGCTGCCCGCCATCGTGACCCCGCTCGGCACGCTCTATCTCGACACCGGCGTGAAGATCGACGCCGCCGCCGAGCGCACGCGCCTGACCAAGGAACTCGAGCAGGTGACCAAACACGCCGCCGCCACCGAGGCTCGCCTCGCCAACGAGGCCTTCACCAGCAAGGCCCCGCCGGCCGTGCTCGAAGGCGCGCGCAAACAGCTCGCCGACCAGCAGGCCAAGCGCGACGAACTCGCCCGCCTGCTCGCCGCGCTGGGCTGAGCGTGTAGGGCGGGGAAATAGCTGGCGATCATCACCACGATGACAGCGATCACGGCCGCGCCGACGTAGTGCCAGACATCCCATTGCACCACGAAGCGGTCGCTCGCGAAGATGCCGCGAATGCGGATCGGGATGTGCGAGAGCGCGTAGGTGCCGGCCGCCGCTGCCGCGCAGCCCAGCACGACGCCGAGCGCCACGATGATGCCGCCTTGGAGCATGAACACGCGCGTGATGTCGGCGCGGGTGTAGCCCATGGAGCGCAGAATCGCGATCTCGCGGGTCTTATCGACCACGATCATCACGAGCGTGTTGAACATGCCCAGGCCGGAGATAAGGATGATGGTCGAGATGGTGAGCGCGGAGGAAATGCGCAGCACGCGGAAGACTTGAAGCCAGGTTTTTTCGCGATCCTGCCACGCCATGGTGGCGTGTGAGACGGTTTGCTGGATGCGATCGGCGTAGGCGGGGGCGTCGGCGGGATTGGCGAGATTCGCCTGGATGAACGACACGCCGACCGGGCGGTTGAGCAGGGTGCGGATGGCGGGCAGGTGCAGGTAAACGCGTTCGCGGTCCACGAGATCGATGCCGGTTTCGAAGATGCCGGCGATGCGGTAGCGCTGGGGGTCGCCCTGTCCGGCGAGGAGAATGGAGTCGCCGACCGAGAGGCGCATGCGGCTGGCGACGCGCACGCCGACGATGACGGCGTAGGGATTCTCGGCGAAGGCGGCGAGGGAGCCGTCGATGATCTGGCTCTCGAGGTCGGAGACGTTGACGAAGGTGGCGAGGTCGATGCCGTAGGGCTTCGCGTCGTATTCGCGGAAGTTGGCCAGCAGGGTCGCGCTACCGCGAATCACGGGCGAGGCGGCGGTGACGCCGGGGAAACCGGCGAGCGCCTCGAGCACGACGTTGGGGTGCTGGATGCCGGGGATGTATTTGACGGCGCCGTCCACGCGGATGGCGAAGGAGCTGTCGCCGCCGGCGGCGAGGGCGGGGGCGCTCTGCATGCGATCCTCGACCCGCACCATGCCGTTCACGCCGAGGATGGTCTTGATGAAGTAGGATTCGAAGCCGGCGGTCTGGGCTTGGGTGACGACGAAAAACGCGACGCCGAAAACGATGCCCGCGAGACTCATCAGCATCGCGCGCTTGCGAGCGCCAAGGAAGCGGAGGGCGATGAGTAGGGAAGTGTTCATTCGGAAGCTGGTAGAGCTGGTAGAGCTGGTAAGCTAGTAGAGCTAGTAGAGCTAGTAGAGCTGGTAGAGCTGGTAGAGCTGGTAGAGCTGGTAGAGCTGGTAGAGCTGGTAGAGCTAGTAGAGCTGGTAGAGCTAGTAGAGCTGGTAGAGCTGGTAGAGCTAGTAGAGCGGAGTTAGCCTAGGGATCGGATCAGGGCGTTTAGCATGCGGGAGATTTCGGCGTATTCGGATTCGAGAGGGTCATACACCGAAGGCAGAAGGTAACCGAGATCGCGGGCGAGGAGCAGGTGGTAGCGCGTTTCTTCCAAAGAGCCACGCGCGATGATGAGAAAGTGCCGAAAATCGGCGTTGGTCGCGCGGCCTTTGCCCTCGGCGATGTTTGTCGGCAACGAGCGCGCGGAGTCGCGCAATTGCGAGACGAGTCCAAAACGCTCCTCGGCCGGAAACGGAGCCGACGCCCGGTAAACGGCGAGGCAGGCCTGATGCGCCCGCTGCCAGACCTGCAAATCGCGCCAACTGTCGTTTCCAGGCATCGTGTTTTGTGCTTTTGGGCTCTACCAGCTTTATCAGCTTACCAGCTCTACTAGCTTTACCAGCTCACCGTCTGACGGTGACCCGCGAGCCGTCGCGGAGGGAGTCGAGGGCGGAGGTGGCGAGGCGGTCGCCTTCGTTCGCGCCTTCGAGGATTTCGAAGACGTTGAGGCCGCGGAAGCCGATGGTGACGGAGCGGTGGCGGGCAACGCCGTTCTCAATCACGAAGACCGCGCCGTCCTTGAGCGCGGAGCGGGGGGCGAGCAGCGAGCCATCGCGACGGTTGCGGATGATGCTGGCCTCGCCGCTGAGCCCGGGGATAAGGCGATCGGCGGGGATCTCGACCTCCAGGTAGGCGCGATACTGCTGGTTGAGCGGGTCGGCGTTGGGTAGGACTTTTACGACCTTCGCCGGATAGAGTTCGGGGCCGTAGGCGAGGAAACGCACGGAGGCATCGAGCCCGATGCGGATGCCGGAAAAATCCTCCTCGTTGATGCGGACCTCGACTTGCAGGGCCTCGCTGTAGAGGCGGACAAGTGGCGCGCGCAGGGGGACGACCTCGCCGGGCTGGGCGAAGAGCGCGGTGATGGTGCCGGAGGCGGGCGAGCGGATGACGCACTTCTCGATGGCGTCGCGCTGGAGGCGGATGGCGTGCTCGAGGTCGGCGACGTGGCGCTCGCGGGCGAGGCGGTCTTTTTCAAGCTGTTCGGTGAAGATGCGGAATTCGTCGCGGCGACGTTTCATCTCCAACTCGGGGTAATCGCCCTCGCGGGTGCGGCGCTCGAAGTTGGCGAGGTCCTCCTGCTGGCGCTGGAGGGCGTTGCGGGTCTGGAAATCGAGGGCGAACTGGTCGCGAGTGTTGGCGAGTTGGGCTTCGAGGCGCGCGAGTTCGATGCGGTAGTCGTTGGGGGCGATTTCGAAGAGCACGTCGCCCTCGCGCACGATCTGGCCGAGCTTGGCCTTGCTGGTGGTGACGAGGCCGGTGACGTCGCTGGTCACGGTGACTTGAAACTCGGGATCGACCTTCACGACGGCGGGCACGGCGTCCACGGCGGTGTCGCGCGCGACGACGGCGGTGTTCACCTCGGTGCGCGCGCCGAAGAAAAACCACGCGACGCCGGCGGCGGCGAGGAGGACGGCGGCGAGGAGGAGGCGGGCGGGTTTCATTCGGCGGGAGACGGGGCGCGGGGCGGGAGTGTTCCCTAGTTTTGCGCGGAGGGTGCGCCGAGTTCGATGGCGGCGGGGAGGGTGAGGTCGAGGTAGTCGTTGAGCGCGAGCAGGAGGGTCACGCGGCCGCGCAGGGCGGCGAGCTCGGCCTCGCCGGAGGCGAGGCGGCGTTCGCGTAGGGCGGCGGTGGATACGCGGCCTTCCTTGGCCTCGCGTTCCCGGGTGGCGAGGGTGCTGCCCGCGAGGGCGGCGCGGCGTTCGTCGAGCTGGAGTTGGCGGGCGCGGAAGGCGATCTGGCGAAGGAGTTCGAAGGACTGGGCGCGGAGTTCGTCCTGGTAGGCGGCGAGTTCTCGCTCGATGCGTCGGAGGCGGAAGTTGGCCTCGCGGCGTTTGGCGGAGGTTTCGAAACCGTCGAAGATGTTCCAGCTCACGTCCACGCCGACGAAGTAGTTGAAGGTGTCCACGTTGTTCTGGCCGGCGGTGTTGCTCTGGCCCTGGCCGGCGCTGGCGGCGAAGTTGAAGAGCGGGCGCTGGCCGGCGGCGATGCGGACGAGTTCGGCTTTTTCGCGTTCGAGCAGGTTTTGGCGGCGCTGGACCTCGCCCTGGTCGGCGAGCCAGGAATCGAGGCCGGTGGAGCGGGTGCGTTCGACCCAGGCGAGGAGGGCGGGGAGGTCGGGGCTGGCGGGAGCCTGGTCGAGGGCGAGGGGGGTGTCCCAGCCGAGGTCGCGTTTGTAGGCGGCGAGGATGCGGGCCTGTTCGGCCTCGATGGCCTCGATGTTGATGAGGCTCTGCTCGACCTGGAGACGGGCCTGCTCGGCCTCCGCCTCGCCGATGGTGCCGGCGGCGCGGTCGGAGTCGGTGCGGACGAGGGCGTCCTCGGCGGCCTGGCGGCGGAGGGCGAGGTTGTTCAACTCGGCGCGGTTCACGATCAGGGCGAGATAGTCGGCGCGGAGGGAGCGTTTGATGCCGCGGAGGAGGTGCACGCGTTCGAGGTCTTCGTTGACGAAGTCGATGCGGGCCTGGCGGATGCGGGCCTCGATCGCGCCCCAGTGGTAGAGCGGGCGGCGGATGACGGCGTTGAAATTGGCGCCGAGGCTGTCCTCGTCGGCGATGCCGGTCTCCTGGTAAATGCTCTTTCTGTATCCGAAATTAGCATACACATCGACCCTCGGGTAGTAGCCGGAGCGGGCGGCGTCGAGGCGGGCGGTTGCCTCCTGTTGGGCGAGGGCCTGGGCGACGAGTGCGGGGGATTTTTCGCGGGCTTCGTCGAGGAGGCGGGCGAGCTCGGGGAGGGAGGCTTCCGGGTAGGCGGGGCCGTCGGCGAGGGCGGCGGAGGCGAGGAGGAGGGGGCAGGCGAGGGCGACGCGACGAAGGATGGCGAGCATGGGAGATTGAAGGGGCAAGGGCAGAGGAGGGGGAGGGCCGGGCCAAGCGCAAAAGGCCGGCGAGCCGGCGGTAGCGGCGGGGGTCGAGGGAGCGACGCCACGACTTGTTTAGACCGAGTCGCGCCAGCGGCCGGGGAAGAGAAGCATGCGGGGGGGATCGGGCAGGCCGCGCTCGTTGCGTTGGAGCTGGGCGATGACGAGGTCCACGGCGTGGGCAGCGATGGTATCGTAGCCCTGTTCGACGCCGGCGGCGGCGTGGCCTGTCTCCCATGAGAGCAGGACGCAGCGGTCGGGATCGCCCGTCCAGCCGACTTGGCGGGCTGCGGCGAGTTCGCCGGGGGAGCTGCATATAAGAGCGTCGGGCCGGTGGGCGGCGAGCCAGGCGGCAAGGTCGGCCTCGTCGCCGGGCGTGGCGAGGCGGAGTCGGCGGGCGGAGCCGGGCGGCGCGCAGGCGAGCCAAGCGGCCTGCCAGGCGCGGTGGGCGCGGAGGTTGGTGGCGGCGTCGATCCAGGCGGCGGGGCGGCGCGCGCCGGTCTCGGGCAGGCGGGCGAGGGCGAGGCGCATGGCCTCGTAATGGTGGTGGCCGGAGCGGGAGAGCGGTTGGGTCCACTCGGCCATGCCGACGACGGCCATGGCGAAGTCGTTCCACGGCCAATCGAGGGCTACGGGCGTGGCGGCGTTGACCGGACCGAAGACGACGCCGGCGATGCCGCGCGCGCGCAGCACCTGGGCGAGGCGCGCGGGCGTGCCGTGGGCGGACAGCCAGAACGCGGTGAGGCGGCACCCGCGCGTCTTGGCCCGCTCCGCGGCACCGGTTTGCACGAGGCGTTGAAAGGGCGACATCTCCGACGCGCGGCCCTCAAGCCAGACAAGGGCGACGACCTCGGCGGAGTCGGGCGAGCGGCCGCCGCGAATGTGGGCCATGAGTTCGGCGACGCGGGCGTTGGGCCGGTAGCCGAGGCGCGCGGCGGCTGCGCGCACGCGGGCGCGGGTGGCGTCCGGGATCTTGGGCGAGCCGCGCAGGGCGTAAGAGACGGTGGCGGGGGACAGGCCGACGGCGCGGGCGACGGCGGAGAGGGTGGGGGCTTGGGGCATGATTTGGTGAACGGTTTCACCTTCGGGCGTCTGGTCGCGGCGGGCAAGCTTCGGCAAGGTGAAACCATGGCTCTTAAACAACATACCCTTGAAACCGATTTTCTCGTCGCTGGCGGCGGCTTGGCCGGCGTGTGCGCGGCGATCGCGGCGGCGCGCAACGGCTCGCGCGTGGTTCTGGTGCAGGACCGTTCCGTGCTGGGCGGCAACGCTTCCAGCGAAATCAAAATGCACGTCGTCGGCGCGGATTGCCACGGCAAGAAGCCGGGCTGCCGCGAGTCCGGCATCGTGGAGGAGCTGCGCCTCGAGGACGCATTACGCAATCCGCACCGCTGTTATTCGCAGTGGGATTTGTTGCTCTATGAAAAGGTAAAGCTGGAGCCCAACATCACCTTGTTGCTCGACACCGACGTGGTGGGCGCGGTGGTTGAAAACGGCCTTATCGTTTCCGCCAGCGCAGTGCGCAATCCGACCGAGGACGAGTTTCTTATTCGCGCAAAATTTTTCGCCGACTGCACTGGCGATGGGCGTTTGGGCGCAGAGGCGGGGGCCGATTATCACGTCGGGCGCGAGGCCAAGTCCGACCATGGCGAGACGCTCGCGCAGGAGGTCGCGGATCGTCATACGCTGGGCAGCTCCATCCTCATCACCGGCCGCAAGCACGACGCGCCGCAGCCCTTCATCGCGCCTTCCTGGATTCGCAAATTCCAGAAGTCGGACTTCAAGCACCGGCCGATCAATAGTTACGAATACGGTTATTGGTGGTTCGAGTGGGGCGGTCAGATCGACACTCTGAAGGACAACGAGACCATCCGCCACGAGCTGCTGCGCATCGCGCTCGGGGTCTGGGATTACGTCAAAAACTCCGGCGATCATCCCGATTCCGCAAACTGGGCGCTCGACTGGGTCGGCGCGCTTCCCGGCAAGCGCGAGAGTCGCCGCTTCCTGGGGCTGCACGTGCTGAAGGAGCAGGATGTGCTCGGCGGGCGCATCTTCGATGATCAGGTCGCTTACGGCGGCTGGGCCATCGATCTGCACCCGCCCTCGGGTGTGGATGTGCCCGATGAGCAGCCATTCACGCCTTCGCGGTTCGATCATCTCTACTCGATTCCGCTCGGCTGCTACCACTCACGAAACATCGGCAACCTCTTCTTCGCCGGCCGCAACATCTCCGCGACCCACGTGGCCTTCGCGAGCACTCGCGTAATGGCGACCTGCGCGGTCGGCGGGCAGGCCATCGGCACGGCAGCGGCGCTCTGGCGCGGCGTGGCGGGGAATGACATTCGCCAGCTCGCGACCAAGGAAAACGTGGCCGCGCTTCAGCAGGCCCTGCTCAAGGACGACGCGTATCTGCCCGCCACCTCCAACACCGACGACGCCGATCTGGCGCGGGTCGCGAAGATCTCGGCGACGTCGGAAGCGGGCGCCGCCGCGCAGGCGGCGAACGTGGTCGATGGCGTGACGCGCGATTTAAAGTCGGTGTGGGGACCCTGGTCGTCCGATTCCGTCCATCGGTGGGAATCTGCCGGACTGCCAGCCACGCTGGCCCTGGAGTTCCCCTCCGCTGTATCCATTCGCGAGATACACCTTACCTTCGACACCAATTTCGAAAAGGAACTGATCCTCACCATGAGCGATCACCACACGAGAAAGTCCGCCCCGCGCTCCGCCCAGCCCGAGACGGTAAAGGCCTACCGCATCCTTGTGGATGGCAAGGTCGCGGTGGAGGAGACCGGCAACTACCTGCGCAAACGTGTGCACACCTTGGCCTCGCCGGTCACGGGCGCGAAGGTTGAGCTGGAGGTGCTGGCCACGCACGGCGCGCCTGTGGCGCGGGTGTTCGAGGTGCGACTCTACGCCTGATAATTCCGATCTGCAGGTGGTGGAGGGGGGTATGCAACCCCCTCTCTCTTCACCCCGACGCATCTCCACCGGCCGCCGTGCCGCTTTGTTCGAACGCATGTGCGCCCCGGGCCCAATGTTCGTATTACGAACATTGGGCCCGGGCGGTGTTTGGAGCGGAGGCGAGGGTGTTTTGAGTGGGTGTTGTGCAACATGCAGCGTGCGGGGCTGGGGATTGGCCTAGTGGTTTACGTCGAAAGGTCGGTGCATACTTACGTCTTAACGTATCCGTAACCTGATCGCCGCAGGTTTGTCACATTGGTGACTAAGCTTCGGCGATGCGGTTTCGCGGACGACTTTGCCCCTTGATTTCAATGCTGCTTGGCGCGGCTCTGCTCGGCTTTGCGGCGGTAGGGTGTTCGCGCCCGGCCGAAGCGGATGCGGCGGGCGGAGCGCCGCGCGTGCTGCGCGTGGCGGACACGGGCATCGAAGGCATGGAGGCGCTGGCCTCGACCTTCGGGCCCTTCGCGCGGGAGTTGGAAAAACTCGCCGGCGTGAAGGTGGAGTTTTTTCCGGTGAGCGACCGCACGGCGGCCATCACCGCGCTGCAATTCGGACAGCTCGACCTCGTGCTCGCGGGGCCGTCGGAATACATCATCATGCGCTCGCGTTTGCGCAAAGCGCCGCAGCCGGTGGTCGGCTTGGAGCGCCCGCGCTACCACACCGCTTTCGTGGTGAAGTTCGATAGTCCGGTGCGCACCCTGGCGGATTTGCGCGGCAAGAGCATCGCGATGAAGGACCCTGGTTCCACCACGGGGCACATCATCCCCTACGTGATGTTGAAAGAAGCGGGGCTCGACCCGGATCGGGACGTGACGGTGCGGCTGCTCGACGGCGCTCGGCTGGAGGCGCTGATCAACGGCGACGTGGATGCGCTCGGCAGCGGTGTGCGTGATTTTGATAAACTGGTGGAGCGCTTCGGTCCGGACCGTTTTCGCATCGTGGCGGAGAGCGCGCCGGTGCCAGCGGATTTGTTCGTGGCGCGCGGCGACCTCTCGCCGGAGTTTGTCGCGAAGCTGAGCGGGCTGATGCTCGAGCATGCCGATACGCTGCTGCCCTTGTTGCTATCGGGCGGAAACGCGGAGCGCTACGAAAGCGGCGTGAAACTCGCGCCTGTAGTGGATTCGGACTACGCGGTGATTCGCGAGGGTTATGCCTTGCTCAAGCTGCCCCTCGAATGAGCACCCCCTTGTCCTCCACTTTCGCGGCTCACCCTCCGGCGCTTTTTGAGGTAGCCGATCTGGTGAAAACCTATCCCAACGGCACGCGTGCGCTGCGCGGGGTTTCGCTGACGGTGCGGCGCGGCGACAACATTGTGCTGCTCGGTCGCAACGGTTCCGGTAAATCGACCTTGTTGCGCTGCTTGAACGCGCTGGAGCGGCCCGACGCGGGGCGGGTGGTTTTTGATGGCGCGGACCTGAGCCGGGTGCGCGGTCGCGAACTGCGGGCGGTGCGTCGGCGGGTGGGCGTCGTGTTTCAAAAGTTTCATTTGGTGGCGGGTTTGAGCGTTTTTCAGAACACCCTGTTCGGCGCCCTCGGCGCGAAGGGCGGCTTGTGGGGCGTGCTGGGTCCGGTGGCGCCGGCGGCGACGCGCGCACGGGCCTTGGAGTGTCTGGCGCGGGTGGGGCTGGCCGATCTGGCGGCGCGGCGGGCGGATCAGCTTTCGGGCGGGCAGCAGCAGCGCGGCCAGATCGCGCGCATGTTGATGCAGGACCCCGAGGTGGTTTTGGCGGACGAGCCGGTGGCGAGCCTCGATCCGCAATCCGGGCGGCAGGTGATGGAGCTGCTGGCGGAGATCGTGCGCGAGCGCGGGCTCACCTTGATCTGCACGCTGCATCACCTCGACTTGGCGCTGGAATACGGGGACCGCGTGGTCGGTCTGCGCGCGGGCGAGAAGGTGATCGACAGTCACCTGGCGGGCAAAGCCGAGGCCGATCTGGCCGGGCTGTATGATGAACGCGGGGCGAACGAAACGAATCTGGTCTCCCATGTCTGAATTATCCGTCGGCTCCTCCGTAAAAACTACCGCGTCGCCGCCGCCGCGTTTCACTTCGCCCTCGTGGTGGACGTGGATCGCGTGCGTGGCGGCCGGGGCCTTTGTGCTGCAAGGGCTGGGTTCGGCGGACATCACGCCTGAGCGGCTGGCGCGCGGCGCGAGCAATCTGGGCGAGTTTTTAGGGCAGGCATTTCCGCCAGATTTTTCGCGTGGGGAGGTGTTGGCGAAGGCGCTCTACGAGACGCTGCAGATGGCGGTGGTGGGGGTGGGCTTCGGGGTGATTTTGAGTTTGCCGGTGGCCTTGCTGGCGGCGGCGAACACGGCACCGCATGCGGTGGTGCGGACGGCGGCGCGGACCTTGATTTCTGTCTCGCGCACGATTCCCGATCTGGTGTGGGCGATGGTGTTTTTGGTCGCGGTGGGCTTTGGTCCGCTGGCGGGGATTTTGGCCATCGCGGTGGATACGGTGGGATTTTGCGGGCGGTTTTTCGCGGAGCGCATCGAGGAGATAAAGCCGGGACCGGCGGAGGCGCTGGCCTCGACGGGGGCGTCGCGCGCGGGCGTGGTGGTGGGGGCGATTTTGCCGGAGGCGTTTCCCTCGTTCGTGGCCACGGGATTGTTCAGCGTGGAGAAGGCGGTGCGCGCGGCGGTGGTGCTCGGCCTGGTCGGCGCGGGCGGTATCGGCGTGGAGCTACGCGCGGCGATGAACCTGTTTCAGTATCAACAGGCGCTCGCGGTCATCCTGCTGATCCTCGTGGTGGTGATCGGGATCGAGCAGGTGTCGGCGCGCATACGGCGGCGACTGTTGTGAAGGATCAGGCGGTGACCTTGGCGGAGCTGCCGCCGAAGAGTTCGCGGAGGGCGCTCCAGGCCTTCATGAGGCCGGCGTCCTGCACGCCGCCTTCGAGGCCGTAAACCTTGGCGATCTCGGTCTCGTGGTCGCGGTAGCGGGGCGGGAGCACGAAGGCGGTTTTTTCGCCGCTGCGTATGGTCGAGAGAAACAGACCTTTGCCGACGGCGGCGGACTCGAGTTTCACGTCGAGGCTCTTCTCGGGCATCACCAGCCAGGGGCGGTAGCGGAAGACGAGTTTGCCGTTTTCGGGCTCGGCGCGGAGGCGGCCGTAGGTGCGCATCGGCACGCCTTCCTTCACGAGCGTGTTGCTCGAAAAGAGTTTGTTGTCGCCCTTCTCGGCGACGACGTAGCGCTTTTTGCGGAAGGTGAAAAAGTCCCAGGAGAAGATCGCGCCAAAGACGGTGAGGCGAAAGGCCCAGCCGGCGACGAGGTAGGCGATAACCACGAGGATGAGTGACAGCAGCAGGCTCATCCACGGGTTGAGGGTGGCGACGAGCGGGATGAGTCCAAGCAGGGCGGTGCGGGCGCCTTTGAGCACGGCGTCGATGGCACCCCAGGGGCTGAGGAGGATGAGGGCGTTGATGGCGTGAGAGGCGAGCCAGACGATCGCGAAGACGGCGATGCCGAGCGGAACGGTGAGGATGTTTAGGAGCCACGACCAATCGATCGCGCCGATGGTCACGGTCGCGGTGCCGGCGTGGAGGAGGAGATCGCCCGCGTTTCCCGCGTGGGTGGCGGCGGAGTCGCCGCTCCCGACAATCATCTTGGAGAGCGAGCTCATGGTGAAGGGGACGACCGCGCCGGCGGCGACGAGGCCGGAGGCTTTGTTCTCGATGGTCTCGAGCACATCGAGGGGTTTTTTGGCACCGGGGGGTAGGATGGTGCCTAGCGAGTCCTTGGCCGCGACGACGCCGACGACGAGCAAGGCGGGCACGATGAAGCTCCACTTGGCATACCAGGGGAGCGCGGCTCTTTGCTCCTCGGTCTTGGCCTGCAGGTTTTGGTAGATGCCGAGGCCGGCGGTGCCGAGCAGGGGCGATATGGCAACGCCGGTGACGGCGGCGAGCGTCTTGGCGTAGGGCGCGACGGGGGATTTGTCGGAAGCGGTGTCCGTGGTGGCTTCGACGGCGGCGGAGAGCGGCGCGGAGAAGAGGGCGAACAACGCGAGGCAGGCGATCCAGGGTGCGAAACGTTTCATGGCGGTGCGGGTGGCGTGGAGTTCGCAGCATGCATGCCGAGACGTGGGGGAAATGCAGCCGGGAAATTTACGGAGGTGGCGGGGTGGCCAAGGAGCGGCGACACTCTTGTCGCCGTGCGGGGCGTTTAATCGGCGACAGGAGTGTCGCCGCTCCTTGTGGCGATCTTCAGGTCGAGCCAGGCGAGGTCGGCGGGGGTGAGGGTGACGCGCAGGCACTCCAGGGAGCTGTCGGTCTCGGCGAGGGTGCGCGGGCCGATGAGCGCGAAGCACGGGAAGGGTTGCGCGAGCACGTAGGCGGCGGCGATGGCGGGCGGGGTGACGCCTTTTTCCTTGGCCAACTCGATCAGGCGGGCGCGGCGGGCCCAGTTGTCCTCGGCATACCAGCAGCGCACGAGCTCGGGGTCGTCGGTGCGGTCGGGCGCGGCGCGCTCGGTGAAAAATCCGCGCGCCTGGCTGGACCAGGCGAAGAGCGCGACCTCGGCGGGCGTGCCGGCGCGCTCGGCGAGCCAGCGGCGGGTGTCGGGATCGCCGGCGCTCAGGCAACCGCCCCACGGGGCCTCGACCATGCGGGCGAGGGAGAACTGGTTGGAGAGGATGCGGAAGCCGGGCAGGCCGCGGGTGGTGGCGTATGTATTGGCTTCAACGATACGCGCGGGACTCCAATTCGATCCGCCGAAGGCGCCGCGGATGCGGCCGGCGTGTTGCTCGGCGGCGAGGGCGTCCACGAATTCGGCGGCGGGGATTTCGGGGTTGTCGCGGTGCAGGCAGTAGAAATCGCAGTGGTCGGTTTTGAGGCGGTCGAGCGATTCGTGGAGCTGGCGGACGACGTCACGCGGTTTGCAGAAGGGCGTGTGGCCGCCTTTGGCGAGAACAACGACTTGATCGCGCACGCCGCGAGTCCGCATCCAGTGGCCGAGCAGGCGCTCTTGTTTGCCGCCGGCGTAGAGCCAGGCGGTGTCGAAGGCGTTGCCGCCGCGCTCGAAGTAATCGTCGAACATCGCGCAGGCGTGGGGGAAGGTTTGCTGGTTGTCGCAACCCATGATGAGGCGCGAAACGGGTTTAGCGTAGCCGGCGACTTTGGCCGAGGGGATGACGGGGCCGGTCGTCTGAGGGGCGAGGGGACGGCGGGCGAGGGTG
>CAZOGV010000033.1:0-19939 GCA_964579225.1 uncultured Akkermansia sp. | reverse complement strand
AGCAACAGAAACATTTAGGGATCCTATGCTTCCCAAAAGAGGCAGTTTGGCTGTGGTATCAGCAGCTTTTAGAATGGAAGGAGATATTCCACTGTCTTCTGAGCCCATAATTAGGGCACAAGGTTCGGTAAAGGAAACTGAGTAAATCGTATTTTCCGTTTTTTCAGAAGCAGCAATGATTTTTATGCCTGATGCCTGAAGATAAAAAACAGCATCTTTCAGATGGTCAACTTTGGCTATAGGGACATTAAAAGCTGCTCCGGCAGACGTTTTAATGGTATCTGCCGTTACCGGTGCTGCTCCTTTTTTTTGAATAATTATACCATCAACTCCGGTGCACTCCGCTGTGCGAATGATTGCCCCAAAGTTTCGCACATCAGAGAGTTGGTCTAGCAAAAGAAACAAGGGTACCTTGTCTTTTGCTGTTACTTTTTCAACCAGTTCCTCCAACTCATAAAACCGTATTGGCGAGGTATTGGCTACTACTCCTTGATGGTTGTTTTTTGTAAGCCTGTTCAGCTTTTCTACAGGAACGTAGGAAGTATTGATTCCTTTTTTACGGATTAAAGTTTCCAACTCTTTGGACAATTCTCCTTTAAGCCCTTTTTGGATAAATACTTTATCAATTGGCTTGTCCGCATTAATTGCTTCTACCACTGTCCTTATGCCATAAATTTGGGTATTATTTTCCATAGGGGGCAATGATATTTAAGGAACTATTAGTATTTTTTCTGTTTATTAGGATGTTATCAAGGCTTTTTGGGACATGTTACAATGAGGTGTAAGAAAATTGTTTTAAGTCTGAAACAATATAACCTCATATAAGCTCCTGATTTATAGCTTTCTAATATTCCAAAGGTTCTTTTCTGGCATACTTTACACGTATAATATATACGGTTTCTTTATCTATTAAGTATGATATTCTGTAAGTGTGCTTCTCATAAGCCCGAATATTTCCTTTGTTGTTTTGCTTAAGTGAGTCCAGTTTATAAATCTCCGGATTTGTGGCCAAGATGGAAGTTGATTCGTATATTTCGTTGACAATTCTTGAAGCGGTTTCAATTGACGCCGATTGTTCCAATAAATCCAGAAAAGCTTGGCTTAGGCCTTCATCTGCTTGATGCGTCCAAATTATTGTTTTGACCATTGCTTGATACGTTCCCCTACTTCTTGGTGTGTATAAAATTCTCCCTTTTCAATTTGAGCAATAGATTCGTTGATTTCTTTGTTATACTGTTCAATACTGATACGTTCCAAAGACATTTTTTTCCTAGCTTTCAGCATATTTTTAATGGCTTCAATAAGTAAAGGGTCTTTTACAGTATCCAATTCTTGATGTATCCATTTTAAATCCGCTTGCAAATCCATAATAGTTGCTTTTAGTGAGGTAAAGTTACGATTTTTGTTATTTGTTTTTCGCACGAGACGAAATATTTGCAATAGTCCACTTAGTGGTCATACGGTCAAGTTTTCAACAGGAACATAGGAAGCGTTGATTCCTTTTTTGCGGATTACCGTTTCCAGCTCTTTGGATAATTCACCTTTAAGCCCTTTTTGGATAAATACTTTATCAATTGGCTTGTCTGCATTAATTGCTTCTACTACTGCCCTTATGCCATAGGTTTGGATTGCGTTTAGCATGGGTAAAGGTACATAAAAGCCGGAGCTAAAGGAAATTAGTTCTTTCATTGGGAACTATCTTCTTATGGGCTTTTTGTAATCATTTCCGTGTTTTTAAATTCTATTTTTCATTTTAGTTTTGTTCCATACCAGTCTAAAAAGCGTTCCAAGCGATCTTTAATAAAGGAAGGTCTTTTTAAGCCGTGATGTTCCCCCGGATAAACCACCAGTTGAGTATCCACCCCCAAGCGTTTCATTGCTTGATACATTTGTTCGGAATTTAGTATCGGAACATTCCAATCATCGCTACCTCCCATCCAAAGCGTTGGAGTTTTGATATTAGCTACTTTGTTGAATGGCGATAAGTGTTCCCATAACTCAGGATTCTCCCAAGGAAGACCTAATTCCTTTTCCCAGGTTTGTTGGTAATGATCGTGACCATAATTGGCTCTGTATAAAGCCTCACTGGCACCAGAAATGGCGGATTTAAATCTATTTGTTTTGGTTATTACGTAGTTGGTCAGGATACCCCCATAGGACCAACCTCCTACGACTAATTTTTCAGGATCCATATAGCCTTCGTTAATGACATGATCTACACCGGCCATAACATCTTGATAGTCTAAATTACCCCAATCGGCGAATATAGCCTCACAAAAGGCTTGTCCGTACCCTGTGGATCCCCTAGGGTTGATAAGCAAAGTTACATATCCGTTCGCAGCAAAAAGCTGAGGTTCCGGGTCAAAGGAATAATCATACTGACTTGTGGGTCCACCATGAATCCATAGAACGGCAGGGTACTTTTTTGAAGCATCAAAGTCTACAGGTTTTACAACAAAGCCTTCTATTGGAGTACCGTCGGTGCTTTTAAAATTAATTTTTTCTACTATCGGTTTTTTTAGCCCTTCTAGAAGATCATCATTAACCTTAGTAAGTTCTTTAAGTGATTCCTTTTTAAAACTAAATAGATTGGCAGGCCTGTTTGCTTTGCTCAACAAAGGGACTAGGGCTGTTTCTGATAAAGAATAATCACTAATACTGAAATCTCCCTGAATTACTCTTTTAAAATTTCCTCCTGTGGGGGAAATGGTGGCCAGGACACTAGTTCCCTGCTCTTCCACAAGAAAGTAAATGAGCTTTCCGTCCCTAGAAAATTTGGGTTTTCTTATATTTCTATCCAGATTCTGTGACAGAATTACCGGATTTCCTCCTGTGATTGGTATGACCGCTAATTTTTGAGTTTCATACCAAATTTTATCGCCATTGGTAATGGTTTTGTAGGTAATGTATTTTCCATCAGGACTCCAGGAGGGCGAATCATCCGCATTGGGATTATTGGTTACCTTAAAGGGTTGTTTTTCCTTATCGGGATTATTGGCTGAAACAATCCAAATATCGGAATTGTCATTGGCATCGGCATCCGTGGTTCGGTTGCTTACAAAAGCAATTGACTTTCCATCCGGACTCCAAACGGGATCCAAATCATCAAAATCCCCAGAAGTTATTTGTGTGCCTAGAGAATCTCCAGGTATGAATGTGTAAAGGTGTGTTCTGTTACGATCCAAATAGCCCTCATAATCTCTTTTAAATTGAAGACGATCAATAACCACTGGTTTTACTTTCTTATCATCTTCTTTGTCTTTTGTAAGTTCTTCCGGTTTAGGGTCTTTAATTTGAAGCACTAGCTTATGTTCCACCGGTGACCAGCTATGACCGGAAACGCCTTGTGGAATCTTGGTAAGTTGTTCCGAATCCCCTCCCAGTCGGTTAGAAGTCCATACCTGAACTTTTTCACCTTCTTTTTTAGAGGCTAAAAAGGAAAGGAACGTACCATCATGACTCCACTTTGGTTCGCTGGCGGAATAGTCTTTTGAAGTTATTGGGATGGGGCTTCCACCTTCAGTGGGAATAATATATATGCGTGTAACAGATTTGTCTTCTTTTAGATCCATTTCTGAAACGGTATAGGCTACCCAATTTCCATCCGGGCTTATTTCAGGGTTGCTCACATTTTTTAATTTCAGGATAGTCTCAATGGTTAATATTTCTGAATTTTGTGAAACAACAGCCTGAATAAAGAACAGAAAAAAGACGAGATAGAATGGGTATAAAGGTTTTAAGACCATATTAATTAGTGATTATGGAGTATTTAGGAGTACGAATTTTATAATGCTATGGCATAAAAGCCCAAAGGGTAAGTTGCTACTGAATGCCTTTTTCTAGGCCGATGGAGCGTATAACTTTAAAAAGGGCCGATTTTTTTATAATCGGCCCTTTAACAGTTTTATAAGTTAGGGGTATTAACCACCATAACCGGGGTTTTGCGTCATTAATGGATTGGTATCCATTTCCGCCTGAGGGATAGGATATACCAATAAATTGGAATCAAAAGGGAGATCACCAACGCTACCCTCAACTCTTTTTATGTCGTGAAGCAAAAAGCCTTCAAACGCTAGTTCCAATTGTCGTTCGTTAAAAATCAAATCCAAGGTTAGTGGCCCGGGTAGGGGAGCCGCATTCGATCTCGCTCTTAAAGCGTTAATCTCAAGCAAAGGTGCTAAGCCTACGGCAGTCCCTTCCCTAAAATTACTTTCTAAACGGATTAAATGCATTTCAGCAATTCTAAAAATATTTACATTTGAAAATAATTTTTCGAAAGGGGAAACAAAAATATAATCCTTAATATCGTAATATTTTAATGTTAACCGCCGGTCATTTGCAGGATTAATATAAAAAAAATTGCGTCGCTCATCATTTAAATCATCAAATAGATCCAAATAAGCATCTTCTATTATTATATCTCCACCTCTCCCACCACTAGCTTCAGAGGAATAATGAATTACAAGATTGTTAAAACCTGTTTGGCTAGTGACTTGGAAAGAAAAAATATCTTCCGGGCCATCAACATCATTATTAAATGCTCCTGCATACGTAGGGGCTAAACTATGGCCGCTGTTCATAAGTACGTCATGCGCGGCATCTCTGGCATTGGCATAATCTCCTTGTTGAAAATACATTCTTGCCAATAAGGCCTTGGCTGCATAACGGTCTGCATAAAATCCATTTGAAGCAGGGAGTAAATCATATGCATCATTGGCATCGGAAAGTATTTGTGCATATACTTCATCTACAGTGCTCCTTGCAATTTCAAGATTTTGAGAATAATCGAAAAGCCCTATTAAACGCAGTGGTACTCCAAGTTGCGTATTTGCCTGACCAGGCTGATATGGGGCAGAAAAGCTGCGCACTAAATCAAAATAATTCAATGCTCTAAGAAATTTGGCTTCTCCTTCTATTCTGTCTTTTTCTCCCTGGCTACTGGTAACAATATCAATATTGTCCAGTACTAGGTTTGCTTGGTTTATGGTCTCATAGGCATTTGTCCAAATACCCTCTATCCAGAAATTATCTACCAAAAGGTCTTTTTGGAAAGCTTGTCTAGGCTCTATAAAGGTGCCTACCCAAAAAACTTGATCGGTCGTTGCCAAAAGGTCAGGGGTCATTTTTATTCTACCTCCATAGGTGGCAATTTGGCCGGCTTCTTCGTAAGTGCCCACCAAAATACCTGAAATATTGGACTCAGAGGAAAAAGCCAACTCCCCTGGAATACGGTCAGTTGGGTTTACCTCTAGTTCGTTTTCACAACTAAGTGATAAAAAAAATAGGGGAATGAAAAATAATAGTTTGTATATTTTCATGACTTCTTTTATTAAAAATTAACGTTTATTCCAAGACTAATGGTTTTTGCAGGAGGAGCCGAATAAAACGTCTGTCCGGGATTATTTTGGCCATTGAAATCGCTTCTTGCTTCTGGGTCTTCGAAAGGATAGTTGGTAAAGGTTAAAAGATTTATTCCTGTAAGGTATACTCTTAATTTACTCAGCCCCATTTTATCGGTAACATTGCTTGGTAAAGAATACCCTAATGCTATATTTCTAAGTCTAATGAAATCTGCATCGGCTAAAAAACGGGTTGACTGGGCAGATCCATTGCCTGCGAATAATCTTGCCTGTGGGATATTTGTGATGTCACCGGGTTGTCTCCATCTGTTCATTTGATCGATACTTTGGTTATCGTAAAAGTCCCCGTTGACCGACTGAAAGCGGCCTCCATTGTTGTAAATACTGGCGCCCCACTCTCCTTGGAAGGTAAAGGTAAAGTCAAAACCTTTGTATAAAATGGTATTCGTTAATCCAGCGATAAGCTCAGGAAATGGATTACCCGCAACAATCCGCTGCGCCTGATTTGCATTATTAGTGGTATTTCGGTTGATGGTTCCATCGGGATTTTCAGTATTCAAATAGTAGAGGGCATCCCCATTTTCAGGATCTACTCCCGCATATTCCCTCAGATAAAAGGATGCTACATTTTCTCCTACACGATTTATATTCAATCCGGTTATGATATCGGCGTTGTTATTAGGTAGTGATTTCAGTTCATTTTCATTACTGGCAATATTAAAACTGGTGTTCCAAGTGAAGTTTTCCGTTTGAATATTTTGGGTGTTCAGAACAAACTCCACACCATAACTTTCCAATGTACCTATGTTGGAATTTATATCAGCTGCCCCGCTACTCGGGATAAGGGGCACGCTAAAAAGTAGGTCTTCTGTGTTTTTGGTATAGTAGTCAATTTCCCCAGAGATTCTGCCTTTTAGCAATCCGAACTCGATTCCGAAATCAGTTTGCGTGGATTGTTCCCAAGTGAGGTTAGAATTTCCTGGCTGAACAGGTGCAATACCCGGTCTTTGGTTATAAGAGATGCCCGAAAATAAGAATAGAGACGGATAATCCCCACCAATATCGGCATTTCCAAGTCTACCCCAACTGGCACGTAGCTTTAGGAAGGATAACGTTTCAGAACTGCTGAGAAAATTTTCTTCGGTGAGAATCCATCCGGCAGAGAAAGCAGGGAAGGTACCAAAACGCACATTTTCACCAAAACGGGAAGAACCGTCCCGGCGAATACTGGCCTTCAATAAATACTTGCCATCAAAATCGTAGGTAGCCCTGGCGAAATAAGACAAAAAAGAGGTCGTAAGATTAACTCCGGTACCTGCTGTTACCTCGGCACCACCACTTACCGTGGGTAAATCGTCAGAAGGGAATTGCTGACTGGTAACACTGGTGATGCGTCTATTGTATTTGATAAACTCTGTTCCAGCTACCACATTTAAATTATGTTTTTCAGCAAAAGATTTGGCAAACGTGGCATAGTTGGTAAAGGTATAGCTCTCGGATCCTAAATCGGAGGCAAAGGCTTGTCCATTGGTAGATTGAAAAAGGGCATTTTGCCCTCTGTAGTTATCCTCGGTTTGATTGAAGAAGTCATAGGAAAAGTCAGAATTTAGTTTCAATGAGGGAATAAAAGTATATTCTCCAAAAGCTTTACCAACCGTTCTTCTTATGACGGTCTTAAAGAATGCGTTTTCGGCGTCCAATAAAAAGTTACCGTAAAGGGTTCCCGGGTTGGGCGAACCATCGGGCAATCTAGCCGGCGATAAAGGGGATTGGGCAATGGCCTGTAATGGGGTCGCAAAAGCGTTGTCGCTGGCAATCCGGTCAATCTCCGTTCTGGAAAAACTTAAATTCATACCTGCTTTAAATTTGTCAGAAAACTGATGGCTAACATTGGTTCGGGCAGTTGCTCTTTCCAACTCGTTGTCTCGGATAATACCAGTGGTATTGTTATAGGCACCTGAGAAAAAATAGGATGTTTTGGCATCTGCTCCAGAAACGGAAAAATCTGCATCGGTTTGGAAGCCATCTTGAAATGCAATTTCTGACCAATTTGTATTTACCTCCCTAGATCGCCAATCGGTATCTCCCGCCAAAAAATCGAAGGTACCCTCGGCCTCGGCCCTACCATCCGCTTCCCCAAGAGTGTTTATCGCAGCTTCCGTAAATAATTCAATGTATTGATCCGTATTCAACCATTTTCTTTTATTGGTGGGTTGGCTAAAGCCTTGGGATAAATTAAGGGTAAACTGTGCTTTTCCCAGTTTACCGCGCTTGGTTGTTATCAATACCACCCCATTGGCGCCCCTGGCACCGTAAATGGCTGCTGAGGAAGCATCTTTCAGTATGTCTATGGATTCTATTTCATTTGCGCTTAAGGTGAGCAAGGGGTTAGTTGGGGCTTCGTTTCCAATATCCGTTCTCCCGTCCGTGGGGTCGATTAAGGGTATACCGTCCAGCACATAAAGCGGTTGTGTACCTCCACTAACACTAGCTGCACCTCGCACACGAATGTTGATACCACCTTCCACCTTTCCGTTGGTTTGGGTAACTTGTACCCCTGCAGCTTTGGCTACCAAGGCATTTTGCAGGTTAGGATTGGGCACCTCTGAAATATCGGATGAGGTAAGTTTGGAAACATTGTCCGTTAATGTTCGTTTGCTTTGTGTACCATAACCAACAACAATAACTTCCTCAAGTTGCGAAGCGTCTTCCTGTAATTGCACGTTAATGGAATTACTTGGGCCAATAGTGCGTTTTTCTGTTTTTTGCCCCAAATAGGTAAAGACAAGTATTTGGCCATTGTTTCCGGTGATGGTGTAGTTTCCGTCAAAATCGGTCTGCGTACCGGTTGTAGTACCTTCAACAACGATGTTTACCCCGGGAAGTGGAAGGCCATCCTGGTCCGTAACCGTTCCGGTAATCGTTTTTTGCTGTGCAAAGCATGTAAACACAACCAATCCCATAAGTAACGTTAAGATTCCGTTAAGTTTTGATCTCATTTTTAAATTATTTGAATTAGCTGGGGTAAAAATCTTAATTTCATGTTAATAATCCTATTTTTTTTCCCCAATTAACGAAAGCAATCCGAATATTTGACGATTTTCATCAGGTTAGCGGTTAAGAATACGGAATGTTTAATAAACGTTAATTTTTATTGAATAATATACAATTTTGTTGTTTTTTTAACAATTAGTACTCCTTAATTTGGAGCTAATACTTTTTTAAATTAGGATTCAGTATTTTTTTCAATCAGTTACTCTCCTAAACAACGGTAATGCTTGGTTTTAACAGGATTTTTTGAATATCTGTAGGTATGCCTAATTCGTTGTAATTACCGGATAAACAATTTTATGGCACATATGAACCTACTCACTTTCACATCTTATCTTGGTGTTACGCATGTCTGTCATTCACATCTTAAATCGGAAAGATCCAAATTAGGAGTTACCTGTAAAAAGTGTTCTAACGCAGCTCATCATGTGAAGAAAGACAAGGAATGTGATTACCAAGTAAATCAGTACGTTAAAGCGTATTTTGAAGAAAAATCCATTGACTTTTCGGATAAGAGCACCTTATCATAGATGTCGTTGATTACATAAAAATGCAAGTAACCAAAAAATCCGCCAAGGTGTCAATAGAGGGAACACTGCGTTTGGTGTATATACTTATCAGTAGTGCAAAGTGAAATTTATTGTTCTTACTCCCGAATATGCCAAAGAAAATATAGAGGTAAGGGATAAATTAACATTAAATGCCTAAAATTCAACATGGATTTTAAAAGTTAACCTATTTCCGAATACACTTATGAATAGGTAATAAAAAAGCCGTCTCATGTTTAAATATCGAGACGACTTTTTTCACAGTTATTTGTACATATCACTCAAAAGGAACTACTAAATCAGAGGTTTTATTAGCAACTAAAATGGCATTCAGATCAATTACAGTAGTGGCAATCCCGGTTTCGGGATTATAAGTTATAGCATCTAAAGTAGTTGCTATAGAGGCAATGAATGGCGGAATTAGGGGCTCTGTTCCAGGGTCACCTTCATTTATGTTTTCGTTCAATAAAATTTCGTTCTCATCTATAACCAGCTTTACTCCCATGTCTACCAATCGAATTCCCTCGGCAATGAACACTTCTTGCCGGGTTCTGTATAATAGGGACAAACCGGCGTCATTATCTTCCATAAGAGCAATATCCGCGGCTGTCAATGAAGTACCGGAGACGGATGGAATATCCACATTTCCCGATTGACGATCCAATACCAAGCCTGATCTGCCATTTACCACAACGGAAGCGTTATCAGGTCGGCTTCCTGGAGCTACCTGTGACCTATCTTCAATTGAGTCGTCAATATTTCTTACCTCTCGGGTAGCTATTAAATCGATAAGACTGTTGAGATTGGCACGAGCAGAAATTATATTGTTGTCAGATAGATTTGCCTCTGCTAAAATTAAGTAAGCCTCCTCAGCTTTTAAATAATGTACGGGAGGGTCCTGAGAGGTATTTAAAAAGGAATATTTTGGATCTAAAAAATCTAAAGTGGGTATGGGTTGCAAATCATCAAATGTGGCTCGTTCATACAAAGCGCTTTCAAAGGTATTTACAGGACCATTAGCTTGATCAAACAAAACAAACCTATTGAAATTGGTACTCAAAGCTAAAGCAGCGTTGGCTGCTAGAACGGCTTCTGTCTTGTTTCCGAGATAATAATGAGCTCTAGCCTTGGCCAAGTGGTACTCCGGCTTAGCGTTTATTGAAATAGCTGCTTCAAAAGCAGCTATAGCATTTAGATAATGTTGTTGTGATGGAATGGGCACACCTACGGGTTCTTGTGGCAACGCTGAGAAATACATTGCTGATATCAAATAAGATAGCCCTTCAAAATAATTGAACTCTGCCTCTGTTTCAGAATCATAATTAGGATCGCCCGGACCTACTTGTTCTATTCCAAATAGGGCAAGTTCCCGTAGTCTTTGGATTTGACGTTGGGTGTCTCTCATATCCACATCTGTGATTTGTATGTCCAACTCATCCATAAACTGATTAAAAAAGGTTTGGGTATTGACGTAATTGTCAGAGCCTAATTCTGCTAATATCAAGGTTTCATTAAAAACCAGTGCCAATTGTCTCTCCAGACCCGAAAGCCATATAGAGGCGGAGTTAGGTTGTCCAACGACCGATGCTTCTGACAAATTTGGATTTTCCACTTTGGTAAAGTCAACAACCTCACCAAAATCCCCGGTACAGCCAAATGTGATTATGGCTAAAAATAATATGATTGCTTTTTTCATTTTTTATATTTTAAAATTCAAATTTTAATGAGGCTATATATGTCCGTGGTGCGGATTCCGTTCCATAAGCAAAACCACCACTGGCAAAACCGTTCTGCGCTGCTATACCTGAACCTGTGGTTTCCGGATCAAAATTGCCGGCAGTCCAGTTAAAGGGATTTGTAACGGTAATCCCAAACCGGATATTACTAAAAAGGGGCTTGGCAAGGTCACCAAAATTATAGGAGGCTCCTATGTTTCTAATTTTTAAAAAGTCATTATCAAAAACGAAGAAGTTTACATAATTAAATGGAGAAGTCGTACCGATTAATTCATCAGGTATACCAGTATCGTCGGTTCCTCTAAGATGTCTCAACAAGAAACTTAAATCCGTTATCTTTCCACCAAATTGGTAATCCGCAGTAGCAAAGAAATTAAATGCCCCACGGGAATAGTTTAAACCCATAGATCCAAAATTCGGTGCATAAGTATCCCCTAAAGCAGTATTAGGTTCAAACTCATAAGTTCCATCCTCTTGCAAAATAGCAGCAGTTCCTCTTAAGTATCCCAAACTCTGACCTTCTTCAACCACAGAACCTAATACTGTGAAACCTCCAACTACGAATGCCGGAGCACCACCCGAATCTGTGACCAAATTTTCGTTAGTGTTGTATGAAAGGTTGAAACTTAGATTATGCTTTTCTGTTCTAATTGGTGTAGCGCGAAGTTCAAACTCGTAACCTTTGTTTTCTACTTCCCCAATATTTTGTATTTGGTTTAGCTGCCCTGAAGAGGGTGGTGATTGCGGTGTAAAAAGTGCATCTTCTGTAGTAGCAAGATACCTAGTTCCGCTTAAAAATAGACGGTTGTTAAAAAAGCCAAGTTCAAGACCGAATTCCGTTGTCTTCACCCGCTCCGATACCAAGTTTTCATTACCTGGATTATCAAAAGTGAATGAAGGTCCACCTAAGAAAGGATTTTGGGCAAAAGTTCTATCCTGTTCAAAAGGTTGGGCAAAGTTAGTGGCTTCACCATAGTTGCCTCTAAGTCTTATGGTAGAAATATAATCGCTTATTGCAGCTTCCTTATAAAAATCATGATCACTTAGGTTGTAAGTTAAACCAATTTTAGGAAGCAACAACGGTTTGGTATTGGCCCCGGAAGCAGTATTTTTATCCAATCTTCCTCCAAACTCCAAGAAGGCCACATTAAAAATGCCAATGTTTTCCAGAAAGTATAATCCGTAATTGGCATTTTCCAATATAAAGTCAGAAAAGGTCTGCTCGGAAAAATTGTTTAGAGACCGTGTCCCATCGACCCCTCCGGAACCATTTAGTCTATTCTGTCTATCGGAAGTTCTAAAAAACTGTCCGCCAAGAATACTCACAAAAGATAGGTTTTCTGTAGCTGCATTGTGTGTTAAATTAAAGTCTGTGGTAAGCGTAAACGCGGATCTTAAAACTCGGGTAAGTTCCCCTTGATCCGTAGTTCCAGCAGCTATTGCGCCTAATTCTACTTGTAATGCATTACTCAACAATTCTTCTTGAACTGTGTTTCTGTTATCAATACCTATCGTGGCATTAACCTGAAGATTTTTGGTGACATCGTAAATGAAACGATTTGACGCAGTAATACGGTTGGTTGTACTTGTTATATCTACCAACCTACCTATTCTTCTGGATCGCTCTAATTCCGATTGCCATTCTTCATCCGTAAACTCATCAGTTGCTCCTCTTGCCGAACCCTCAAAATTTGAGAATCTTGAAAAACTCGTATTCGCATTATAATCCAAATTAGACTCAAAACCAACATACGAAAAAGAGCCCTGATACTGCAATTTGTCAGTAACTTTGGCTGTAAGGCCAAAAGTAAAAGATCTCCTAATTTGTTTATTAATATCGTTAAAGCTATCATCTGTATACAAGCTTCCGCCAAAATTATAGGAAAATTTTTCAGAACCCCCGTTTAAGCCTACTCGGAATTCCTGAGATAAGCCTGGTTCGAAAAGAGCCTCAGCTGTACGATCATACCTCAAAAAATCGCTAGTTGCCTTAATTACGCCAACATTACTTTCAAAAAAAGCTGTGCCTACCCCATCTTTTCCTTTTTTCGTTATAATTTGAATAACACCGTTCGCTGCATCGGCGCCATAAAGCGTAGTTGCGGCACCTCCCTTTATATATTCAATTCTTTCAATGGATTCTGTAGGAATATCAGCAAGAGCAGAAACGTTGGCACCACCTGAATCTATTCCTAATTGCGGGTTGGAATTCAGGTTATCCACACGGATTCCATCAATTATGACAACCGGAGTGGCCGATGAGGACGCTGAGATAGGACCACGGGTTCTGATTATCGCTGCGGTTCCGGGTTGCCCTGAGCTTAGGCGAACTTGGGCACTTGGCGTAGTAGACTGTAAAAGCTGGTCTATCTGGTTTCCGGGTAATTTTTCTATGTCCTCAGCATTCAGAACATCCACTGTTGTAGATAATTTCCTTCGGGCTATACCTGAACCTTGTCCGGTAACAATAACTTCCTCAAGAGCTTGCGAATCTTCAAGCATCCCCACATTTATCGAATTCCCCTCACCAATGGTTCGGCGCTCTGTTCTTTGACCAATAAAGGTGAACAAAAGCGATTGACCAGCACTACCGGCAATGGTGTAGTTTCCGTCAAAATCCGTTTGTGTACCTGTAGTAGTACCTTCAACAACGATGTTTACCCCGGGAAGCGGAAGACCATCTTGGTCCGTAACCGTTCCGGTAATCGTTTTTTGTTGTGCAAAAGATAAATGCACAACTAACGCCAGAAGTAACGTTAAGATTCCATTAAGTTTTGTTCTCATTTTTTAAATTATTTTGAATTAGCTGGGGTAAAAATCTTAATTTCATGTTAATAATCCTAATTTTTTTCCCCAATTAACGAAAGCAATCCCAATATTTGACTATTTTCACCAGGTTAGTGGCTAAGAATATGGAATGTTTTATAAATGTTATGTTTTATTAAATAATATACAATTTTGTTATTTTTTAAAGTTTTTTTAACAATTAGTTCTCCTTAATTCAGGTGTCATAGCTTTTTGCACAACGATATAGCGGTTTTTTTGTTCAATTTGCTGTTAGCCTACCATACAACAGCCTTGTTTGGTTTTAGATAAGTTTTTTACTTTTTTACAACAAAGACCAATAGATAAATACTGCTAAGGACTGAGTTAGCATGTCTTTTCGTGCTACTAAATGAAAAAACCGGTGGAATTAATTAAAATTGCACCGGTTTTAATAAAAGTGATGTATTTTTTATTTACGGTATTAATTATTGGCTGTAAAAATTACAGGCCAATCTTGACCACCTTCCCTGGTAATAACAGCGGTTCCCCTGTCTCCCGAAGAACTTGAAAAATTAACAGTCATATCCGGGCCATTGACATTAACAATGGTATAGGTATAGGTAAATTCCCGTGCAAAGCCTGCTCTACTGGGTTGTACCGCTCCTGCCCTATTTAAATAAATACTCCCGGACGAGTTCAACCGGGTACAATCCCAAATTAAACTTATAGCGGTACCGGTTGCTTTTCCACGAGTTGTGTAGCAATCTTCATATTGGCCAAAACTCATGTCACTGGAAACATAGCGTCCAGGGACAACTGCGCCGGAAGAATTTAAAAAAGGAACCCAAGTTACTGAGCCACTCAAATTATTTCCACTGCAATTTCCACCTGCTCCGGGAGCAGAAACAATATTGGTTGCAATGAAGCTATGCTCGCCAGATAAGTCTTCTGTAATAGAACAGGCTACAACCGGAAAATATTCAAATGGCGATGCAAAGTATGAACCACCACTTACGGGTCCTCCAACATCTGTATTCGTATATTCCTCTCCATTGGTTAAGGTCAGAACTAATCGGAACTCAAAGCGATCTTTGCCTATAATCATGGATTCATCAATACCTGTTACCGCAATTAGTTCATCAGAGGTATAGCTAACCGTGGTTTGCGGTAAAGAACGCGGACCTGCTGTAAAATCAGTGGCTGATAATGATTGAAGCAAAACTTCATCAGTTGTCATACCGTTTAAATCCGGTGCTATTGTTGAGTTATCTTTAAAATTAACATAAATGTCAACCTTTTGTAATAAAGCACCTCCTTCAGCATCTTGCTGCTCAAGTGTTAGCGTATAACTGGAACCTTCATCGAATGACATTGTAATATCATTGTAGACAAGATTGTTAACCTGGCTAATAGTACGAATTATGGCACCTGTACCAACTTGACTAAGTATTTCATCAACCGTTTTATCTTCCAATTCGCACGACCAAAAGAGGCCAAAAGCCACGGAGGTAAGTACAATTTTATTAAATAGTGTCGTTTTCATTTTTTTTACGAGTTTAACTTTATTAATTAGCCAATGGGAATGCCGGTGATTGGGGATTGGTATCCCAAAACACTTGTACCGTCTGATTCGCTTTAGGTTGTGCAGCTGAGTTATTGTTCACAAAAATAGCGGGGTAATTGAGCGAGCGAATGAAAGCCCCTGGTTCCGGTTCCAAATTGGGTTGCAACGTGGTAGGAAACCCTGTTCTTCTATAAAAATTGTAACCGTCTATGCCATTCCCAAACAAGGATACCAGGTATTCCTCTGCTAAAATATTCCACTTGGCGGTAGTGTCCGCAGCATCAAAGGCAGTTCCCAAATTACCCGCATGTGTAGCAATGGCTCCTAGGTCGGGGGCGAGTGAAAGATCAGCACTGGAATCTAATGATCCAAAGGACATAACCTTGGTTACCGACTTATCTAATCCGCTCATTATTAAGGTTTTAGCAGCCATAAAGTCATTGCTTAGCATGGCTACTTCGGCACGCATAAAATCTACCCATGATGCCAAGATCACGGGAGTAACCCCAGCACCTGCACCGCCGGAACCCAACCTAATTCCGGTAAAGCTGTTATCATCGAACTTACCTCCTGAGGGATAGACGCCATATGCCGTTCTAGTGAACCCATCAGGCGGAATACCGGCATTTTGCCCATGATCACGACCCCAATAACCATTAGGCAATGTACAAAAAGTGAAACCGCCATCTGTATAATGTTGTGGGGTAGGCTCAAGTGAACAGGAAATAGTTTCCTCATTTGGGGGAACTTCTTCACCTGGCACAGCATTGACCTGACGATAGAAATAGTACCTTGTACGAGGATCATTATTTTGGTTCATGTAGTTCATTAACCAGTTTGGCAGATAATCTACTCCCCCGGTAGATGTATAATTGTCAGCATATCTTGGGTGTCTTGTATCGGGTTGTACTGCTTTGCTTCCCCATCGAAACTGTAGGTCTTCTGACGTAGCGGTAATAAAGTTGCCCTCTGCCACCAGGGTATTAAATGATGAAATAGCATTTGCATCTACCAATCTGCGTTGAAGGTAAATTTTCATTTTAAGGGTATTACAGGCTTTTACCCAATTGCCCCAATTGCCACCGTAGTAGAAGTCATTATCAGGTTCTGCCACCGTGGTTCTTTCAAAGTTGGCAATGGCATCGTCCAGTAAAATAAGTGCCGCATCGTATATACTTGCCCCAGAATCTAATTTCGGATTTAAAATGGGGTTGTCCGCATCGCCTTGAATGGCTTCAGAGTAAGGTACGTCGCCAAAAAAGTCTACCAAGGTAACCATGGTATAGGCTTCTATAAATTCACCTATGGCAGTATGATGGAATAACTCATTTTCAATGGCTTGAGGTGCCATAGCCCTAATATCAGCTAGAATACCGTTAACCGTAGTCCTATTATCTGCCTGATAAGCGATCTCCCACTCGAAATCAAGCTGGGCTGGCGCATAATTCCCAATATTTTGGTAATTTCTGCCGTTCATATAACCTATTCTCACTAAATCGCCCCCATTCCAACCCATAAGTTCGGTAAAGTTCGCAAAATCGATTTGTAATGAGTTTAAAAGTAAATCGGAGCTTGACTGATCTGGTCTCAAGAGATTCGGATTTTCTCTCAGGTCAAGATCGATACTTTCACAGGAAATCAGAGAAATCGTTCCAAAGAACAAAATCAATCCTAAATTTCTATATCTTTTTTTCATTATCGTAATTATTAGTTTTATTAAAAATTAGCTTTAATACTAAAACCGTATCTTCTTCCAGAAGGACCATTTAAATAATCAAAGCCTCTTGCATTGCCCACCCCTGCACCGGCAACGTTCGGGTCAAAATTGGTTCCTTTGGGGACGTTGGGGGCATTAAAATAAAGATTCTGACCAGATAGGGTAAAGCTCAATGACCCAAACGGAGTTTTTTCCAACATTTTCTTCGGGATGGAATAGCCCAAAGATACTTCTTGCAAGCGAATTACCGAACCATCGAAAACACCCAGTTCGTCCGGTCCAAATAAAATATTATTGAAATAATAAGTGGAATTATTGATTTGTTTGGTATTTGTTGTGTAATCCACTACGGTTCCGGACGCATCGGTAACTTCTTGAACTCCAGGAAGTATGAATGTGTTTATCCTGTCCACGGTATCAGTAGTAAGGCCTCTACCCAACAAGGTCGATACCGTTCTTGAATAAATGTCCCCACCGTGGGTATAAGTTAGCAAGAAACCAAAGTTAAATCCTTTGTATGAAAAACTATTGTTCACGTTTAGAATAAAATCCGGATTGGGATTTCCAATGACAAATTGACCCTGTTCTGTAACGTAGTCCCCAGCACTATCAACTATAAAGTTTCCATCAGGGTTTCGCTGTATTCGGCTACCTACTATAACCCCTACTTGTTCGCCCTTGATTGCGGCGTTGCCCAAGTTTGCATTTCGACCGGCATACACGATTATATCGGTATCCTGACCAAGATCGGTTACTTTTGCTTGACTTTTGGTAAAGTTGCCGGCAAGATTCCAATTAACACCATCTTCTTCATTTTTAATAAGGTCAATTCCCAAATCGATTTCCAGACCATCTCCTTTAATCTCTCCCACGTTGGTTTGTTGTAACGTAAAACCGGTGGTTGGGTCCAAAGGTCTATCAACTATCAAATCCGTAGTAGTTCTTGTAAAATAAGAAGCCTCCAATGTGACTCTATTTTTTAAGAATTTAGCCTCAAGTCCAATTTCTATTTCTGTTAGCAATTCCGGTAGTAAATCCGGATTTCCCAATCTATTGCCAACAGAGTTGGTAACAGTGGTAACACCTTGATCCTCAAAAAACTGGGTTGCAATATTTAGGGTAGATACTGTTGGAAATCCAGTGGGAAAGTTTGCGGAGGTACCATAACCGCCCCTTAACTTTAAATAATTAAGACCTTTCTCGCTTTTAAGGCCGTCGATTAGGTTTGTTGGTATCCATGAGATACTCGCACTAGGATAAAATACGGATCGGTTGGCTGTGGAAAGATTGGATACCCAATCATTTCTACCTGCCAAAGTCAGATAAACCCACCTGTCATAATCAATGTCAGCCTGGCCAAAAACCCCGGCTATGTTGCGGGTTTGTGTAAATTGAATCTCATCTTGGTTCAGAAAGTTAACATGGCGAAAAACATCGAACACCTGCTGTCCATTACTGGCAACACCAGTTCTATCAAATACCTCCCTACGCGAGGTAGCCCCAAGGTTAAAGGTCATGCCAATTTTTTCCGATAGGTCATAGTCCCCGTTTAGAATAAAATCATGGTTTAATATGGTATTGGTGTTGTTCCAAGTGTCATAAAAACCACTAACTGTGGCTACGTTTGCGCTTACCCCACCTTTATTTTGCTGGTCTATGTTATTCTCACTAAAGACATCAAGTCCAAACCTGTATAACAAGTTTAGGTTATCCGATATATTGTAGGTAAGGGAGGTCTGCCCGAAAACCCTATTGGTTATTTGCTGTCTCGTGGCGTTTGCAACCGTCCACAGGGGATGTTGAATACTGTTGTTCTGCCTGTAATAGACACTAGAGCCGTCAATGGGATTTTGGAAGGGTAGTCCAATAAGGTCTACACTTATAGGTGTAAAAAACAATTCTCCGAAAACCGAGGACCCGTTTCCAAAAGCGCCGTTTCCTTCACTTGCGGCAACAGGAGGTGTTGTAAAGTTGGTATTTGAGAAGTTCATCGTTCCCGAGACAGTGAATTTGTTGGAAAGTATAGCCCTTCCACCAAGTCCCACAGTATATCTTTTAAGATTGTTTCCAGGTGTGAACCCTTCATCATTAAGATGACCAAAGTTTGCATTGTAACTAACTTTTCCGTCTTCTGAGGAGCCACTAATATTAACGGAGTTTGATAAGACGATACCTGTACGGAAAAACCTTTCCACACTATTATAGGGTCTCCATTCATAACGCTGTTCAAAGAATTCCGGGAAAGCCTGTGGGATACCTGTTGCAGCTGAGGCGGTCCAGTAGGGATGTGCCAAGGTGCCATTGGCGTCAAAACCTACGGTAGGTCTCGCATCAATACCGTTGTCCCATCCAGCGACCCCATCACGTTCAAAAGAAGGCCCCCAGTTGCTAAAAAACCAACCGAACGCTTGATCAAAACCATTTCCGAATTCAAACTGATAGTCGGGCAGGGAGGCAATTTCATTGAAGAAGACCGAAGATGTAAAACTTATTTCGCTCTTCTTTACTTTATCAGTGGCAGACCCATTTTTAGTAGTTATCAATATAACGCCATTTCTACCCTGTGTACCGTATAGAGTTGCGGCTGCCAGTCCTTTAAGCACGTTTACACTTTCAATATTGTTTGGGTCAAGGTCTAAAAACCTACTTGATCCGGAGTTGCCGTTAATAAAATCATCCCCGGGATTATCATCGTTCCCGCTATTGGTATCACTATTGAACGGAACACCATCCACTATGAAAAGCGGTTGGTTTGATCCGCTGAATGAACTGAACCCGCGAATAATGATGTTGGTTCCCGATCCGGATAGCCCACTTTGCTGGGTAATGTTAAGACCAGAAGCTTTACCGGTAAGAACCCTTCCTATATCACCCTCTGCACGTTGTTCCAATTCAGAAGAACCAACTTCTGAAATAGCGTAGCCAAGGGCTTGTTTCTCCCTCTTAATCCCCTGGGCAGTTACCACGACTTCCTCCAAGGCCTGCGCATCTTCAATCATTTTCACATTGATCGAATTACCGGTTCCGATAGTTCTTCGCTCCGGCTTTTCCCCTATATAGGTGAACAAAAGGGATTGCCCTTCACTACCTATAATAGTGTAGTTTCCGTCAAAATCCGTTTGTGTACCTGTAGTAGTACCTTCAACGCCCTGCTAAACGCAGTGACGTTCTGGATTTTAGATTGTTGTGTATCGAAG
>CAZOGV010000032.1:10250-19978 GCA_964579225.1 uncultured Akkermansia sp. | reverse complement strand
AGGGGCGGGGTTAAATGCGTCGCGGATTTGGGCGCATCACGTTGCCGCCTATGGCGAAGGCGGGTATGTGGCCGAACATCACGCTAGTGCCGCTGCTGCTCGGCGCGGTGGGTCTTTGGCGTCGAGATTAGGGTGGTGCCGGAATGGGCGAAGTCGGCGAAGTGAGGGAGCGGGCGGATTTAAGAGCTCTCAAAGTCAGGGATACGTTGCCTCGTGGAGGGCCGACCTCCGTGTCGGCCGTGGAGGGGCGGACCGGACAGAGCCAGTCCCTCCAGAACAGGAGGGGCGGCGCGGACGGAGCCGCGCCCTCCACAGAAGATGTGCGGCGAAGCGGTTTGCCGCGCTCAGTCGTTGAACGACTGGCGCGGGTTGGTTTCGAGGAACTGCTCGATGAAGCTCGCGAAGGTGGCGGCGAACTCCTCGCGCTTCTTTTCGCCCATGCCGAAAATGCCGTGCATGTCTTGCGAGCGCGCCGGATATTCGCGGGCCATCTGGCGGAGAGTCTTGTCGCCGAAGATGACGTAGGCCGGAACCTCGCGTTCGTCGGCGAGGCGTTTGCGGAGCTTCTTCAACTCGCCGAGCAGGATCTCGTCGCACTCGAGGTCGCCCTCGCGACGGATGGGGGTGCGCTTGGCCTTGGGGGTGAACTCGGAGGGTTTGGTGAGCGTGACGGGTGCGCGGGACTTCAGGAGTTCGAGGCCGGCGGCGGTGAGTTCGAGCGTGGGGTATTCGCCCTCGCCGGCGCCGACGTAGCCGAGGCGTTGGAGCTCGCGTCCGATGGAGGCCCAGTGGTGGCGCGGGAGGTCGCCGCCGATGCCGTAGGTGGTGAGGCGGTCGTGGCCCCACTTGAGGAGTTTTTCGGTCTTCGCGCCGACGAGGACTTCGACGATGTGGTTTAGGCCGACGCCGAAGCGCGAGGCCTGGCGGCAGCGATAGACGCAGGAGAGAAATTTCTGCGCGTGGATGGTGCCGTCGTAGGTCTCGCGCGGCTCGTTGCAGTTGTCGCAGGAGCCGCAGTTGTCGCCGGGGAAAGTCTCGGAGAAATACGCGAGCAACTCGCGGCGACGGCAGCCGGTGCTCTCGGCGTAGCGGGTCATAACGCGCAGTTGTTGGCGGGCGCGGGCTTGCTCGGCGGCGTCGGTGATCTCGTCGAGGAAGTGGGTTTGTTTGGCGATGTCGCCGGCGCTGAAGAGCAGGAGGCAATCCGACGGCAAACCGTCGCGACCGGCACGGCCGGTTTCCTGGTAGTAGCCCTCGATGTTTTTGGGCAGGTCGTAGTGGATGACCCAGCGGACGTTGGGTTTGTTGATGCCCATGCCGAAGGCGATGGTGGCGCAGATGATCTTGGTCTCGTCGCGCAGGAACGACTCCTGGTTGCGCGCGCGTTCGGCGGCTTCGAGGCCGGCGTGGTAGGGTTTGGCGGCGTAGCCGCGGCCGGCGAGGGATTCGGCGACGCGCTCGGCGGCGGCGCGGGAGGCGCAGTAAACGATGCCGGACTCGTCGGCGCGGCGCTTTACCCAGGCGATGATCTGGTCGAGGGGTTTGTCCTTGGGCTCGACCTTGTAGGTGAGGTTGGGGCGGTTGAAAGAGGCGACGAAGAGGGCGGGGTCGCGCAGGCGCAGGTGTTTGACGATGTCCTCGCGCACGCGGTCGGTCGCGGTGGCGGTGAGGGCGATGACGGGGATCTCGGGCAGGAGGTCGCGGAGCTGGGCGATTTGGCGGAACTCGGGGCGGAAGTCGTGACCCCATTCGGAGACGCAGTGGGCCTCGTCGATGGCGAGGCAGGCGACGTTCCAGGCGCGCAGATTTTCCTTCCAGTTGTCGAGCATGAGGCGCTCGGGCGCGACGTAGAGCAGACGGAACTCGCCGCGATGCAGGCCGGCGAGACGCGAGCGGGCGGTGGCGGAATCGAGCGAAGAGTTGAGGAAGGTGGCGGCGACGCCGGCGGCTTGAAGTTGGTCCACCTGGTCCTTCATCAAGGCGATGAGCGGGGAGACGACGACGGTGAGTCCGGTGCGGTGGAGGGCGGGGAGCTGGAAGCACATCGACTTGCCGCCGCCGGTGGGCAGGAGGGCGAAGACGTCGCGGCCGGCGAGGGAGGTTTCGATGATGTCCTGCTGGAGCGGGCGGAACTCGTCGTAACCGAAAACGGTGTCGAGGGAGTGGAGCAGTTCTTCGATGGTCGGCACGGCTGAGGTGCGGACACCTTCGCGCAGGGAGGCGGGCGGGTCCAAGCGCGAAGTGCGGGGGGGAGGCGCGTTTGACGGATTTGGGCGCGGGGTGGCCGCGTCAGCGCATCGGGGTCTATGCGCTTCACCTGCGATGCAAGGGTGGACGGGCGGGCCCCTCCGCCCGTGGGTCGGAAGCGGGCGCAGGGACGCGCCCACCCACCTGATGCGATCATCCCGAAGGCCAGGATTTGCGGGTTTCCATGTCTCGGGTTTTCGCCACGGTGAGGTCTTGATCCCGTGAGCCAGCCGACCACCCAACCTCCGACCAAAGTGTATTCCAGCGAACCCGTCTGGAATCCGAACCGCTGGCTGCCCACCACGGCCGACGAGGTGAAGGCGCGCGGTTGGGACCAACTCGACGTCATCATCGTCTCGGGCGACGCCTACGTGGACCACCCAGCCTTCGGCACCGCCGTAATCGGCCGTCTGCTGGAGGCCGAAGGGCTCAAGGTCGCCATCCTGCCGCAGCCGAACTGGCGCGACGATTTGCGCGACTTCAAAAAACTCGGCGCGCCGCGCCTGTTTTTCGGCATCACGGCGGGCTGCATGGACTCGATGGTCAACCGCTACACGGCGGCGCGGAAGCCGCGCAGCGAGGACGCCTACACGCCGGGCGGCGAGATCGGTTTTCGGCCCGACTACGCGACTGTAGTGTATTCGCGGATACTGAAGGAGATTTATCCCGACACGCCGATCATGATCGGCGGCATCGAGGCCTCGCTGCGCCGGGTGACGCATTACGATTATTGGAGCGAAACGCTGAAGCCCTCGATCCTGGCGGACAGCGGCGCGGACTTGCTGGTTTACGGCATGGGCGAGTTGCCGCTGAAGGAGTGCGTGCGCCTGCTCAAGCGCGGCGTGCCCTTCTCGTCGTTGACCACGATCGCGCAGACGGCGGTGTTGTTGCCGCCCGGGAAAGCCCTGCCGAAGAACGCGAACTGGGACGACCACGCGCTGCACTCGCACGAGGTGTGCATGGAGAACCGCGATCTCTACGGGGATAATTTTAAAGCGATCGAGACCGAGTCGAACCGGGTGAAGGCGCGTCGCCTGCTGCAGCCCACGGGCGACCGGATGCTGGTCATCAATCCGCCCTTCCCGACGATGTCGGAGACGCAGATCGATGCGGCTTTCGACCTGCCCTACACGCGGCTGCCGCATCCGAAGTATCGCAAGCGCGGGCCGATCCCGGCCTACGAGATGATCAAGCACTCGATCAACATGCATCGCGGGTGTTTTGGCGGTTGCAGTTTTTGCACGATCTCGGCGCACCAGGGAAAATTCGTGGCGTCGCGCTCGAAGGAGTCGATTTTGCGCGAGGTGGAATCGATCAAGCAGATGCCGGACTTCCGCGGCACGATCAGCGATCTCGGCGGGCCCTCGGGCAACATGTATAAGATGAAGGGCAAGGAGCAGTGGATCTGCGACGAGTGCGTGCGCCCCTCGTGCATCTGGCCGGATGTCTGCCGCAACCTCGACACCGACCACACCGCTTTGCTCGACATCTACAAATCGGTGCGCGAGACCGAGGGCGTGAAGCACGCCTACGTGGCGAGCGGCATCCGCTACGATCTGTTTTTGCACGACAAGGGCGCGACTCCGGAGGTGAAGGAGAGTCACGAGCGCTACATCGAGGAGCTGGCCGCGCATCACGTGCCCGGGCGCATCAAGGTCGCGCCGGAGCACACCAGCGACCACGTGCTGCGCATCATGCGCAAGCCGAGCTTCGAGCTCTTCTACAAGTTCAAGGAAAAGTTCTCCGCCGCCGCGAAGAAGGCGGGCAAGGCGGACATGCCGGTGACGCCCTACTTCATCAGTTCGCATCCGGGATCGCGCCCGGAGGACATGGCGGATCTTGCGCTGAAAACCAAGGACCTCGGCTACCGGTTGGAGGCGGTGCAGGACTTCACGCCCACGCCGATGACGGTGGCGACGGAGATTTACGCGACGGGAAGGCATCCGATCGAAAACCGGCCGGTGTCCGTGGCGCGCACGCCGGAGGAGAAGCAGGAGCAGCGCAGTTTCTTTTTTTGGTATAGGCCTGAGATGAAGAAGGCGCTGCGAGGCACCTTGCAGCGGCTGGGCTTGAAAGACATGGCGAGACGCTTGCTCGACGAAAAACAAGTCACGCGCGACGTAACGCCCGCGCCCAAGATCAATCCGGTGAAAGGTGCGAGTGGTGTGCGTGGTAATGGCGGGGGCATGACGACCGCGCCCTGCGGCATGAAGGTGCCGCAAGGCGCGCCGGGGCTGCCGAAGGGCTGGGACGGCAAGGGCGGCCAGCCTACGCGTCCGCCGTGTGGCGGCGGCGGAGGACACGGAGGCGGCGGGAAAAAGAAGCCGGGTGGCCGGCCGTTTTTCGCGCCGCCGAAGCGCAAGGGTTGAATCGGTCGCGCTGGAGGGCGGAGCTCCGTCCCCGCCGCGATGCATGGGATGTTTACGAAGGCGGGGACGGAGCCCCGCCCTCCAGGGAACGGAGACGGACCGCGCTGGTTTTGCGAACTCAGGGGAGCGCGGGTAGGATGGAGCGCCACTCTACGCGCCGGTTCGGGCAAGGTGAGGAGGAGAACCGTGGCGGGAGTGTCGGGAGGGATGGTGGATGCGGTGTTCATGGTGGGAAAAAATGGGAATGGTTACGTGGGGGTTCAGGCGGCGGGCGGGGTGACGGCTTCGAGCATGATGATTTTTTGTGTTTTGGTTTGGAGGTGGCGTGTCGGGACGCGCGCGATTTGGGCGCGCGCGAAGACACGGCAGGGAAACGTAATGAATGACGGACGCGCCGGCCTCTGCGCGCGCGCGCGCGCGACCAAGGTCGGTCGGTCAGGGTGAACCCGGGAGTTCAGCTGGCGGGGATCAAGGGGCGGTGCCCGTTCGGATCACGCGGCCCGATGCCCGGGCACGACAGGGAAGACCACGAGCTCGTTGCTCGCGACTTGTCTGGCGTGAATTTGTCCCGTGGCGGTCATGTAGTGGTTCGATGGATACCTTTGGCCGAATCGCGGTTTCGTTAAGCCCGCGCGGGTTTCACGGTAGGTAGGCCGGGAGCGCCGGCTTTCAGCCGGCATGGGTGGGTGTAGGGCGTTCGACGAAGAAGCCGGCTGAAAGCCGGCGCTCCCGGGGTCGGAGGGCGATGGATGCGGTTTTGACAAAGGCGGCGGAATAACAATGGTTATTACATGGCCATCGAAACCAAAGTCCGTCGCATCGGGAATTCGCTCGGGATCGTGTTGCCGAAGGAGGCCCTAAACGCGCTGAAGGTTGAGGAAGGCGCGACGCTCTATCTCACCGAGGCGCCGGAGGGCGCGCTGCGCGTGACGGCGGCACAGCCGGAGTTTGGCAAGATGATGGCCATCGCCGAGCGCGGCATGCGTCGGTATCGTAACGCTCTCCGCGAACTGGCCAAATGAGCGAACCCTTTTGGATCACGCGCGAGGTCATTCTCGCGGTGCAGGAGGAGTTATTGGAGCGTTTTGGCGGACTGGCGGGTCTGCGCGACGAGGTCATGCTCGAGTCGGCGTTGAACAAGCCGCGCCAGCTTTTCACCTATGGCGAACCTCCGTCCACGGTGTTCGAGTTGGCGGCGGCTTACGCGGTCGGGATCGTGAAAAAGCACCCGTTTCTGGATGGAAACAAGCGGGCCGGTTTCATGGCCGCGTATGTTTTTCTCGGTGCCAACGGCCATGATCTGGAGGCGCCCGAGGTGGAGGTCGTCGAGCGCACGCTGGCGCTCGCGGCCGGCGCGATAGGGGCGGCGGATTATGCCGCCTGGCTCGAGCGCTCCTGCGCGGCGGAGTAAGTCGTTTCAGGTAGGGCGGGACCGCCGGGCCCGTCGCATCGAAGCGGTTGATCGCGCTGAGGGGCAACGCGGGTGGCCCGGCGGTCCACCCCTACCCGTTTAAGTCACGCGTGATGTGAGCGCGTATTATTTTTTCAGCACGGCGTTCCACTTCGCGATGTTCGCGGACTGGGCGGCGAAGAGGGCATCGGTGGGGTCGAGAATCTCGATTGCGGTGATCTTGTCGCCGATGGAAACGCGATCGACTACGCCTTGGCCCTTGGTGACTTCGCCGAAGACGGTGTGGCGGTTATCGAGGTGGGGTGTGGCAACGTGGGTGATGAAAAACTGGCTGCCATTTGTGCCGGGGCCGGAGTTGGCCATGGAGAAGATGCCAGGTTTGGAGTGGCGCAGCTTGCGGTGGAATTCGTCGCCGAAGCGGTAACCGGGGCCACCGCGGCCGGTGCCTTGCGGGTCGCCGCCCTGGATCATGAAGTCGGGGATGACGCGGTGGAAGGTAAGGCCGTCGTAGTAGCCTTGGGAGGCGAGGTTGAGGAAATTGGCGGCGGTCATGGGAACCTTGGAGGCAAAGATCGTGGCCTCGATGTTGCCTTTGTTGGTCTTGAGCACGATGCGGATGTCTTCGACGGGGTTGGCGAGCGGAGACGGCGTGGGGGCCGGGGACGGGGTGGAGTCGTCGGCGCGGAGGGCGGGGGCGGCGGCGAGGAAGGCGAGCGCGGCGAAGGCGGTGAACTGGCGGAGGAGGGTGGGTAGTTTCATGGGTGAAAGAAGACAGACCACAAACAACGCGAAGGGTTGCAGGGCAAGCGCGGGGCGAAGGGGGCGGGGTTTTTAGGTGGAGCGCATTGACCTCAATGCGCTGGCTCAAAAGGCGCGGCGGAGCCGCGACGCGTTGGGGTCAACGCGTGCCACCCCGGCGAGGTGCCGCGATCTCGCATATTTTGTCCAAGGGGGGGCGGGGATTGGCCCGGCTTTGACCGGGCGGGGAAACGGAAGGATGAATGGTGCATGGACTCCGTAAACTGGCTGCACCCGCGCGAGGAATTGGTCGCTACGATGGACCGCATTTATCGTTACCACATGACGACGACGTCGGGGGGAAATCTCTCCATTCTCGATCCCGACGGCGGCATCTGGATAACGCCTTCGCGGGTGGACAAGGGTTCGCTGCGCCCGGCCGATGTGGTGCGGGTGCGCGCCGATGGCACGAAGGACGGGCTGCATCCGCCGTCCTCGGAGTTTCCGTTTCACCGCGAGATCTATCGGCGTCGGCCGGACATCAAGGCCATCGTGCACGCGCATCCGGGCGCGTTGGTGGCGTTCAGCATCGTGCGGCGGCTGCCGGAGACTCGGGTGCAGACGCACGCGCACAATCTGTGCGGCAAGATCGCCTATGCGGCCTATGCGTGCCCGGGCAGTCAGGAGCTGGGCGACAAGATCGCGGAGAGTTTCGCGGGCGGGGCGGATTGCGTGATGTTGGAAAATCATGGCGTGGTGATTGGCGGGCGCGACCTGGCGGAGGCGTTTCAACGTTTCGAGACGCTGGAATTTGTGGCGCAGACGGTGATCCGCGCGTCGGCGCTGGGCGAGTTGCGCACGCTGGAGGCGGGGTCCTTGTCGGCGGGCGAGGCGGTGCCGGATTTCGCGGAGTTGCCGGCGGCGGTGGCGACGAATCGCGAGAAGGAATTGCGCGGCGAGGTCTGCGCGTTTGCGCACCGCGCGTATCGTCAGCGGTTGATGATCAGCACGGCGGGTTCGATCTCGGCGCGGCTGAGCGACACGGAATTTGTTATCACGCCGCGTCGTCGGGATCGCTTGGATTTGAAGCCGGCGAGTCTGGTGCGCGCGACGTCGCGGGCGGCGGAGGCGGGCAAGCGGGCGAGTCGCACGAGCCGCTTGCACGGGCTCATCTATGCGGCGAATCCGGAGGTGGGCGTGGTGATCAACGCGCAGCCGATGTGCGCGAGCGCGTTTTGCATGACGGCGGCGGAGTTTTCGTCGCGCACGATTCCGGAGAGTTATCTCGTGCTCGGTGATGCGCCGAAGGTGCCCTTCGCGTGCGTGGTGAAGGATGCGGAGGCCTTGGCGGCGAAGATGTCGTTGAAGAAGTGTCCGGTGCTGCTGATCGAGAACGAGGGCGCGTTGATCGTGGGGCGCACGTTGCTGGAGGCGTTTGACCGGCTGGAGGTGCTGGAGGCGACGGCGGAGGCGCTGCAGCTGAGTCGTCCGCTCGGGCCGCTGGTGCCGATGCCGGACAGCGCTCTGGCGGAGCTGAGGAAGGCGTTCGGGATGGAGGATTGAAGCGGCGCGCGAAAAACGGATGCTCGGCGGTTCTATGGATACCGTCGGGCATTTGGCCGAAGAGGACGCGAGCGTCGGATTGCACACGAAAGGCTGGGCGCTGGCGCGGTCGGGGATTTCGCCGGGCGAGCTGCAAGCGCTGGCGACGCATGTTTTCGCGAAAGATGCGGCGGGCACACGTTGTTTGCTCGATCTGCCTTTGGTGCGCGGCGCGGCGGAGCGCATGAAGGCGGAGCTGGTCGCGGCGGGCGTGTTGTCGCGCGGTGCGGTCGCGATTCAGGCCATCGCGTTCGACAAAAACGCGGCGACGAACTGGAAGGTGACGTGGCATCAGGACGTGATGTTTCCCTTCGCGCGTCCGGTGGTGGCGCCGGGCTATGATCTTGCTTCGCGCAAGGACGGTGTGGACTACGCGCGGGCGCCGCGCGAGGTGTTGGAGTCGCTGCTCGCGGCGAGGCTGCACGTGGATGATTGCGACGAGATGAACGGACCCTTGCGCGTCGCGCCGGGCTCGCATCGCGACGGTGTGTTTAAAAGCGGAGAGATCGCGGAGCGTGTGGCGGCGAGCGGTGAGGTGACTTGTTTGGCGAAGGCGGCCGAGGTGTTGTTGATGACGACGGGCATGTTGTAGCGGCGGGCGGTGGCGGCGATGAGAGTGTCGGCCACACCGATGCGGACGCCGGTCTTGCGTAACGCGCGGAATATCTCGGTGGCACCGCCCCAGATGGCTTCATCGACCGGAAGGATGGTGAACGGGGCGAGATGCCGGGCGGCGCTTGCATCGTCCGGGCATCCGGCGGCGAATTCCATCGCGCTCACGCGCGAGACGTAGAGCGGGGCGTCCGCGTGTATCTTGATGAAAGCGACGGCACGGGAGCGAGGGAGGCTCTTTCTCTGCCCGGCGTAGCAGATAAGGAAATTGGTATCGAAGACCACGGGAGGATCAGCGGGCGCGGTCGGCGACCGCTTGTTCCACCAGAGCCCAGTCCACGCCCTTGCCGAAGTCCCGTATCTTGAGCAAATCGCCCGCCGTGGCCTTGGCCGGTGGCGGCGGGATCGGCATCGTCGTGGACCGGCGGAGCGGGGCTGCAACCGGCTTCACAACGGATCGACGAACGGTGGTCTTGCGCGCGATCTTTTTGACGACGGTGGGCATGGGAAAACGCTGCCGAATTCATGCCGTGAGGCAAGAGCGGGTGTAGATGTCGAAATCGGAAGGGGCACGAAAGGGAGGACGAAAACGGAAGGGTCTCGCCGAAGGATCAGAAGGGGGCGAAGGTTCGGAGGAAGGGTTTGGGTTGATTGGTCCGTCCCTTCGCTCCCTTCCCATCCTTCGCGAGACAAGGGATTGAGTTCACGCACGGCATCGGAAAGCGCATTGGGGTCAATGCGCGCCACCT
>CAZOGV010000032.1:0-10150 GCA_964579225.1 uncultured Akkermansia sp. | reverse complement strand
CCACCTCGGAGGTGGGACGCGTTGACCTCAACGCGTTGGATCGGGCGCGACGGAAAGCGTGTTGGGGTCAACACGCTCCACCCAAGACGACGAGGGTTTCGTCGGCGGGGGCGGCGGACGGAGCGCGTGATGGCATGACGTTTCCGTGAAAAAGCATGAACGCAGGGTTTGTGGCATGGGGTGGGCGCGGTTGAAAATGGGCGGAGGGCGGACGAACTCATGGGCGGGACGCCCATGCCACTGTTTCAGGGTGGATTCGACCTTGAGCCGGGCGGGCGGGCGCGGGACGATTGCGCTTACATTATTGTTATGAAAACCAAGGTCTTTGTTGACGGGCAGGAGGGCACCACGGGGTTGCAAATTTTCGAGCGTCTCGCGGCGCGCGCGGACATCGAGTTGATCGAGATCGATCCGGCGTTGCGCAAGGATACGGCGGCGCGCGCGGCGTGCCTGAACGCGGCGGATATCGCGTTCCTGTGTCTGCCGGACGGGGCGGCGAAGGAGTCGGCGGCCTTGGTGACGAACGACAACACGTGCGTGATCGACGCTTCGACGGCGCATCGCGTGGCGGAGGGCTGGACCTACGGGGTGCCGGAGCTGGGCGCGGCGTATCGGGAGGCGATTCGGGGGAGCAAGCGCATCGCGAATCCGGGGTGTCATGCGACGGCGTTCGCGCTCGCGGTGCGGCCCTTGGTGCAGCGCGGGCTGGTGCCGAGCGATTTCGCGTTGTCGTGTTTTTCCATTACAGGCTACAGCGGCGGCGGTAAAAAGATGATCGCGGACTATGAGCAGAATCCGCCCGCGACCTTGAAGAGTCCGCGGCCGTATGCGCTGGCGCTGATGCACAAGCATCTGCCGGAGATGCGGGTTCACACGGGGCTGGCGCTGGCGCCGATTTTTAATCCGGTGGTGGCGGCGTTTTATCAGGGGCTGGCGGTGACGGTGCCTTTGCCGTTGGCGGCCTTGCCGGCGGCGCCGACGCCGGAGGCGCTGCACCATGCGCTGAGCGAGACCTATGCGAACGAGGCGTTCGTGCGCGTGCTGCCGTTTGGGGACGAGGCGGTTTTGGACGGCGGGTTCTTCGACGTGCAGGCATGCAATGGCACGAACCGCTGCGATCTGGCGGTTTTCGGCCATGCCGAACAGGCGGTGGTGATGGCGCGGCTGGACAACCTCGGGAAGGGCGCGTCTGGCGCGGCGATCCAGTGCATGAACCTGCACCTTGGGTTGGACGAGGGCCTGGGGCTGGCGGGTTGAGGGGGGGTGCCGAGGCGGCGGGGGAATTGAACTCACGTTCAATCCTACGGGCGGGATCGGGCGGGGACGGAGCCCCGCCCTCCAGATCGGCGAGCCCGGCGGTCTCGCCCTACCTCGGAGCGGCTACTTTTAGACTTTTACGGGTTTGCCGGCGGAGCCGGATTTGTTGCGGAGGCGGCGTGCGGTAGGGCTGCATCGGCGCTGGCCGCAGGTGCATTTTCATGCGACGCCGGAGTCATTTTTGCAGACGAGCGGGGCGGGCGGTTGCGCGTTCGCATCTGGCAAATCCTCGACTCTCCGGTGGCGTGGTTCACGGGCGAGTGCGGGCTAGCGTTTGGTCGCCGGGGCGGAAAAAAATTAGGGCCCGCCGATTACCCCTAAACGGCGGGCCCTTTGCTATTCTTGTCCGGCTCTCGGCCGGACATCCATGTTACCCCTAAACCCTGCGCTAGCAGGGAAGTGTTTGTAAGAACACCAACCTCTATGCATCGCGCGTGCCAACTTGGCGGCAGTGCGCGCGCTAGTTAGGAGTGATCACGCAACATCATGGAAGGGCGCGTGTTTCGCGAGGGCGTCGGCGATCTGGCGGTCACTGCGGCAGCGGGGCATTTTATTTTGTCCGCCCCAGCGGCCGGCCTGGCGTTGCCACTGTTCAAAAACGCCCGGCATGACGAGGCGCACGGTGGGCGGGACCATGCCGCCACCCTTTCGTTTGGCTTCGTAGTCGTCGTTCAGGCGCTGGAGTTCGGCGTCGAGTTGCTCGGCGAGCACGGGGCCGGTGGGGGTGGCGACGGTGCCGGGGCGGAGTTCGATCCACCATTCGTGGCTGCCGCGTTTTTGGCCGGTGAGGGAGTTGATGAAGATGGGGGCGACGTGGAAGTTGACCACTTGCCAGTGGTGGCGGGAGCAGATGGTGGTGAGGGCGTCGGTGAGTTCTTTTTCGATCACGTGTTCCCCGAAGGCGCTGAGTTGGAGTTTGGTGCGGCCGGCGTAAACGAGGCGGGCGGGGGCGGTGGAGGTGAAGCGGACGACGTCGCCGATGACGTAGCGGGTGAGGCCGGCGGGGGTGGTCATGACGAGGGCGTAGTCCACGCCGGGTTTGACGGCGGCGAGGGGCAGGGCGCGGGCGCCGAGGTGGGGAAGGCGGGCTTCGTCGAAATCGGCGAGGGGGAGGAATTCGTAATAAATGCCGGCGTCGGCGAGGAGGCGCAGGCCGGATTCCGGCTCCGCGTCCTGAGCGGCGATGAAGCCCTCGGAGGCGGGGTAAACCTCGTGGAAGTTGACGCCCTCGCCGCAGACGGCGCGGAGTTCGTGGGCGAAGGGGCCGACGGGGACGCCGCCGTGGACGAGGCATTCGAGGCGGGGCCAGACGTCGCGCAGGGTGTGGTGGCGGCGGGCGCCGGCGGCGGTGCGGTCGGCTTGTTCGAGGACGGCGGCGGCGAGGATGAGCACCCAGCTCGGGATGCCGGCGAGCATGCGGATATCGCGCGGGGTGCAGCGGGCGGCGATGGCGGCGATCTTGGCGGGCCAGTCGTTCATCTGGGCGATTTCGGCGCCGGGTTCGTAGAGATTTTTTTCGACCCAGCCGGGGAGGTTGAGGGCGGTGATGCCGCTGAGGTCGCCGGCGAAGGCGGGGTGGTCTTTGGCTTCGTCGAGGCGGGTGAGGGCGGTCGCGCCGCCGAGGAAGAGGTGTTTGCCGCCGAAGATGTCCGCGCGGCCGACGCGGTTGGAATAGAAGTGCAGGGAGTCGAGGCCGGCGGCGCGGAAGTGTTCCAGCATCGCGGGGGTGACGGGGAGGTATTTGGTGCGTCCGGCGGTGGTGCCGGAGGAGATGGCGTAGTAGTCGCAGCGGCCGGGCCAGAGGACGTCGGCCTCGCCGCGTTTCATGCGCTCGATGTGGGCGGCGAAATTTTCGTAGGTGCCGAGGGGCACGCGTTCGCGCCAGGTTTGATCGAGCATGCCCGCTTCGACGCCGTGGGCGCGGCCGTAGGCGGTGCGGGCGAGGGCGGCTTGCAGATCACGCAGGCACTTGCGCTGGGAGGCGAGGGCCCAGCCGCCCTGGTTGATCCGGTGGGCGGTCCGGGCGCCCATGAAACGAGCGCCGAGTTTCAGCAGGGCTTGGGGCGGTTGAAGCATCGGGGCCGGCTTGCGGGGGGATGGCGTGAGCAAGGCCGGGGCGGGAGGTGTCGCAAGTGAATTCACGGTGGGGTCAATGCCTTACGTGTCTCAGGGTTTTGTAGAAGGCGGCGATCGGCGGGAGGAAGTTGCCGATGTGGAAAATCAGGGAGGCGTGTTGCACGGCGGCGCCGCGGGGGTTGGCGACGAGCTTGCACGCGCCGCGGGGGAAAAAGGTGAAGCAGGCGGTTTCGAGGGCGCGGCGTCCGGGGGCGTCGTCGCGCAGGACGGAGCCCTCTTTTTCAGCGTAGAGGACGAGGGCGGGTGCGTCGCAGAGGGGCAGCAGCTCGGGGGTGAGGTAGCTGGCGGGCGAGGCCATGGAGCGCATGGCGCGCACACGGGCCATCGCGCCGGCGGGGGTGATGTTTTCGATGCTGGCCATGACGCCGGCGCGCAGTTCGGCGAGTTCGTTGCGGGTGAGGAGGGCGGCGAGGGCGGTCTTGTTTTGCGCGCCGGCCTCGAACATGCGGGCGAAGATGGCGCGGGCCTTGGCGACTGTGGGTTCGGCGGGGACGGTGTCGTCGGCCGCGTCGAGCAGGGGTTTGAGCGCGCGGCCGAGAAGGGTGGAGGGTTTGGGTTCGCCGGGCGAGACGATGTCCTCGGCGGAGCACACCGGGCTCACGAGGACGATGCCGGAGAGGCGCGGCGGGGTGCGTCCGGCGAGGCGGGCGCGGCGCAGCCAGTCGAGCGCGACGCCGGCGCCGAAGCTGACGGCGAGCAGCACCGGGGGCTCGCCCTCGCGTCGCGCGATTTCGGCCACGAGGTCGTCGAGTTGCGCGCGGAGCAGGGCGTTCGAGAACGCGGTCGCCGGGTAGTTGACGTAATACACGCTGCCCCGGCGCGAGAGGTATCCACGCAACAAATACACCTGTTCGGCGGCGTCGGGCACGAAGCCGCCGAGAACGACGGTGGGCGTGTGGCCTCCGCGACGTTCGCGGCGGATGGTGGCGAGGGCCTCGGGGCCGTCGGGCCCGCGGGCCAGCGCGGCGGCGACGGCGGGGCCGGCGACGGAGGAGAGCGTCTCAATGCGCGGCGGGTTGAAGCGCCGGCCGGTGGTGCGCAGGAGGGTGCGTAGCGGCTGGGCGGGCGAGATCTGGCCGAAGGCGGCGAGCAGGGACAGCGCGGGGGCGAGGTTGAGCGCGGGCATGGCGAACCGGTCGGGAGGTTGTTTGGGCGAGGGCTGGAGGCGGGGGAGCGCGAGCACGCGCGGGGCATCGCGAGGACGGCAAGCCCGGGGCGGGGGCGTCACCGCGTGTTCACCGGGGCGTGACGGATTCGTGGCAATGCGCGCCCCGGCGGCGGTGTAACAGGAAGTGATTTCGAATCTCGGTCGGGGCGGTGGCGTCCGCACCGCAGGGTGCGCCAACCGGCTTTTTGCGAGGGCGCGCTCACGCGCGTCCGGCGGCGGGGACGCCGTCGCTCCGGCATACCTCTCCCGGCTGGCATCCCTTTGCTCCTGTTTTCGCCCCGAGCGGTGGCGGGGGGCGAAGCTTGGGCTTCCGCTTTGGCCGGCGCGTGTTTCACTGCCGCTCGCCCGCATGCTTCCGCCCATTTTATACGAGGACGACTCGCTCATCGCTTTCGACAAACCCAGCGGCCTGCTGATCGCGCCCGACCGCTGGGACAAAAAACGCGCCAACCTCATGGCGATCGTGCACGAGAAGCTCGGCCATCACGTGGCGAACGTGCATCGGCTCGATGCGGACACCTCGGGGGTGCTGCTGTGCACGAAGGACAAGGTGGCGCTCGATTTCATGTCGGGGCAGTTTCAGTCCAAGACCGCGAAGAAGACCTACCTCGCGCTGTGCAACGTGCCGCCGGCGGAGGAGGCGATGAAGGTGGTGAAGCCGGCGCGCGACGAAACCGGGCAATTGCCGGCGGAGTTCGTGATCGACCTCGCGCTGGGCGAGGACGAGGAGGAGCCGGGGCGGATGCGGGTGTTCAAGCGGCGCGGAGGCAAGGCATCGGTCACGGGGTTTCGAACATTGGAGCGTTACCATGATCGGCGCGGGCGCGTGTTCGCGTGGGTGGAGTGTTCGCCGCTGACCGGTCGCACGCACCAGCTGCGGGTGCATCTGATGGCGGCGGGCGCGCCGATCTTGAACGATCCGTTTTATGGCGCGCCGGACGTCACGCTGAAGCTCTCGGATTTGAAGCGCGGTTACAAAGGGCGCGAGGAGGAGAGGCCGCTGCTGGCGCGTCTGGCGCTGCACGCGAGCGCGCTGACGGTGACGCATCCGGTGACGCGCGAGCCGGTAACGATCACCGCGCCGCTGCCGAGGGAGTTCGAAGTCGCGTTGAAAAACCTGCGGCGTTTCGGCGGACCGGGCGGCGGGGCGATCGCAATGTGAAAGGGCGCGATGCTTGGGGGCACCGATGCGATACGGAGCGAGCGTCTGGCGGTAGGCTTGGGCGTGAGCCCAAGTGGGTGGTTTTTGAGGCCGGATATTGAGCTCACGCTCAATCCTACGGGACTGGCCTTCGGAGCGGGCGCGGGGGCGGGTCGTTTCCCGTCTCGTCATCCGCCAAGACATCTGTGTCTGATTTCCCGTATTCCTAAATGAACTACGACCTCTCTATTTTCGCGTCCGAGTTTCCCTGGTTTTTTCCGATCTGCGCGGCGGTGTTCGGGGCGATCGTGGGCAGCTTTTTGAACGTGGTGATTTATCGCCTGCCGTTGGAGAAATCCATCGTCACGCCCGGTTCACACTGCGCCTGTGGCAAGCCCATCGCGTGGTTCGACAACATCCCGGTGGTCTCGTGGTTTATCCTGCGCGGCAAGGCACGCTGCTGCGGGCAACCCTACTCGTTTCGGTATGCGTTCGTGGAGCTGTTGACGGCTGGTTTGTTTCTTACGTGCGCGCTGCAATTCGGGCCGGAGAAGGCGTTGCTAGGCATGTTGTTCATGGCGTGTCTGGTGTGCGCGACCTTCATCGATCTCGACCACATGATCATTCCGGACCCGTTCACGATCTGGTTGGCGGTGGCGGGCGTGATCGCAGCCTTCGTGTTTCCGGCGATGCACGGCGTGGAGGCGGAGTTGCCGCTGCTGGCGCATCTGCGTTCGGGCGGGATTTCTGTGGTGGGCGTGTTGGTGGGCTCGGGCGTGATCTTGTGGATCAAGCTGCTCGCGGAGGCTTTGTTGCGGAAAGAGGCGATGGGGTTTGGCGACGTGACCTTCATGGGCGGCATCGGGGCGTTTTGCGGCTGGCAGGGGGCCTTGTTCGCGGTGTTTGGCGGTGCGATCGTGGGGACGGTCTGGATCGGGCTGGCGTGGATTTGGCAGAAGTTGTCCGGCAAAAAAGCGCCCATCGCGCCGCGCGCGGAAATCTCCGAGGGCGAGGAGACGGAGGAGCTGGCGATGGGCGTGCAAGTGCCCTTCGGTCCGATGCTGGCGGTGGCGGCGGCGATCTACTTTTTGGGTGCGGACAAGTTCCTCGACGCCTACCTGGCGGAGCTGGGCGGCCTGTTCGCGGCGACGGGAGGGTGAGCGGGATAGGAGAGGCGGGTTAGAAATCGCGGGTTAAAAATCACCCTTGATTCGCGACGCGACGCTGGGCAGGTTTCGCCTCCCTTTTGGTTTCGGACGCCTAGCTCAGTTGGTTAGAGCACATCCTTCACACGGATGGGGTCACAGGTTCGAGTCCTGTGGCGTCCACCAGTTTGACTTTTCGGGACCGGGGTGTGCCGGGTTTTGCGGGGCTCAGTGTTTGCCCTCTTTGAAGATGCCGTAGGCGACGTAGGAAGCCGGCGGCGGCAACCACCATGTGGCGGAGTATCCCGGACTGATCGTAAAGGAGTGTTATTGGCGCTGGCCCGAGCGCGGCCTGTCGGGCAACGCCATCGACCTATGCACGCAGGTGCTCGGCTTGTCCTTCCACGACGCCATGCGCGAACTCGCCGCATCGTAGAAAACGCCCTCGTCGCCAAGCTGTTACGGGCCCCACAGCGCCCGCAGAACAGCGCGCGCCGCCCCATTCCGACCGACGAGCGCACCCTCCGCATGATGCTCAGCCTCACGAGCTGGCTCCTCTATGGCGCCAAGGCAGACAAAATCATCCCGTCGGCCGTCTCCAAGCGCGCCATCGTCGTCGGCTACGCCATCAACCCCGACCTCTTCCACGGGAAGAAGCTTGCCCAGCTCGCCAAGGACATCGGCTGCGAACGCGAATCCCTCTACGCCTTCGCCCGCGACTTCACCCGCGAGTTCAAAATCCCCGTCCTCGGCTCCTCCGCCGAGCGCCGCCGCCTCAACGTCACCCGCAAGGCCGCCAAGCGCCCCCACGCCGCCACACCCCGAAAGAAAGCGGACTGAACATGGCACGCGTCAAAGTTAAGGGCGGCGTCTTCGCCACCCCGGACACCCTCCGCCCGTCGCCACCGCCAATCCCACACGGCTGCATTGGCTGCTTCATCCTCCAGGACGGCACGACCGGCTACATCACCGAGGCGCACTCGGCCTACGCGAACTCCTCGGGGGCCGCCGTTTTCGAGTTCAAGGGTATCGCCGCCGCCGCCAAGCTAGTGAGCGTGATCAGCGATATGGGCGTGGAACTGGAGCGGGAGAAAGACGCACGGGAAAGGGCCACACTCCAGCGCGCTGCCGTTTTCAGCAACGACGGCTACAACAAGCCGCTCCTCTACGAGCCCAGCAAGACAAGGCCAGACGCCACCTCAGCCGCACTCCGCCGCGAAATGGAGACCCGTTACCGCCTCCACCAAGCACGCACCGAGGCGCTTGCTGACGGCAGATATGAGCACGCCAAACGCGGCTTCTGGCTTGAGGATACCGTCCTCGACACCAATGGGAATCAGCGCGGCACGACGATGCGGTTCGTATCCGACGCTGATCCGGCCTTTTGGAAGGGCATCTGACCCACACCCTCAGCGGGTTCGCAGAGCCACAGCGAGCCCGCCACACCCAAGGGCAACCGCACCCACCCATCCCACCGTCAGCGCCACCAATCGGCCCACGCCACCCACCTGCTCAACGTCGAGGAGGGAGGAAGAAGGGGCACGAAACCATAGCCACGCTCCAAGGACACCGGCTGCAACGAGGAGGAGCAGCGAAAACACAATTCGCAGGGCAAACGCGGTTCGTTTCACAAGGGGGTGAAGGGGGAGATACATGCGGTCACGTCAAGCTTATTCGGTGCTGTTGCAAGCAAGCCGCTGTTTCAGCCCATCGCAGCACGCCGCTTGCCTGTATCCACGCTATGGATACGCCTGCTTGTAAAAATTGTAAAAACCGCTGAAAAGTCCCCTACCCCACTCCCTACCCCCCCTAAAGGAATCTCTTTGAGGCCCCCCGCTCGCCGGAGGTTCGTTACTACTGATAGGAAACTGGATTTTTGGCCAACTTGTTTCGCCGCCGCTGGCAGGTCGAGATCTGCTTCCGTGACATCAAGACCACCTTGGGTTTAGACATCTTACGCACCCAAAGTCCTGACATGATCGATAGGGAAATCCTCATGCAGGCCATCGCCTACAATTTAGTCCGCGCCCTGATGCTGGAGGCCGCTCGGCAACACGATGTGCCGCCTGAGCGTCTCTCTTTCAAAGGCACCGTGGGCGCGCTCCACGCCTTTTTGCCTCTGTTGTTCGGATCTAGCAAAAGCGCCTCCGCTGATTACGAAAACCTTCTGCTCGCCCTTGCCGCTGCTCCTGTCCCCCGTCGGCCCAATCGCAGCGAGCCTCGCGCCATCAAACGCCGACCAAAACCTTACTCGCTCCTCACCAAACCTCGTCGTCAAATGATCGTATCCAAATCTCGGAGACGGAAATCACCGATCAACCCCCTTAACTAAGCGCCATTCCGGGTCCGGCTCAGAGAACGCCGCGATAGAGACACTCCGTGACGTCGTCCAACCAGCGGATGTCTTGGTTAAGCGCAGAGGCGGCCATCGCCCCTTGCATGGCGGAGTAGATGAATCGGGATTTGCGCCGTGCGGATTCCACCTCTTCGCCTTCAAACAGCTTTTCTAACCAAACGACGTTTGCTTGGGCAAACGCGACCACTTCTAACTTCACCCGTTCAGTCAGAAGCGCGGCCTCGTTCGATAAAATGCCACACAAACAAGCTCGGCCACCACCGGCGAAAGCCGAGCGAAAAAGCGCACAATATCGAGCAAGTTCATCTTTCGGTGTAGTTCCGGCAGGCAACGGTTGGCCAAGCGTTGTGAAAAAATTGTCCGCGTAACGCCGCGCCACGGCAGCGGCAAGATCTTGTTTTGCCGGGAAATGGTGATGCACGGACGCGCTTTTGATGCCGACGGCGGAGGCGATGTCCCGAAAACTACAATCGTTGTAGCCACCACGACGGATAAATTCCTGCGCAGTCTCGAGGATCTGGGTACGTGTGTCCGACATCTCACCTATCTACCGATAGATTGATATTGACGCAAGCCAGAAGGCGCATGAAACACACTTGGATACCTACCGATAGGTAGCCCAACCCTAAACCTATGCAAAATTCCACAGATAGCAGCTCAAACACGACCAAGACCGCCTACCTCATCGGCGGCTCCAAGGGCATCGCCTTGGATACAGCCAAGCTACTCGTCGCCAGCGGCCAGCCGGTAACTTTAGTCGCCCGTGATGCCGTGGGCCTCGCCACCGCAAAGGCAGAACTCGCTAAAATCGGCGGCGCCGCCGTTGAGACGATCGAGTGCGATCTTTATAACATCAACGCCCAAGAAAAACTTATTGCCACCATCAA
>CAZOGV010000031.1:16202-20182 GCA_964579225.1 uncultured Akkermansia sp. | reverse complement strand
TGACGAGGCGGAGGCTCGGAAAGCTAGTAGAGCTGGTGGAGCTGGTAGAGCTGGTGGAGCTGGTAGAGCTAGTAGAGCTAGTAGAGCTGGTAGAGCTGGAGGGCGGAGCTGGCTGTAAGTTGGCGCTACCGGGGGCGAGCCATTCGGCGGCGTAGCGGGCGAGGAGGTCGGAGATGGCGGCGTGTTCGGCGCGGAGGGCGGCGGCGCGTTTGCGGTCAAGAAGGAGGCGGAGTTCGGCCCACCAGGCGAGAAAGCGGCCGCGTTGAAGGCGGAGCCAGCGCAGGCCAAAGAGGCCGGAGGCGGGTGCCAAGGCGGCGAGGAGGATGACGACCCAGGGCTGGAAATAGGCGGCGGCGGCGAGGGCGAGCGCGGCATACCAGCCGAGGAGGAGAAAGGCGCCGAAGAGCAGGCGCCAGAGCGCGAGGGTGGCGCGGTCGCCGCGGCCAAGGAGGGCGGCGACGAGGCGCGAAACGGCGAAGGGCGGGAGGTGCAGGGCGAGGCCCCAGAGCGCGAAGAGCGAGCCGGCCCAGACGCCGAAGGCGTCGCGCGCCATGCGGAGGGCGAGGCGGGGGCCGGATTCGCGCAGGAGGCGGGCGTCGGCGTCGAGGCCGAGGGCGTGAAGCGCGGCGGCGTGGGCGGAGACGCGCGCGGCCGAGGCGCGGGAGCGCTCGGGGTCGGTGCGGTGAAAGTGGTTGAGGGCGTCGGCGACTTGTTTGCGTTCGCGGATAGCCACGAGCCCTGCGGAGACGCGGAGGCCTTCGCGGGGGAGGAGCCACTCGACGTCGTCGAGCAGGTCGGCCCAGGCGGGGTCGTCGAGGTCGATGAGGTTCTGGCGCAGGCGGCGGTCGAGCTCGGGGGTGAGCGCGCGCATGGCGGTGTGTTCGTCGCCGTCGTGCGCGGCGAGCCAGGCGGCGACGTCGACGGGTTCGCCGACGCGAATCCAGACGGTGGAGCGAAACTTTTCCTTTCGCTCGTAGTTGAGCGCGACGGGCACGACGCGCACGTCTTTGGCGCCGGCGGCGAGGGCTTGGAGGGCGAGGCGGGCGGCGCCGGATTTTATCTGGGCGAGGCGCGGGGCGTCGTGGGTTTTGCCTTCGGGGAAGATGCCGACGACGGCGTCTTTTTCGGTGAGGGCGCGGGCGGCGGCGGCGAGGGAGTCGAGGTTGCGTTTGACGGCCTTGGGGTCGTCGGCGCCTCGGTAGGCGGGGATCATGCCGGCGGCGCGCAGGGCCTGGCCGAAGACGGGGATTTTGAAGAGGGGGGCCTTGGCGAGGAGGCGGACGGGGCGGCGCGCGGCGACGCCGAGGAGCACGGGGTCGATGAGCGAGTTGGGGTGGTTGGCGACGAGAATGAGCGGGCCGGAGGCGGGCAGGCGCTCGGCGCCCTCGATCTCGATGCGCGGATAGTAGAAACGGACCAGGCCTCGCGCGAACCAACGGGCTAGAGAGGCGATGGGCATGGGTGGAGGGGACGGAGAGGAGGGGCTGGAGTGGGGAACTTGAACTTACGTTCAAGCCTACATTATTCGTCGGCGGAGGGCATGACCGAGGGAACGGCGGAGCCGTCTTTGCGACGGTAAATACGGAAGTCCTTGCGGTCCACGGTCAGTAGTTTGGCGCGCGGGAAGCGTTCGGAGAGGACGACAAGCGTGGCGTCGCCCATGTCCATTTGAGGATACTTGCGCAGCAATTCTCCCATGCGGGTAGCATCTTCAGCGAGAGTCGGGACAGGAACGAGAGCCCCGGCGCTTACCATGTCCACGATGGACAGCACGGCGGGGCGCGAAAACGAGAGAAGGTGGCAGGCTTCGGCGAGAGCGGTTTCGGTGGTGGCGAGGCGGGTCTCGCCCAATGTCTCCAAAGTGGCGTCGGCCCATGCGTGCCATTGATCGGAGGCGTCCAGCAGGGCCAACAGCGGGCCGGCGTCGATCAGGTAGTTAATCCCCGAAACCTTCACGGGTGGAGAGGTTCCCTTTACCGCTGTTGGCCATGCCGGAGACGCGCTTGGCCCATTCGCCGAAGGTCTTCGGCTTGGCGGGTTTTTTCACGGCGGCGGCCGGTCGGCGGGCGGCGGGCTTTTTCTTGGCGGCTACGGTGGGCATTCTGTTTTGGAAAATGACGCGGGCTTGAGTCGTGGCAAGAACGGGAAACTTGAACTGACGTTCAAGCCTACGAGGAAAGGGACGGAGCCGGCTGGAGCGGTGAACTTGAACTCACGTTCAAGCCTACGGGGAAAGGGACGGAGCCGGCTGGAAAGCCGGCGCTCCCGGGGAGGACGGATCAGCCGCGGCGGATTTCGGAGCCTTGGAAGCGGATGCCGAGGCGGTAAACTTTTTTGACGCGGCAGGTGATCTTGCCGGTGATGGTATCAAATGTATCCGGAACTTCGATACGGTGTAGATCCACGGTAGCGTGGAACCCGCGCTCGCTGAAGACGTCGATGAGGATGGCGAGGGCCACGGGGTCGTCGAGCAACGAGTCCTCGGTGTTGACGGTGGCGATGCCGGAAATGGCGTGGCGGAGCACGATGGGCATGGCCTTGCGGGCGATGAACTCGACCACATTCGAAAGCAGCTCGGGGTGGTCGAAGGCGTATTCGTCGAGGCGCTTCACGAGTTCCTGGCGGGCGTGGACGACGATGTCGTTGGCCACGGGGATGGCGCGGAGGAGATCGTGGGTGCGGGGGTCGAGTTCGAGGGAGCTCTGGTATTGGAGCTCGCGGAGGATGTTTTGCTCGACGTCGGCGAGGGAGCCCTGGGCGTTGACAAGGTGGTAATGGAAAATCTCGCGCAGGGATTGCAGGGCTTCCCATGTCTGCTCCTTGAAGACGCGGTAGCGGCGCTTGGCGAGTTCGAGGTCGTAGTCGGTGGCGCGTTCTTCGAGGAGTTCGCCGAGGCCGGTGCGGCGGACGTCCTCGTTGTGGGCGCGGATGTCGAGGCCGCGCTTGAGCTGGCGTTCGACGGAGGTTTTTTCGTCCACGAACAGCGCCATGATGTGGACGGTGGGGTGGCGGAAATGGATGCGCAGCGGGGTATGGTAGAACTCGCGGCGGAGGGCGTGCAGGCGATCGACGAGGAGTTTTAAACACTCGACCTGGACGGTGGTGCGGGGGAAGCCGTCGAGGATGACTCCGTCGCGATACTCGGGTTCGATGAGGCGGCGGAAGAGGAGGCGCATGACCTCGCGGTCGCCGACCATGTGGCCGGCGTCCTTGATGCGTTTGGCCTCGGGGGTGTCGAGCAGGGCGCTGACGATGATGGGCTCGCAGGTGAGGCCGCGGGCTTTGAGGATGAAGCGAGTGTTGGTGCCTTTGCCGGCGCCGGGTGCGCCGCCGAGGAGGATGATTTCTTTGGGGAAGCGGAGCTGGTCGCGGCCGTAGTCGGATTCGAGTTCCCGCCAGACGGCGTCGAAGATGACCTGGGCGTCTTTGATTTCGAGGTCCTGATGGCGAGCGGTGCCGTTGGCGGTCGCGGTCGGGGCGGGTTGCGCGGTCGCGGCTGGGACGGGGATGTCCGGGGTGGATTTGGCCATGGGAAGTGGGTGGGATGCAGAGGGAAAACGGAGGGGGTTTCGATGATGAAGTGAAACGGATGCGGCGGCCGAGGCGCGTAGGGTATGCACCCCAGATGGAAAATAGACGGAGAAAAAATGTTTTTTTGGCGGAACTTCGCGGTGCTGGCGGCGTCATATCCCACATACCCTTGAGCACGGTTTCGGAGCCAAGCCCCAAGCGACGAAGCCAACTGGGACCGGCTCAAGGATCAAAACTTTCGTTCTTTTGGAATCGCTTCGGCGGTTCCGCAAAAATCCCTGAAGCCGCGAACTTCAGGAGTGTTAGTTGAAGCTGGACCTGACGGGGTCGCCTTAATCGGCGGCCCCGTCTTGTTGTTGACGAAGAACGCGGGGCGGACGGGCGTTGCGATACGGCGTCAGAGTCTCGTTTCTCACGAAACGAGCTACGTCGGGCGGGATCTCGTTTCT
>CAZOGV010000031.1:0-16102 GCA_964579225.1 uncultured Akkermansia sp. | reverse complement strand
ACGAAACGAGCTACGTTTTTGGCGTGATCTTGCATTGGGGCACTTACTTCGAAGCCGAATTTCGGGTCTGGGTTTTACTGGAAAATGACGAGGAACGCTGCTCGGGCATTGCGCCGGAGGCGGAGGCGGTTTGCTGATAGCGGATGCGATTTTTTCGATGGTTCGCGGTTTCACTGGGTTTGATTAGCGGCGGCCTGTTGTGCGCCCAGGATATGGAGCCAGTCGGCGCGGTCGGCGCGGGTGGCGAGGCGCCGATGGTATCCGTGGCGGGCAACACGGGCGCGCCGATCGATGCGCCGGAGCGTTCGGTGGTGCAGTTGCTGGTGTCGAGCCAGTTGCCGGTGTTCGACGCGCCGTGGCGGTTTTTTCCGGTGCGGCGTTCCTCGGGCACGGGTTTCGTGATCGAGGGCGGGCGGATTTTGACCAACGCGCACGTGGTCGCGTGGGCGAAACAGATTTTGGTGCGGCGTTACCAGGACCCGCGCTTGTTGCCCGCGCGAGTGGTTTTTGTGGGGCATGACTGCGATCTGGCGATCATCGAGCTCCTCGATCCGGCGGGGCTGGAGGGCATGCGGCCGCTGGAGTTGGGGGAGTTGCCGGCGGTGCAGTCCACGGTGGTGACGGCGGGATATCCGGCGGGCGGCGAACAGATGTCGTTCACGCGTGGCGTGGTGTCGCGCATCGAGCTGCAGACCTATGCGCATCCGGGCAACCGGGCGCTGCTGGCGGTGCAGACGGACGCGGCGATCAACCCGGGCAACAGCGGCGGACCGGTGTTGCAGGACGGCAAGGTCGTGGGCGTGGCGTTTCAGGGCATACCGGGTTTGCAGAGTTCGGGATTTTTTATTCCGCCAGAGGTGGTGAATCATTTTCTAACCGACGTGGCGGACGGGACGCACGACGGGTTTCCGCAGGCGGGCGTGACTTTTGTGCCGCTGCAGAATCCGGCCTACCGGCGTCATCTTGGCCTGGCCGACGATGGTCGCGGCGCGCGGGTTGATGGGTTGCGCGCGGATAGCCCGGCCTCGCGGGTGTTGCGCGATGACGACGTGATTTTGGAGGTCGGCGGCTATCCGGTGGGCAGCGACGCGATGATCCCTTATCGCGGCAATCGCGTGGCGACGGCGGTGGCGTTTCAGCAACGGCAGGCGGGTGAGGCGCTGAAATTGAAGATCTGGCGTGACCGCGCCGAGCTGGACGTAGAGGTGATGATGGAGGCCTTCGACGGCGACCGCCTTGCGGGCCGCCAATACGACCAGCCGCCGCGTTATTTTATCCATGCCGGGCTGGTGTTCACTCCGCTCAGCGCCAACTACCTCGACACGATGGGGCAGGCGGGGCGCGATCCGCTGTGGGAGGGTTTTGCGCGGCGGCTTTACGAACTCTACCACCTTCCGGCGGAGAACCCGGCGGAGGCGCGGCCCGAGCCGGTGATGTTGGCAGGCGTGCTTCCTCATCCGGTGAATGCGGACTTCGGCATGCGCGGGCGGGTGTTGGTCAACCGCATCAACGGCGTGCGCATCGAGCGACTGGAGGACGTGCGCCGCGCGCTGGCGGAAAACACGGGCGCGAGTCACGTCTTCGAATTCGAGGCGCCGGAGCACGGCCCGCTCGAGGCCATCGACCGCGAGGCCGCGACGGCGGCGCACGCGGGCATTCTTCGCACCTACGGCATCGTCTCGGATCAACGTCTATGAACGCGCTGATTTTGGTGAGGAAAGGTAGGGCGGGACCGCCGGGCCCGCCGCGTCGCCTCTCCGTGATTCTTTCCAATCGTCCTCTCCGAAACGGCGCGCCCAGCGGTCGCGCCCTACCTTTTCAGACACCCGCCATGAATATAATCTATCTCTTTCGTGCCTTGGTCTTTTCGTGCGTCGCCCTGGTGGCGTTCGCCCCGGCCGGGCAGGCACAACCGCTGCTCGCGGCGAGCGCGCCGGATTGGTCGCGCTCGTTGGTGAGCATCGAGGTGACCTATAAAGTCTTCGACGCCTTTCAGCCTTGGAACGATCCCACGCGAGCGATTCGCAAGCACGGCTTCGTGGTCGCGCCCGACGAGGTGCTCACCACCGCGCAATACCTGCCGACGCACACGTTGGTGCGCGTGCAAAAGGGCGGACGCGGGCGCTGGTATGACGGGCGCGTGAAGTGGTGGGACGCGCAGTCCAACCTCGCGCTCGTGACGGTGGCCGATCCGGATTTTTGGACGGGGCTCGCGCCGGCTCCGCTGGCTGAGAAGGCGGTGAGCGGCGCGGGCTACGAGATCGTGCGCTGGCGCGACGGTAATTTGGAGAACCGGCGCGCGGAGTTTGGCAAATTCACCGTGTCCGATGGCATGCTCGGCTTCGCGCCGCATGTGCATCTGGAGTTGAGCACGGATCTGAGCGGCCTCGGCTGGGCGGAGCTCGCGACGCACAACGGTCGCGTGGCGGGCATCACGACCTACTCTGGCGGCCGGACCTGCGGCGTGATGCCGGCGGGCTTCATCCGCCGCGTGCTCGCGGCGTATCGGACGGGCAACTACGCGGGGTTGGGGGTTTTCGATTTCACCTGGCAGCCGGGTCGTAATCCCGAGTTGCTCAAGGCCCTCGGGCTGGAGGGCGCGCCGCGCGGCGGCGTGGTGCACAAACCCGGCAAGGAAACCGATCCGGCCAAGGCTCCGCAGCCGCGTGACATATTGCTGGAGATCGACGGCTTCGCGATCGACAGCGAGGGCGACTACCTCGATCCGGACTACGGTCACCTCATGCTGGAGAATTTGGCGAACCGCGCGCACTTCGCGGGCGACACGATCAAAATCCGCCTGCGGCGTGGCGCGGACGAATTGACGGTGGATTACGTGATTCCCCCGGCGCGTTTCGAGGACGAGCTGGTGCCGCGCGAGCGCTTTGACGGTCCCTCACCTTATGTGGTCGCGGGCGGCTTGGTGTTTCAGCCTTTGAACCAACCTTTCCTGCGCGGCTGGGGCGACGAGTGGCGCAAGTTCGCGCCGTTTCGTTTGCAGTATTATCAATACGCTCCGGCGGCGGATGGGCGCGACACGCTGGTGGTGTTGAGCGGCGTGCTGCCCGACGAGATCAACCTCGGTTATCAGGACGCGGGCATGCTGGTGGTGGACAAGGTGAACGGCCGCGTGGTGGCGACGCTGGCGGATTTGCAGGCGGCGCTGGCCGAGCCGGCCGAGGGCGGGGTGCATCGCGTCGAGTTCATGCCGGGGCGGAATTTGCAGCGGCTGTTTCTCGACGCGGCCGGGTTGGATGCGGCCACGAAGCGCGTGGTGGAGCACTACGGGATTCCGGCGGCGGTGCGTTTGTAGGGCGGCAGGTGTGTGTAGGGCGGGGTCGGCCGCACCCCGCCGTTATATGCAATCACGGAGAGGCAACGCGGCGGGGTGCGGCGACCCCGCCCTACATTGAGGCAACGCGGCGGGGTGCGGCGACCCCGCCCTACATTCAGCGTTTCTTGAAGATCACCTGCGGGGTGGCTTCGAGCTGGCCGCGGGTGACGCCGATCTGGTTGAGCAACTTTAGTTCGCGCCAGAGTTCCGCGCCGGAGAGTTCGCCGCGCAGGAGTTTTTGGTAGGCGCGCACGGTGCGCAGGACCTCGTCGGGCGATTCGTCCACGAACTCTACGCGGAAGTGGCGCACGCCGAGGCCGAGCAGGCGGTCGGCGAATTCCGCACCGGTTTGTGCGCGCGGGTTGAAGACGGTGTTGCGGCAGCCGGCGTCGGCCTTGAGCGGGAGCAGCGCGCCGACGCGGTCGCGCAGGGCGACCTTGTGCTTTTCGCAGGGACGGCCGCAGTCGTGGTAGTCTTTGCCTTTCGAGAGGAAGGCGCAGAACACGCAGTGCTCCATGTGAAACATGGGCATGTGTTGGTGCAGGGTGAGTTCGAACCAGGCGGGCGGGGCGGACGTCAGCAGGGATTCGAGCTGGGCGAGGTTAAGATCGTAGCTGGCGGTGACGCGCTCGAGTTTGTATTTGGAAAGGTAATACTCGGCGGCGAGCGGATTGGCGACGTTGAGCGAGAAGTCGCCGCGCAGGCGAAGGTGCGGGGCGGCGGCGGGGAAAAAGCGCAGGTGCTCGTGGTTGCGAGCGAGGATGCCGTCGGGTTCGGCGGAGAGGACTTGATTGAGAATCCACTCTTCGCCGGGTTTGAACACACGGGGGGGCGCTAGCCAGATGGCGGGCGCGGAGCGCCCGCCATCTGGCATTTGAGATTTCAGATTTGAAATTTCAAATGCGCGGAAACGCGCGACGGCGTCGCGGTAGTGTTTGGGGTTTTCGAATTCGCAGTAGAGGTCGGCGAAGGGGAGGTCGGCGGCGAGGACGGCGTCGAGCTGGGCGAAGTCGCGGACGTAGAGGATGAGTTGGGGTTGCGGGTAGGGCGGGACCGCCGGGCTCGCCGCGTCGGACGGACGGCCCAGGGGTCCGTCCCCACCTTCTGTCAGCGTCCAGCGCTTGGGGGCGGCGCGGAGGGCGTCGAGTTTGGCGGCGGCGTCGCGGCGGAGGCGGTTGAGCTCGCTGGTGGGGAGCATGACTGCGCCTTCGAGGCGGTTATCCAGCTCGCCGAGGTGGAAGGGGGTGCCGCCGAGGCGGCCGAGCTGGTCGCGCAGGCGCTCGGTGGTGAGCGGGCGTTGGTCGGCGGGCGCGGCTTCGAGCGGCATGGCGCTGGGCTCGCGCACGACGTGGCCTTCGCCGTCGTCGAGGATCAGGGTAAAGGGCGCGCCGGCGTGGCCGTGGGCCTCGATGCGAACAGGGCGGGTGTGGCGGATTTTTTCGCCGGTGAAGGTGGCGCGCAGCTCGCGGTCGAGGGCGGGATCGTTGGTTTTCCAGACGCGGTGGCCGGGGCGGATTTTTTTGAAATCGAGATCGCCGTGGCCGAAGCGGAGCACGGAATCGCCGGTGCGGGCGTCTGTATTCAATTGGTAGATACGTCCGCCCTCCTCGCCGGCGGCCGGGTTGCCGGCGTCGAAGACGAGGCCGTCGCCGGGCTTGGCGGGGGCGGCGAGTTTGAGCGCGACGTGGTCGGCGCCGACGCGGGCGACCTGGCCGAGGAAAACGCCGCGCTTGGTGCCGAAGCGGCCGTGGGCGAGCTCCTGGTTGTTGATGCCGCGGAACCAGCCGGTGTAGAGGCCGCGGGAGAAGGCCATGTTGAGCTCGTATTTGGCGACGGTGGGATCGAAGGCGGGCGGGACGGAGGTCTCGTTTCTCACGAAACGAGCCACGTCGGCGGGGCCGTTGAGCTCCACCATCACGCGGTCGAGGGCTTGGCGGTAGGTGCGGGTAATGCTGGCGACGTATTCGGGAGATTTGAGGCGGCCTTCGATCTTGAGCGAGGCCACGCCGACGCGCACGAGTTCGGGGAGGACGTCGAGGCCGGAGAGGTCTTGCGGGCTGAGGAGGTATTGGCGGTCGCCGAGCGGAACGGGTTGGCCGTCGCTGACGAGGCCGTAGGGCATGCGGCAGGCCTGGGCGCATTCGCCGCGGTTGGCGGAGCGGCCGCCGAGGGATTCGCTGGTGAGGCACTGGCCGGAGTAGGCGACGCAGAGCGCGCCATGGACGAAGACTTCGAGCGGGAGCGGGGATTCGCCGGGCGCGAGGGTGGCGCGTTGGGCGGCCTGGATGTGCTCGATTTCCTTGAGGGAATTTTCGCGGGCGAGGACGACGAGTTCGGCGCCGAGGTCGCGGGCGAAGCGCACGCCGGCGTCGTTGGTCACGGTCATCTGGGTGGAGCCGTGGATGGGGAAATCGGGCGAGAGGCGGCGGATGAGGCGGCACACGCCGACGTCCTGGACGATGGCTGCGTCCACGCCGGCGGCGATGATGGCGCGGAGGTAGTCGGCGGCGTCGGCGAGTTCGTCGGCGAAGACGAGGGTGTTGAAGGTCACGTAGCCTCGCACGCCGCGCCGGTGCAGGAAGGCCATGAGCTCGGGCAGGTCGGCCACAGTGAAGTTGTGGGCGCGCATGCGGGCGTTGAAGCGCTCGAGGCCGAAGAAGATGGCATCGGCGCCGTTTTCGACGGCGGCGCGGGCGCATTCCCAATCGCCGGCGGGCGCTAGCAGCTCGGGCCGGGCATGGCGGACGGGCGCGACGGCGGAGGGCTCGGCGAGCGGGGAGAGGGAGGAGGCGGATGCGGGCTCGGACATGAGTTGGGTCGGGCGCACGGTGGGTGCGGGCGGGGGGCTTGTCGAGCGGGGGCGGCGTAGAAGCGGTGGCTAGCCGCGATGGGCGGCGAAAGGGGGCGTGGACGGAAAAGTGTAACCAATTTGGTTACACTTTGCCCGGTGGAGGGGCGAGTGCGGGAGCATCGCGAGTGTAACCCAATAGGTTACACGGGGTCGGAAGGTGTAACCTATTGGGTTACACGTTTCCGGGGGCGGGGGCGCAAAAAAGCCGCGCGGGGTAAACCCTGCGCGGCTGGAGGAGGAGGCGGTGGTCTTGGCCGATTCGTTTACTGGCCGAGCACCCAGGCGAAGATGAGCGGGGCCACGATGGTGGCGTCGCTTTCGACGATGAACTTCGGGGTCTTTTGGCCAAGCTTGCCCCAGGTGATCTTCTCGTTGGGCACCGCGCCGGAGTAGCTGCCGTAGCTCGTGGTCGAATCGCTGATCTGGCTGAAATAGCCCCAGAGCGGAATCTCGGGACGGTCGAGATCCTGGTGCAGCATGGGCACGACGCAGATGGGGAAATCGCCGGCGATGCCGCCGCCGATCTGGAAGAAGCCGATGGAGCCTTCGCCGTTTTTGAGGGTCTTGGCGGTCTTCGTATACCACTCGGCGAGCACGGTCATGTATTCGATGCCGGTGCGCACGGTGTGGACGTTCTTGATTTCGCCGGTGATGCAGCGGCCGGCATACATGTTGCCGAGGGTGGAGTCTTCCCAGCCGGGGACGATGATGGGCAGGTTCTTTTCGCAGGCGGCGAGCATCCACGAGTTCTTCGGGTCGATCATGTAGCTCTTCTTGAGCTTACCGGTGCGGATGACCTTATACATGAACTCGTGCGGGAAGAAGGGCGTGCCGGCCTGGTCGGCGGCGATCCACTCCTCGGCGACGGCGGCCTCGATGCGGCGCATGGCCTCGCCTTCGGGGATGCAGGTGTCGGTCACGCGGTTCATGTGACGATCGAGCAGGGCCTGCTCGTCGGCGGCGGTGAGGTCGCGGTAGTGGGGGACGCGCTCGTAGTAATCGTGGGCGACGAGATTAAAAATGTCCTCCTCGAGGTTGGCGCCGGTGCAGACGATGGCGTGGACCTTGTCTTGGCGGATCATCTCGGCGAGGGAGAGGCCGAGCTCGGCGGTGGACATGGCGCCGGCGAGGGTGACGAGCATCTTGCCGCCGGCCTTGAGGTGGTTCTCGTAGCCCTTGGCGGAGTCGATCAGCGCGGCGGCGTTGAAGTGCCGGTAGTGGTGGGCGAGGAACTGGGAGATCGGGCCTTTTTTGGCGGCGATCTTGGCGTTGATGTTCTCGGTGAGGAGGGTCTGGCGTTTGGCGGCTTTGACTTTGTGGGCCATGTTGTGTGCGGGTCGGGTTTTGACGAAAAAAGGCGAGTGAGCGGACGTGCTCCGTCAACGCCACCCCAAAACCGCCTGCGGCGGTAAATCCCAAATCCTAAACATCCAAATCCCAAAAACGATCACGCCGCTCCGCCGTCGCTTTCTTTGGGATCTGAGTGTTTGGGATTTGGGATTTACGGCTTTGCCGTTGGGTATTGCCCCGCGCCCCGAGGGCGCATCTTTTGCTCCGTTTCACATGCTGACCATCTCCGACGTCTCTAAGTCCTACGGCACCCGCGAACTGTTTTCCGGCGTCGATCTGTTTGTCGCGCGCACCGACCGCCTCGGCCTCGTCGGCCCCAACGGTGCGGGCAAATCCACCCTCTTCGGCCTGATCCTCGGCGAGGAACGCCCCGACACCGGCATCATCGAGTGGGAACGCGGCGCCGACTTCGGCTACCTGCCGCAGGAGTCCGCCCCCGTCGGCGACGACACCATTCTTCAAATCACGACCTCCAACGCCCTGCTCGAACCCACCGAGGATGAGTGGGACATCGACTACACCCTCGAACCCCGCGCCCGCACCATCCTCGCCGGTCTCGGCTTCAAGGAAGGCGACGCCGAGAAGCCCGCAAAATCGTTCTCCGGCGGTTGGGTCATGCGCGCCCACCTCGCCCGCCTCCTCGTCGCCGAGCCCGCGCTCCTCCTGCTCGACGAGCCGACGAACCATCTCGATCTCGAGGCCCTGCTCTGGTTCCAGGACTACCTTTCGCGTTATCCGGGCGGCCTCGTCGTCATCTCCCACGATCGCGCCTTTCTCAACGCCCTCTGCACCGGCATGCTCGAGCTGCGCGGCGGCATGCTCCATTACTACCACGGCAACTACGACGATTTCCTCGTCGAGAAGGAGGCCCGCAAGGAGCAGCAAATGGCGCAGTTCAAAAACCAACAGCGCGAGATCGCCCATCTCCAAGTCTTCGTGAACCGCTTCGGCGCCAAGGCTTCCATGGCCTCCCGCGCCAAATCCAAGGAGAAACAAATCGAGCGCCTCAAGGAGGCCGCCATCGAGGAGCCCTCCGAAGAGCTGAAGCGCATCAACTTCAAGTTCCCCCAGCCCGTGCGCTCCGGCCTCAAGGTCATCGACCTCAAAAACGTGCGCCAAGCCTACGGCGAGAAGGTCGTTTACACCGACCTCAACTTCACCGCCGAACGCGGCCAGCGCATCGTGCTCGTCGGCCCCAACGGCTCGGGCAAATCCACCTTGCTCAAAATCCTCGCCGGCAACCTCTCCATCCAGGGCGGCACCCGCGAGCTCGGCAGCAACGTCACCGCCGGCTACTTCGCCCAGCAGCGCACCGACACCCTGCGCGAAGACGCCACCGTTTTCGAGATGATGATGGAGCTGCGCACCAACGAGAACCAGCTCACCGAGCAACAGGCCCGCGCCATTCTCGGCAGCTTCCTCTTTCGCAAGGACGACGTTCACAAGAAAGTCGGCGTGCTCTCCGGCGGTGAAAAGTCCCGCCTCAACCTCGCCCGCCTCCTCGTTGATCCGCCGAATCTCCTCCTCATGGACGAGCCCACGACCCACTTGGACATCGGTTCCATCGACGCGATGGTCAACGCGCTCAAGGGCTACAGCGGCACGCTCGTATTTATTTCCCACGACGTGCATTTCATCCGCTCGCTCGCCGAGACCGTGCTGCACGTTCACAGCGGTCGCCTCACGCCCTACGCCGGCAACTACGATTACTATCTGGAGAAATCCAAGGCCACCAACGCCCGCGCCGCGCTCACCGCCGGCTTCACCGACGCCCGTCCCTCCGACCATAAGGGAGCCGCCAAAAAAACCGCTCCCGCCGTCACCGCGCCCGCTTCGTCCGCCGCATCCGGCGCAGCCAAGCTCACGCCCAACCAACTCCGCAAAATGCGCGAAGACGTGGGCCAGCTGGAGAAAGTCGTGTCCGAACTCGAATCGAAGCAGAACGACATCACCGCCGCGCTCGAGGACCCCGCGACCTACGCCGACAAGGGCAAGTTCCACCACCTGAACCTCGAACTCAGCGCCTTGACCGAGCAACTCAGCAACGCCACCGCCAAGTGGGAAGCCGCCGTCGAGGCTCTCGACGCCGCCGAAAGCAACGCGGCGGGCTGAGGCTGCGCCGGAGATTTGTCCGGCCCGCGAAAGGCGCGGTGCCGGTGAGGCTGGCTCCGCGCTTCAGCCACCGGCCAATTTTGCGATGGTTCCCATCGGCAGGAAAAGCCGGCGCGTTTCTCCACCCAACGAGCCGAAGCCAAACTTCCGGTAAAATCCCTCGGCCGCGTTATCTTTTGCCTCCGCCACGACCGCGAGCGACGCGATTTGGGTGCTCTGCGCATAGCTCCTCGCCAAGGCATCCATCAGCAACAAGGACCCTGTTCCCGGATACCGCTCATCCCTCGCCAGACGTCCGATCAATGTGGCCGGCATCCGCGGATAGCGCGGGAGTTTCTTGGTTACCGCTTCGGGCAAATCGTCCAACTTCACGGCGAAGGAAGACAGGGTGTAATACCCGACGATGACCGTTGGCGCCGAAGCATCAATCATCACAAACGTCGCCGCCACATGGCGTTCACCGTCCTTGCGCGCCTGTTGTTGCAGATAGGCGTTCAGAGCGGGACTGGCGCAGCGAAAACCTTGGCGATCATGACGTCGGTCCAGCGGCTCGAAACGAAAGTCCGTCATGCCGCCCGGGTTTGCTCGCGGTATCGCTTGAACGCCGTCCGGAGGCGCTTGTTGGGTGCGGGCGGATTAAGCAGGGCTCCCACGAAGGCGCGGGATTCCTCGGCCGATAACACGGCGTGAGCGTGGGATTCAAGATCACGAGATACGCCATCCCTCAACGTCGCGATGACGTAGCTGTTGAGCGTCGTATGGCCGGTGACCGCCGCCGCGCGCTCCAAGGTTTTTTTGAACTCGGTCGAGACTCGCGCCTCGAGCCGGGCGCCCTCAGCGGCCGTTTGTCGTTTGCTTTGCGCCGTGCTTACCATGCGCACACGATCCGGCATTTTGCCGGATTGGCAAGTCCCGATAAAGTAGGTCAAAGTCGACCAATGCCGTGGCCGGAGCTGGACCGGTTGCACCTTTCTTTTACCCGATCCTCTCCACGATCAACGGCTCGGCGGCCGGGGCCTCGTCGCCGATGGCCACCGCGTCCTCCAGCCAGGCGCGGGCTTCGTCGAGCTTGGCCTCGTCATTGGCGTGAACCACGGCGAGCACGTCGCCGGACTCGACGCGCTCGCCGACTTTGATCAACCGCGTAAAACCCACCGCGTGGTCAACCGTATCCTCCGCACGGATACGGCCTGCGCCCAAGCGCAGCGCGCCGAGCGCGACCGCCATCGCGTCCACCTCGCGCACGAAACCGGCGCGCGGGGCGCGGGCTTCGATGGTGAACTTTGCGCGCGGCAACACCGCCGCCGCATCGTCGCACACCCGTCCGTCGCCGCCTTGCGCGACCACGATCTCGCGAAACTTCTCTAGGGCTGATCCGTCACGAATCGTCGCGGCGAGTTTTTCCCGCGCCTCGCCCGCATCCTTCGCCACGCCCGCCAGCAGCAGCATCTCCGCGCCCAGTGCGTAGGTGACCTCCATCAAGTCCTCCGCGCCCGCGCCGGCCTCGCCGCGCAGGCAGGCGATGCTCTCGGCGACCTCGACCGCGTTGCCCACCGCGCGGCCAAGCGGCTGGTCCATGCGCGTGAGCAGAGCGACGGTGGGGCGTTTCATCGCGTTGCCGATCGCGCACATCGCCTCGGCCAGCGCGCGGGCCTCGGGCAACGTCTTCATGAACGCGCCGCCGCCGAACTTCACGTCCAACACCAGCGCGTCGATGCCCTCCGCCATTTTCTTCGACATGATCGAGGCGCAGATCAGCGGCAGGCACTCCACTGTCGCGGTCACGTCGCGCAGCGCGTAGAGTTTTTTGTCCGCCGGAGCCAGGTCCCTGGTCTGGCCGATGAGCGCGCAGCCGATGCGCTCCACCTGCGCGGCGTAGTCGGAGAGCGAAAGACCGACGCGAAAACCGGGGATGCTCTCCAACTTGTCGAGCGTGCCGCCGGTGTGGCCGAGACCGCGGCCGGAGATCATCGGCACCGGCACGCCGCAGGCCGCGACCATGGCGGCGAGCGGCAGCGAGACCTTGTCGCCCACGCCGCCGGTTGAGTGCTTGTCCACCTTCACGCCGGGCACGTGCGAAAGGTCGGCCACCACGCCCGAGCGCATCATCGCCTCGGTGAGCGCGGTGGTCTCGGTCGTGTTCATGCCGCGCAGAAAAATCGCCATGAGCAGCGCCGTGAGCTGGTAATCGGCCCACGTGCCCTCGGTCGCGCCGCGCACGAAGGCGGCGATTTCGTCGCGCCCGAGCTCGTGGCCGTCGCGTTTGCGGGCGATGATGTGCTGCGGGAAGAGAGTCTCGGCGCTCATGGCGGATGTATCCTCAGATATAATACATGTCCTCGCCGGATTTCGCGGCGAGTTGCTCCAGGGTCACGTCGGCGCAGGCTTTTTCCAGCGCCTGCCGCACCTCGCGCCAGGCCTGCCGCACGCGTCGGCCGGACTGGCCTTCGCCGCCGCCGCCGATTTCCAGCACGTCACCCTCGATGAGCGTCACGATGTCGAGCAAGGTCACAGCCGCCGCCGGCCGCGCGAGCGCGTAGCCGCCCTGCTTGCCGCGCCGGCTGGTGATGAGGCCGCCGTTGCGCAGTTCCCCGAGAATTTGCACGAGGTAGTTGGCCGGCACGGCCTCGATGCGCGCGAGTTCCTCGATATGCGCCAGCTCGCCGCGCCCGTGCAGGCGGGCGAGTTGGACGAGGACGCGGCAGGCGTAGTCGGTTTTGACGGAAAGTTTCACGGCGCTTTGGGTGGGGGAGTGCGCGCAACGTGGGGCGCGTGCCGTCCGCTCGCAAGCCCTCGCCACGCTCGGCGCAAGGTTAAGCGGACTCCAATCCGCGCCCTTGTTTATAGGTAACCCGCGCCGACATCTCGGGTCCCAACTTATGCCATGATTAACAACACCAGCCTGAACGATACCACCTCCACTGCCATCACCTCAGACAAGCTGCTTTTCCGCGGCATCCACATCGCACTCACCGACGCCATGCGCGCGTCGCTTCACACCAAGGTCGAACGCCTGCTCCGCCATGAACCTCGCATCGACCGCGTTCGCATCGACATCGAGCACGACGCCACCCGTGGCCGTGAAGTCTTTGTCGCCAAGGGCCATATCGAGATCGGCGGCCCGGACCTGATCGCCAGCGTTTCCGCCGAGGACGCCTACAAGGCCACCGACCTCTTGATCGATAAGCTCGATCGCCTGCTGCGCCGCCGCAGCAGTCTCTTCAAGGCTCGCCGTCATCGCGGGCCCGCCCTCCGCGAAGCCGGCGTGTAAAAGTCCCCTCGCGCCCGGCTTGGCGTTTAAAAAAAGGCCCGCCGCCCGCATTCAGCGGACGGCGGGTTTTTTGTGTGGCAAGGAGCGGCGACACTCCTGTCGCCGAGGTTTGGCTCCGAGGTTTGGCGAAGGCGGCCCGCGTTTGGCGACAAGAGTGTCGCCGCTCCTTGTTTTTTCACCCTCGCGACTTGACGTCGACCCCGCGCGAGGTCTTGTCTGCACCTCAGTGATCTTCTCGTCCTCCGCCTCCGCCAAAGCTTCCGCCTACGTCGTATCCGTAGTCGTAGCTATTTCCGTGTCCGTAACGGACGCACCGCGAGGCTGACGAAAGCGACCAACTTTCCGCCCCCTCCGGTGACCACCGGAGGGGGTTTTTGTTTTAGCGACAAAGGCCCCGAAAAACTCCGGAGGCCGTCGAGCAGGGGGTGGTGAACCTCTCCAAATCCACACCACCCATGAACACCGAATACCCAAACTTCCCGCCGCTCGCCCAAGCGCTCTGCCGATTGCGCCAGCCGGCCCGCGCCTGGCCTTACGCGCCGCGTCCGCCCGAGTTGACCGAGGCACGCACGCCGTTCGTCGGCCCCGGGCCCGCCGAGGCGGCGCATGATTTTCTGCGCATCCTGCCCGAGCCCGCTCTCACCGGCGACCTGCCCGCCGTGCCTCCGCCGCAACCCGCGCCCCCCATCCCCGGCGCCGGGGCCGCCCGCACCTACTGGTTCGACCTGTGAGAAATTCCGCCGGCTTCGCGCCATCTCCGGCTCGCCTTGGCCTCCCGCAGTCCGAAAGTTCGACGCTCCATGGCGTCTCGCTCCACCGCTTCCCGCTTTCCGTCCACCCGGTCCCCGTGCCGCGCATTGATGCTCATCGATCAGCGCCCCATCCAACGCCAGACTTGGGCGGAGTTTCACCAGGCACGCAAACTCCAGGAAAAAGCCGCCCGCGATCTGCACCGTCATGAACGGACGGATACACCCGCCTTCGAGCGCTGGCTCCACGGTGCCTTTCCCACCCTCGTCACTACCCTCCGCGAACTGCATACCCGCGTGGAAGACCTCTCCCGCCAGGTGGACACCGTGCAATACATGGCATCCCTGACCGGCCGCTCCCTCAAAAAACTCTGGCGCGAACACAAAGACTACATGGCCGACCCCGAGGCCTTCGAGCGCAAGGCCGCCGAAGCCGAGGCCAAGGCCGAGGCCGCGCGCAAAACGTCCGCTCACCGACATTTTTTCGACGACGAAGAGCCGGACGAACTCGACGATTTCTTCGAGAGCCTTTTCGGCGACGACGTGGATGGAGACTTGTTTGGAGACGACAGCGGCCGCACCCGCGACGCGGGCGACGATGCCCGCGAGCATTTCCCCTTTGACCCGCCGAAACGCGCTCCCGCCTCCGACGCCGCGCGGGATCTCTACCGCCGCCTCGTGCAACACCTCCACCCCGATCGCGGCGGCGAATGGACGCCCGCCCGCGAGCGCCTCTGGCACGAAGTCCAGCAAGCCTGGGCGGCCCGCGACACCGATTGGCTCGCCCGCCTGGAGACCGAGTGGGAAACCGCCCACGACGTGATCAACGAAAACTCGTCTATCAGTCGCCTGCGCCGCGCCATCGAAGAGCTGCACGCCGCCCGCCGCGACACCGAGCGCAAGCTGCGCCACTACCGCAAAAACTCCGCCTGGCGCTTCACCCTCGCGGAGAAAAAACGCCCCCACCTCCAGCGCCGCATCGAGACGGAGCTACACCACGACATCGACGTGCTTCAGCGCCAGCTCGACTATCTCCAATCCACTATCGCCGCCTGGGAGACGCCACTCCCCTCCCGTCGAACCCGTCGCTCGAAAAAAGGCTAGGGGATTCAAGCAAAGCCACAGCCACAGGAGGCAAACCGCGACCGCAGGCGTCCTTGGGCACCGACCCCGCGAGGCTAGCAGTTCAATTAAAGTCGTAGCCGTTTTCGATCACACCAAGGGTTGTTGCGGCCTCAGATGAGGCCGAGCTTCATTTTACCCTCTTCGCTGATCATGGACTGGTTCCAGGTGGGCTCCCAGACGATGCGGACGTCAGCCTCGTTGAGGCCGGGGACGAGAAGGAGTTTGCCTTTGGCGTCTTCGGCGATGGCGGGACCCATGCCGCAACCGGGGGCGGTGAGGGTCATGGCGACGTCGGCCTTGTAGCCGGCGTCGGTCTTGACGACGTCGAGCGAGTAAACGAGGCCGAGGTCCACGATGTTCACGGGGATCTCGGGGTCGTAAACTTTGCGCAGCTGGGTCCAGAGGGCGTCGGGGTCGGGGGCGCCGTCGGCGAGGGTGGCGGCTTGCACGGTGTCGGCGGAAACCTGTTCGCCGATGGCGTCGGCGTCTTTGCCGTCGATGCGGTAGAGGCCGGCGTCGCCTTGCACGGTGTAGGTGCCGCCGAGCACCTGGTGAATGAACACCTTCGCGCCGGCGAAGAGCGTGTGTTTGTCGCCCGAGGGGATCTGGGTGACGACGACGTCGCGGGAGAGGATGCGGTCTTTGGAGGCGGCGGAGGACATGGCGGGAGTGAAGGGGGCAACGATCTCGGACAGAAGAGCCGATTTCCCCGCCAACACAAGCGACGGGGTCGCTCGGGCGACATGGTCGAATCGGCTGGCGGGCAGGGAAATCGCGATCAGGGCGAGTAGGCGAGATCCATGCGATAGGCGGCAAGCACAGCCTCGATGTAGGCGTCTTTGTTAAAGCCGGTCATGATCCGATCCCCGATTTTCACGGCGGGGATGGTGGAGGTGCCCCAATCTTGTTTACGCTGTTTGCCCGGGGCGGATTCTAGGTCGTAGGCGGCGTAGGTGATGCCTTCGGCGCCGAAGAAGTTTTTGGCCTGGGTGCAGTAGTTGCACCAGGTGGCGGAGATCATCTCGACGCGGACCGTGCGCTTGGCTTCGGCATAGTCGCGGTTGTGCACGAAGGTGCTCAGCTCCTGTTGGTGTGCATCGGGGTAGTTGCTGAGTAGTCGTTTGGTGTCGGGAGAGAGTCGGTTCAAGTCGATGAGGTAAGTGGCTTGATCGGAGGTGCGCTTGACCAGGACTTGTGAGCCGGCCTTGGCGAGGATCACGCACTCGAGGGGGCGGCCGAGTTGGTCGATCAGGGTGAAGGAGGGGCCGATGAGTCTTGCGGGGCGTTCGACGGCCGAGGGGGCGGGGTTG
>CAZOGV010000030.1:0-20441 GCA_964579225.1 uncultured Akkermansia sp. | reverse complement strand
GGGATGCGGAGAGGCACTACGGCGGGCCCGGCGGTCCCGCCCTACCTCAAGCCCTGTTGTCCGACGGCATCAGAGTTTGAAGGCGGATTCGAGTTTGCCGAGGAGTTTGGCGGCGGCGGGGCGCACGCGGACGACGCGGGGGTTCCAGGCGAGCACGAGTTCGCGGCTGAGGCCGCGCAGGGGTGCGCCGCCGATTTCGACGAAACTTTTGGGCGGGAGGTCGGTGGTGGCGAGGACGGGGAGCACGGCCGCGAAGCCGCCGGAGCGCACCGCCGCGAGGGTTTGCGGGAAGGACTGGCAGGCGAGGGCGTGGCGCGGCTCTATTTCCAGACTGTGGGTCAGGCGGCGCATGCGCTCGGCGAACTGGCCGTCGGTGGTCTGGGCGGCGATAGGCAGGCGGTCGAGCACCTCGGCGGGCGTGAGTTTGGCTTTTTTACCGATGAGCGCGGTGGGGACGACGAGGGTGTAGTGCCAGACGCCGAGGGAGGCGTGTTTGAGGCCGGCTACGACGGCGTCGCGGCGGATGATACCGAAGTCCACGCGGCCATCGGCGAGTTGTTGCACGATGTCGTTGGTGCGCAGGTTGGTGGTGGCGAAGCGCAGGCCGGGGGCGGAGGCGAGCAGGCCGCCGAGGCGCGGGATGACGAGCCAGTGGATGATGCTGTCGCCGGCGGCGATGGTGTAGTCGATGGCGTCGGCGGCGCACTCGGCGCGAAAGTCGTCGAGCGCGCGCATCTGGGCGCGGGCGAGTTCGGCGAGGCGCGCGCCTTCGAGCGTGAGCTTGAGGAGCTTGCCTTTGCGGCGGGCGACCTCGCAGCCGAAGAATTCGGAGAGTTCGCGGAGCTGGCGGCTGTATTGGCTCTGGCGAATAGGGTCGCCGGGCGCGGCTTGGGCGATGCTGCCGGCGTCGTGCACCTCGATGAGCACGCGTAGGCGATCCAGGGAGAGACCGCGTTCGGAGAAGAGTTTTTCAAACATGACTAAAAGGTCAGGTATCCTGCGTCATTGCGCATGGCAAGCGTCGGGGCGGTCTGCTAGAGTTTGTCTGCTTCAACGCAAACCCTCGTCCCTTTCGCCCACCGTGAATTCCATCCTAAAAAGCTCAAACACCGATCACCATGACATGTGGTCGTTGTGTGCGTCGCGGATGGAAACGATCCCGGCGAATCTAGGCGACGGAACGATGATCGGATTTCGACCCGGTTATCCTCGCCTTGAAGGATGTGGTGCCAAGTAGCGCCGGAGACTTATCGTAGTCTTCGAGCCAGCACGGCCCGCCTCCTCTTCCGGAAGCGGGTTTTTTAGCGCCCACGCAAAGGGCCGAACCGCTTCCGGGAATCCGAGCCTCATAAAGGTTTGTTCGTATTTCCAGATTCCCAAGCGGCTTCATCGCTGAGCCCAGAGACAATCAGCCAAGGCCCGCATAAAATCCTGCGGCCGCCCAAACCGTTTCCGACTTCCTTGTCGGACGAGAGGGGCGACGGTGTGTGTTCTTTTTTGCGATTATAGAGAGTCAGATAGGTCAGATAACGAAACCCCGCGTGGTGCGCATCCGTGTTGATGCGAAACGGCGACGCCGGCCGCGTGGGGTCTATTTTTTCACTTAGCGCCACGGACGACGTAAGGTTGTCCGAGGGCGCTTTTCCAACCTGCGGTCACGGAGCCGTATCAATGCAGTTGGAGGGTCGTATCGGGTCAATCTGGCGGCCGCTTTCGGTGGTTCATTCCCGGCGAAATACCCTCCGGGTATTCCTTGGTCATTCACCACCGAAATCAGCTCGCCATCTTGTCCCGCTGCTCCGCCTCCAACTGAATTGATACGGCTGAGGGCGGACGTCGGAGAAGTCTTCCGGCGCCGAGCGACCTGAGCCGCAGTTCAATTTTTCACGACGTGCCCGAGTAGTTCAAGGGACCGGTCTGCAAAGCCGAGGTTCGCGGGTGCGAATCCCGCCGTCGTGTCCAGTTTACACGTTCGTAGTTCCAGCGAACTGCTTGGTTTCCAAATCCGAGCGGGTGGGTGCGACCCCTGCCGAACGTGCCAGTTTCCCACTGCGGGTAGAACCAGTTGTTCCGCCGGGTCTCATAAGCCTGGGCGAGGTCGGTGCGACCCCGACACCCGCATCCATTTTTTCGGGATGTAGCCTAGAAGTCAGGCACTCGGCTTGGGACCGAGATCACGTGAGTGCGAGTCTCACTGTCCCGACCATTCTCCGGTAGTTCAGCATGCAGAACGCCGGCCTGTTAAGCCGGATGTCGCAGGTGCGATTCCTGCCCGGAGAGCCAATTTCCCCACCGTCCGCCGCGACTGACGAGGCGAACGCCGAAACCTAACCGAGGTTTCTCGGCGGGCGGTGGGGGTTCATTTCAATCAGGTGTGTGGCCCAGTCAGCGGGGCACCGGCCCGTGAAGCCGGGGAAGCGGGTGCAAATCCCGCCCACCTGACCAGTCTTTCGGCGAGTGGTGGAATTTAGCATACACTCGAGTCTCAGAAACTCGCGGGCGTGAGCCCATGCAGGTGCAAGTCCTGTCTCGCCGACCAATTTCGAGGAGTCGCCTAGCAGCAATGGCAGCGCGCTGTAAACGCGCCGGCTTCACGGCCTACGCTGGTGCAAGTCCAGCCTCCTCGACCAATTTTCCGGGCAGTGAAGGTGAAGTTACTTCGCTCCAAAACGACCATCCCCGTGCCGCGTGCGAACGTCGGCTGCGAAAACGAGCGTCCTGCCGGGCGTGACAACAAACGGCGGGAAAGGGCTCCAGGGGGACTTCGCCTGGTTTCTCCCGGAATTCATTTTCAGAGGCAGTGAGCGTGCGGTTACTTCGGTAACGAGGATAAATTCCTCTAGCTGGTTCAAACCCGGCACCCGGTATCTAACCGGTGAATACAATACCGCGCGCACCGTTCTCCTCCGATCCTATTTGGTGGGTAGTGAGTCTGCGGATACTTCTGGTCGGCGGTTCAAATCCGCCCGTGCCGCAAGGCGCGTAGCTCAGTGGGTAGAGCAGAATCGGTAACTCCGGCTCCGCGGACACTTTTCTCCCATCATCTTTTTATCGCGCGTCGATTTTCCCGCCGCGCCCAAACCATAACCCGCCGCGTCGAAGATTTTTTCGGCGCGGCATTTTCCAGAAAGGCAGCCATCATGACCAAGTTCAGTATTCTTCCGTCCCTCCGTCGCTACGCCTCGCCCGCGCCCGGCGCCGTCAACCTCGCGGGCGGGCGCGCCCATGCGCAGTCGGCGCGGCTGGAGCTCGTTTCCCTGCTCGTCACCACGTTTCTCGAGGACGAGTTTTATCGCACCGAGGCGCAAACCGTCGCCCGCCTGCGCAAGCTCATCGTGGAGGTGGCCGACCCTCGTTTCGTCGCGCAGGCCGCGCTCTATGCGCGACAGGCCTGTGGCATGCGTTCGGTGAGCCATCTGGTGGCCGGCGAACTCGCCAAGTCCGTGAAGGGTGCGGAGTGGACCAAGCGTTTTTACGCCGAGGTCGTGCGTCGTCCCGACGATGTGCTGGAGATTCTCGGCTACTATCTGGCGGTGCATGGCCGCCCGCTGCCGAACTCCCTGAAGAAGGGACTCGGCGCCGCGCTCGGTCGTTTCGACGAGTATCAACTCGCGAAGTATCGTCGCGACCACGCCGCGTTTAAGCTGGTGGACGCGGTCAACCTGGTGCGTCCGCGCGCCACGCCCGCGCTTTCGAAGCTGGTGCGCGGCGAGTTGGCTCCCGCCGGCACGTGGGAGACTCGTCTCGCTAAGGCCGGCGAGGCGGCGACTTCGGACGCGGTCAACGTCGCCAAGTCCTACGCTTGGGGCGCGCTGGTGACCGGGCGCAAGCTCGGCTACCTCGCTCTGCTCCGCAACGTGCGCAACATCCTCGCGCATGCGCCGGAGACGGCGGATGCGCTTTGCGAGCAGCTCGCGGAGCCGGAGGCGGTGCGGCGCGGGCGGGTGTTTCCGTTCCAGTTCCTCGCCGCCGTGGCCGCGCTCAAGCGGGGCAAACTGCCGGGCGCGGACCGCGTGCTCGACGCGCTCAACCAGGCCGTCGATCACTCGCTGGCGAACGTGCCGCGCTTCGAGGGCCGCACGCTCGTGGCGCTCGATTCGTCGGGTTCGATGGCGGGGCGTCCGCAGCAGATCGGTTCGCTGTTCGCGGCCGTTCTGGTGAAGGCGAGCGGGGCCGACCTCATGGTGTTCAGCGACGATGCGTGTTACCATACGCTGAATCGCCGAGATTCCACGCTGTCGGCGGCGACGAGCATCCCGTTCGCGGCCGCGGGGACCAACTTCAACGCGATCTTCGAGCGCGCAAACCGCGCCTACGAGCGCGTGGTGATCCTGTCCGACATGCAGGCGTGGATGGGCGGCGGCGCTCCGGTGGAGTCTTTCGCCGCGTATCAACGCCGTCACCGCGTCGAGCCCCGGGTCTTCAGTTGGGACCTGAAGGGGCACGGCACGCTCCAGTTTCCGCAGGAGCGCGTCTATGCTCTCGCGGGCTGGAGTGACCGCGCGCTGGAGCTGATGGAGCGGCTTGACCGCGATCCGCAGGCGCTGCTGCGCGAGGTCGAGGCCATCCCGCTCGGCGCATAGCCGTCGGACGACTCGCTTGAGTCGCCGTCCGAGGCCGGTTCACCCAGGTGGACCGGCCTCGTTTCATTTTCATGGAGGGAGAATCCGCCGAGGTGCGGACACCGTTTCGAAAACGGCAGGACCGGCGAACCCGGTTGGGGCGCGAGACCTCCTCCCTCCGCCAATTGCCCCCTTCCCCCTCGTAGCTCAAAAGCAGAGCGGCCGGTCGATAACCGGCATACCTTGGCGCGATACCAGGCGAGGGGACCATTTTTCCGTGGTGCAATAGAAGCATGCGGCCGTGCGAAGGCCGCGATCCGGGTGCAAGTCCCGGCGGGAAAACTAGTTTCGAGAGCCGCAAAAAAGAACACACACCGCCGCGTCCTCCGTTCGCGCCCATTTTCCTCCCGTCCATCCCATGAACGCCGCACTCCTCGATCAGCCTGTCGTCCTGTCGCTCAACCGCGTCTGGCAGGTCATTGGCCATCGCACCGTCAAGCAGGCGCTCGTCGCGCTCAATGGCGGCGACGCCGGCCAGCCGCCCGCGTTTGGCCTCGATATCGTGTATCCACAAAACGATGACGGCTCGTTTGACTTCGCCCGTCCGCTCTCGCTGCGCCCGGTGCCGTGGAGCGAGTGGGTGACGCTGCCGGTGCGCGAGTTCGACCTCGTGGTCCACACGCCGCGTCAGGCGATCCGCGTGCCCACCGTGGTGATAGCGACCCGCTACGAGCGGGTGCCGCTGAGGGTTCCTCGTCTCAGTCGCTCGGCGATCTTCGCCCGCGACGGCGGGGTGTGCCAATATACCGGCGAGCGCGTCGGTTGGCGCGGGGGCAACCTCGACCACGTCGTGCCGCGCTCGCGCGGTGGTCGCGATTCGTTCGAGAACCTGGTGTGGGCCAAGCGCGAGGTGAACTCGCGCAAGGCCGACCGTCTGCCGCACGAGGCGGGGCTGCGTCTGCTGCGGCGTCCGCGCGCGCCGGCCCCGATGCCGTTCGTGGCCGCCAACCGTGTCGTGCGCCATCCGGACTGGCGGCACTTTCTGCCTCTGTGAGTCGGGGCGGCGGGGTGCGGCGACCCCGCTCTACATCGGACCTCTATCTCCTATCATCCCAAAATTCTATACCACATCCATATCCATGAACGTTGAAATCAAAGCCCGTGATCTGCTCGCCGCCGGTTGGCACGAGGGGCGTCGTCTTGGCGCTGCGCTCCGCCGCGTCCGCGAACTGGAGGCGTCCGGCCTCGCCCGTGAGGAGGCGCTGGCGCAACTCGAACAAGAATTCCCGAAGGTGCCGCCGCTGATTAAGCCGCGCCAGCACGCGGCTCCGCTCGCGCTCGCGGTCGAGGCGGATACGCCGGAGGAGGCCGAGAATGTCGAGCGCTCCCGCGCCCGCATGACCGAGCTTCTGCATTCGCCGGTGGTGCGCGCGGGCGTGCTTATGCCCGACACGTGTCCGGCGGGCGGCGGCGAGGCGACCATCCCGGTGGGCGGCGCCATCGCGGTGGACAACGCGATCATCCCCGGCGCGCATTCGGCGGATATTTGCTGCTCGATGTTCGCGAGTTTTTTCCCGGCCAACCATCCGGTGGGCGAGCTGATGGATCATCTCCAGGCGGTGACGCATTTCGGGGCCGGCGGGCGTCCGCGCGGCAAGCAGCTCGCCTCGGCGGTGCTCGACGAGCCGGTGTGGGAAAACCCCTTCCTGAAGGGGCTGCGCTCCCGCGCGCAGGATTTTCTCGGCACGCAGGGCGACGGCAACCACTTCGCCTACGTGGGGCGTATCCGTTTTTCGGATGCGCAGCGCGCGGCGCTGGCGGAGGCCGGTCATGCGGCGCTCGCCGAGGCGGTCGCGCGTCATGACGGCGAGTTTCATGTGCTGGTGACGCATCACGGTTCGCGCGGGATCGGCGCGGATCTTTACAAACGCGGCCAGGCGGCGGCGCGCCGTTGGTGTGACGAGAACGCGAGCGGCGTGCCCGACGCGGCGTGCTGGCTGCCGGCGGACACGGACGAGGGGCGCGCGTATTGGGAGGCGCTGCAATTCATCGCGCGCTGGACGCGCGAGAACCATGCGGTGTTGCACGATGCGTTTCTGCGTCGCGCGGGGCTGCGTCCGCTCGCGCAGCTGGGCAACGAGCACAATTTTGTTTGGAAGCGCGGCGAGACGTTCTTGCATGGCAAGGGTGCGACGCCGGCGTGGCGCGATGCCGAGGGGCGTCCGCTGCTCGGGCTCATTCCGCTGAACATGGCGCGCGAGATCCTGCTCGTGCTCGGCGCGGACAACGCGGACTACCTGTCGTTTTGCCCGCACGGGGCGGGGCGCAATCTGTCGCGGACGGCGATGCTGCGTCCGTTCAAGGACGCGGACGGCGAGCTTGATCCGGCGCGCGTGAAGCAGGCGCTGGCGGAGACGACGGCGGGGCTCGACGTGCGCTGGTTTAGCGGCGCGCCGGATCTGTCGGAGTCGCCGCTGGGCTATAAGGACGCGACGAAGGTGAAGGCGCAGATCGCGCGCTTCGGTCTGGCGACCGTGGTGGGCGAGATCGAGCCGCTGGGCTGCATCATGGCGGGCGAGCAGGAGGAGCCGCATTGGGCGAAGGCGCGGCGCGAGAAGCGCGCGCGGCACAAGGCGGCGCGTCGCGAGGATGCGGCGGAGGTCGCGGACGGGTGAGCGTGGTGGATGTGCGGGGTGGAAAGCGTTGACCCCAACGCGTTGGACGCGGCGAAACCGCGTCCGAGCCAAGCGCGTTGGGGTCAACGCGCTCCACCTTTCGGAACTGCGGGTTCGCGGCGCTTTCTGTTGCGCGCGGTTGGGCGTGCGTTTGGGTGGCGGTCGCGATTTGTGTCGCGGTCGCCACCCTTGAAATTTCTGCACTACACTTTTTTCGCCGTGCTCGGCGCTTCGCTGGCGAGCTGGGCCACGCATCGGTTTATGAGCGTCGTTTCGCCTGAGGTGCGTGCGCCGCAGGTGGTCTATTTGCCCGCGCCGGAAGCGCCGATGGTGTCGGTCGGGGTGAGCGCGGGGGAGGCGGAGGAATTGGCCAAGGTGAACGCGGTGCTGGTCGGCGAGCTGCTCGATATGCGCGAGGCGCTGGCACGCACGCGGGAGAATCTGGCGGAGCTGCGGCGGCCGATGGACGCGGATGTGATGAGTTCGGCGCTGCGGGCGGAGTTGAAATCGGGCGAGGTGGTGGTGACGGGCGGGTATCGGTTGCCCGATGGCATGCGGGTTTACGCGTTCGTGCAGCCCTTCGTGGAGGAGGGGGAAGGCGGCGCGGATGTGGTGCGGATTTCGAGCCGGTTTCGGTTGCTGGGGGACGAGGTGGGCGCGGCGGTGGGGCTGGACTATCTGGCGACGAACGCGGCGAACACCTTGCAGCACGGCGAGGTTTGGGTGGCGGATGAGCAGCGGGAAATTTTGGGGCTGATCGATCCGATGCCGGGCGTGAGCGGGGGGAGTTTTCCGAGCGTGATGGTGCGGCCGGGGGCGAGTTCGGTGATCGAGCTGGGCGCCATGCGTTTGAAGGTGACGCCGTTGTTGGCGGCGGACGGCGAGAGCCTGGATTTCGAGGTGCGACTGGAGCAGCCGCAGGTGGTGGCGGCGCCGGAGGCGGTTTTGGAGGCGACGGTGGAGGCGGGCGAGGAGGCGGTTCCGTTGATCGAGATCGAGTGAGGAGGCGGGCTTGCCTCGGCGGGGCGGACGGGCAAGGTCGCGCGCATGTTAAACGGGGTTCGGTGGTTCGTCGGTTTTGGGGTGATGGCGGCGACGCTCGCGGCGGCTGCGCCGGAGGGCATCACGTTTTCCAGTGTGGTGGAGTCGGGCGGGGTGGTGGAGGTGTCGCTTTTCGATCCGGCGACGCAGGAGCGCGAATGGGTGAAGGTCGGCGGGCGTTTTTCCGGCTTCGAGGTCAGGGCTTACGATGCGAAGCGACAGGTTTTGACGCTGGGCCGCGGCGCGCAGACGTGGGAGCTGGCGTTGGCGGCGGCGAGGATATTACAGGTGGCGCTGACGGAGGAGGAGCGCGCGGAAATTGTTATGCAGGTGACGAATAATATGCGCCAGTTGGAGGCTGCGGCCGCCCAGTTTTTTTTGGAGGAGGGCGTGAGCGAGACGACCTTTGATCGCTTGGTGGGCGCGGGTCCGGGCCGGTATATCAGGCAGCTGACGGCGGTGGACGGGGAGGACTATACCAAGCTGGAACTCAAGCAGGTGAACGAGCCGACCGAGTGGGTTATCCGAACGGCTCGCGGGGTCGAGGTGCGGCACAAGCGGCATTGAGGGTGGGACGGGGAACTGAGGTCAGGGTAACTGGGAGCGACGGCATCTTGTGGCTGTTTGCTCCGAAAGCCGGCTGGAAGCCGGCGCTCCCAGTGGACTGACTTCCGGAAGCCGGCAGGAATGCCGGCGCTCGCAGGGGAGGGCGCGAAGGGACGGCACAAATGCGGGGTGGCGTCGGCGGGGCGGGGCGCTCAAGGTCGGCGGTTCACATGAAGTCCGTCCTAGAGTTTCGTGCGCGCAAGGGGCAGTCGCCCATCAGCATGGTTTCGGCCTACACGCATTGGGAGGCGGCGTTCGTCGCTGCCTCGCCTGTTGATTGCGTGCTGGTCGGCGATTCGCTCGCGGTGGTGCTGGATGGCGAGGCCACGACCTTCGCGACCACGCCGGAGATCATGGCGCGGCATACGGCGGCGGTGGCGCGCGGGCTCGGCGCGCCGGGCGAGCGCAAGTTGATCGTGGCGGATTTCCCGTTTCTCGCCGCGCGCAAGGGCGTGGCGGCGGCGGTGGAGGTGGCGGCGCTTTTGCTGCGCGCGGGGGCGCACGCGGTGAAGATCGAGGGCGTGGACGGTCACGCGGAGGTGATCGCGCATCTGGTGCAATCGGGCGTGCCGGTGATGGGGCATCTCGGGCTGACGCCGCAGGCGGTGAACGCGCTCGGCGGCTACAAGGTGCAGGGCAAGAGCGAGGCGGCGGCGGAGAATTTGGTGCGGCAGGCGCGGGCGTTGGAGGCGGCGGGTGTTTTTGGGATCGTGGTGGAGTGCGTGCCGGCGGAGCTGGGGCGGGCGATCACGGCGGCGGTGGGCGTGCCGGTGATCGGCATCGGCGCGGGCGCGGAGTGCGACGGGCAGGTGTTGGTGATGGCGGATTTGCTCGGGCTGACGGCAGGGCGGAAGCCGCGTTTCGTGCGGGAGTTTGCGGCGGCGGGCGAGGCGGTGCGCGGCGGCTTGGCGGCGTTTCACGCGGCGACGGCGGAGCGGTCGTTCCCGGGGGCGAAGGAGAGTTACTGATCGATTTCTTTTTCCCATGCCACGCGTTCTCTTTGCTCTTTCGGGTTCGATTTCCTGTTACAAGGCCTGCCATGCGATTTCGCGCTTGGTGCAGGCGAAGGTGGAGGTGCAGACGGTGTGCACGGCGGGGGCGCTGCGCTTCATCGGGGCGGCGACCCTGGAGGGGCTGACGGGGCGCGCGCCGTTCACCGATCTTTGGACTCCGGGGCGCGCGATGGATCACATCGAGCTGGCGCGTTGGGCGGATCTCGCGGTGCTCGCGCCGGCGACGGCGAACACGATCAACCGGCTGGCGGCGGGACTGGCGGATGATCCGGTGGGGGCGCTGTTTCTCTCATGGGAACACGCGCGCAAGCCGTGGTGGATCGCGCCGGCGATGAACCATTCGATGCTCGGCAACGCGGTGACGCGGGCCTCGCTAGACAAGCTCGCGGCGCAGGGCGTGCGCATCCTGCCAACGGGCGAAGGGCCGCAGGCTTGCGGCGAGTTTGGCGCGGGGCGCTTGATCGAGCCGGATGATCTGGTGTTGCACATGCTGGCCGAGCTTGGGCCGAAAATCGCCTGAAACCTCGGGAACAAGCGGCGCGTCCGAAAGCTCCAGTTTCGTATCTATCGCGCGGGCGAATCGGCGGCGGCTTTCCGTGCTGTGTGCGGGGGGGCAGGGGGAGTGAGAGCCGGGAGTGAGAGCCGGGAGTGAGAGCGCGCTTGCCCGCTCGCGGATAGCGGATTGATTGTGCGGTCTTATCCGCCGTGTTTCGCACTTTTCTAAAGACCAAACTGCACCGCGCCACGCTCACCGCGGCCGATCCGCATTACGAGGGCTCGATCTCGATAGATCGCGCGTTTTGCCGCGCGGCCGGCTTGTTGGAATATGAGCAGGTGGATGTGCTCGATATCGATAACGGCGCGCGTTTCACGACCTACGTTATCTATGGCGAGCCGGGCCAGGTGCAGGTCAACGGCGCGGCGGCGCGCTTGGTGCGGCCGGGCGATTTGGTGATCGTGCTGGCTTATTGCCGTCTGGCGCCGGAGCAGGTGGAGACCCACAGCTCGCGCGTGGTGCTGATGGGACCGGGCAACACCATCGTGTCGGTCGAGGATAAGGCGATTTCGCAGCCTTGAGTCGTCGGTGGGAGTGGCGTCGGCGCAGGCGTGCTTGAGGGATTGGTCCGACAAGGAGCGGCGACACTCTTGTCGCCGTGCGGGGCGTTTGGTCGGCGACAGGAGTGTCGCCGCTCCTTGCTCAGTATTGGATCTTCGAGGGCAGGATTTTGGCCAGCTCGTCGAAGATGGGCGACAGGAACTTCGGTTCGGTGCGTTCGTAGGTCCAGTAGAGGATCACGGCACCGCCGACGGTAACGAGGACGATCCAGGGAATGATTTCATTCACCTCGGCGAGGGATTTCCAGATGCGCACCAGGATGAAGATGATGCCGATCGCGATGAGCGTGCTGATCCAAGTTTCCTTGGGGACGGCTTGAATTTTTTCCCAGACGGTGGGTTTGGAAGCGGCGGTGGCGATGAGGTCGAGCAGCATGGCGAAGGGAGGAGGACCTGTGGGGAGGGTGGGCGAGGGCGGTGCAAAATGCACCATCGAAAAACGCGGCTGGGAGCGGGGAGGCGGGGCGGCGCGTCGAGTTGTTTACGTCCCGGCGACGCGGTGGCGGGCGGTTTCGAGAATGGCGAGCAGGGCGGCGAAATCGTGTTCGCGGTCGCGGCTGACGATGACGTGCGAGAAGAGGTGTTTTTCGCGCAGTTCGATTTCGGCGGTCTGCATGCGATGCGTGATCTCGGCCTCGCTCTCGCCACGACAGCCGAGACGTTGGCGCAGTTCGGGGATGGGCACGTCGATGAAGATGTCGGTGAAGTGGCGGGCGAGAACGGGGTTGCGCGCGGCGGCGCGGCGGAAGTTTTCCACGCCTTGCACATCCACGTTCATGACGAGGCTTTGGCCGGCGGCGAGGGGATCGAGCACGGAGGAGGCGAGGGTGCCGTAGCGGTTTTTTTTGTGCACCCAGGCCCATTCGAGAAAGGCGTCGCCGGCGACCTTGGCATCGAATTCGGAGGGAGAGAAAAAGTGATAGTGCACGCCGTTGACCTCGCCCGGTCGCGGGTCGCGGGTGGTGCTGGTGACCACGCGGGTGAAGCCGGGCACTTCGGCGACGAGGCGTTCGCAGAGGGTGGTTTTGCCCGAACCAGCGGGACCGGCGAGAACGAGGAGAACGGCCGGCGTGCCGCCGGAATGACGAATGTCCAATGACGAATGACTAATGTCGGGCATGCGGTGGGGGGCGGTTCGGGGCGTTTAGTAGGTGAAGGCGACGCCGAGGAGGAGGAGGCCGTAGGCGGCGAGGGCGGAGCCGGCGAGGCGGGTGCGGCTAGGCATGCGTTGCAGCCACTCGATGGCGTCGCGCAGGCGCCAGGGTTGAGCGCCGAGCACGATGGCGATGGTGAGCGCGAGATAGACGGCCGAGACCATGAAGAGGCGCGCGGGGATGTCGTATTCGGCGAAGGCGGAGGCGAGCAGCGGGCCGGCGGCGAGGAGGATGAGGGCGGCGAGGCCGCGCACGGCGAGGAATTCGGCGACGTAGAAAAAGCTGAGCAAGGCCACGGCTCCGAAGCCGACGAGGAGGAGGTTACTGAATTGGCCGAAGTCGGCCTCGGAGAGGTGCGTGACGCGGTAGAGGAACCAGACTGCGGCGACGCCGAAGAAGATGTAGGCCGCGCGCGTGGAGCGCGGGAATGCCTTGAGCGTGGAGCGCACAAGAGAGGTGTCGGCGACGAGCGCGCCGCCGAGGAGCAGCAAGACGAGACCGACGAGGAGAGTGGCGAGGAAGAGGGACATGTGGAAATTGGTGGGGATCGGCCGGAGAAAAAATCATTCTCGTTCTCTTACTCGTTCTCGTTCTCTTCGGAAACGGATCGTGGCGAAAAACGGGCGATCAAGCCAGCTATGAGCGAGACTGCGGCGAGAAGGATTTCTTTGCCCTCGTCCGCTTGTTCAGCCGGAAGTTTTTTCCTCGCCACCAAAACATCGAGACAGGCGGCGCATTCCACCGTCGATCCGCGAGCTATGTCGAGGTAGCGACAGCGGTCTTTGTATCCTCGCTTGCCGTTACCTTCAGCGAGATTGAGGGCGATGCTGGTGGAGGCGCGGTCAAGTTGATCGCGGGCGGACAGTCGCGCGGGAAGAGCCTCCAAAACCGGATCTACCCACGCGGCAAACCGAAGAGCTTCCTGATAGGCGCGGAGCTTTTCGTGATCAAATTTCGCAGGCATCGTGGTAACGCGGGTTGGGCGGTGAGGTGTGAGATGACGGAGGGAGCGGAGGAGAACGAGGTCGGAGGAGAACGAGAACGAGAACGAGAATGAGAATGAGAACGAGAACGAGCCGGCGCTACGCGCCCGCCAACACGAGATCGCCGTAGAGCGTGCTCACGCTGGCGCGGGTGATTTTTAAGGGGACGAGTTGGCCGACGAGGCGGGGGCTGGCGTCGAAGATGCACACGCGGTTGCCGGGGGTGCGGCCGGTGTAGCGCTTGCCGGTTTTGTCGGGGCCTTCGACCAAGACTTCCTCGACCGTGCCGACCAAGGTGGCGGTGCGGCGCTCGGAGTTGCGCTTGAGGACTTCGAGCAGCTCGTGGTTACGGCGCTCTTTGATCTCGTCGGGGATCTGATCGCCGAGCACGGCGGCGGGGGTGCCGCTGCGGATGGAGTATTTGAAAATATACGCCATGTCGTAGTCGCAGGCCTCGAAGAGCTCTTTGGTCTGGAGAAAGTCCTCCTCGGTCTCGCCGGGGAAACCGACGATGACGTCGGTGGAGAAATACATCTCGGGGCGGGCGGCGCGCAGGGAGGCGACGATCTCGGTGTATCGCTCGCGTGAATACGGGCGGTTCATCGCCTTGAGGATACGGTTGCTGCCGCTCTGGAGGGGCAGGTGGACGTAGGGGCAGAGCTTGGGCAGGCGGGCGTAGGCGTCGGCGAGGTCTTGCTTGAACCCGCGCGGGTGGGGCGAGGTGAAGCGGATGCGGGCGATGCCATCGATGGCGTGTATCTTCTCGATGAGCTGCACGAAGGGCGAGACGCCGTCGGTGTGGGTGTAGTCGCGCCGGCCATACGAGGTGACGATCTGGCCGAGGAGGGTGATCTCGCGCACGCCGCGCGCGGCGAGGGCGGCGCACTCGGCGACGATCTCCTCCATGGGGCGGGAGCGTTCGTCGCCGCGGGTTTTGGGCACGATGCAGAAGGCGCAATCCATGTTGCAGCCCTGCTGGATGGAGACGAAGGCGGAGACTTGCGGCGGGGTGTCGGCGGAGTCGTCGCCGGTGGCGGAGTCGGTGCCGGAGAGAAGGTGGTCCTTGATCGTGTTTTGCGAGCCGGCCTCCTCCTCGATGTCCACGATGCCGGCGCCGACGGGCAGGCCGGCCTCGCGGGCGGCGCGGATGTTGTCGAGGTAGCCGGGGACTTGGTGGAATTTTTGCGTGCCGATGACGAGATCGACGTCGGGCAGGCGTTCGAGGATTTCGGCGCCGCGGTTTTGGGCCATGCAGCCGAGGATGCCCAAGACGAAGTCGGGGTTCTTCTTTTTGCGGTGGGCGATGTTGGCGGCTTTGCCGAGGGCTTTCTGCTCGGCGGCGTCGCGCACGGAGCAGGTGTTGAGGAGCATGATGTCGCAGTCGTTTTCGTCCTGCACGATGCGATAGCCGCGACCGCGCAGCATCGCCGCGACAGCCTCACTGTCGCGTTCGTTCATCTGGCAACCATAGGTCTTGATATAGACGCGGTTCATCTCGGTAAACGCGGAGGAGAACAGGCGCGCGGGGTGCGCGGCAATGGCGAAAGCCCGGGCGCGGGCGGGGGAGGGCGGGGTTCGGAGGACGGGTTTTTGACCGCGAGCGGGAAGAAGCTGCCGCCAAGGCACAATGTTCGTATTACGAACATTGTGGTTCGGGGCGCGGGATTTTTTGAGAAGCGGGGTGGGGGAAGCGGGGTGGGGGGACTGCTTGTGTGCGGCGCGGGGATGAGTTGCCTTGGCGGCATGCGAACGACGAAGGCATGGCGGCGAAAGGTTTTCGCGGGCCTGCTGGCCGCGGCTTGCGTGCTGCGCGCCGGCGAAAACCCGGAGCCGCCCCCGGTCGGGACGCCCGTCCAGCCGACGCCGGAGCAGGCGGCGGAGTTGCATCGCATCGCGTCCTCGTTGTGGGATCAGTTCGTGCCTGAGGCGGTGAAAGCGGACTACGAGCTGATTCCGCGTGAAGAGTTCGTCGCGCTTTTGACGCGGGTGGAGGCGGCCGGAAACGAGGAGGACCTCGCGGTGTATGCCGCCTATGCGGCGGAGACGCGCGCGGTGATCGCGGCGCTGGAGGCGCGGGCGGATTTCGCGGATTACGCGGACTGGTTGCGCGAACAGTTGGGGGACATGGAATTCGCGGGCGATTTGTTGCGCGATTCGCCGGTCGCGCCGCCGACTCCGCCAAAGGAGGACGCCAAGCCGGTGCCACGCCCGGCGGTGCCGCTTTACGAGTTGTGGCGCGTGCGCATGGCGGGGCGGGCGGAGCCGGCGGGAGCGGCGCGGTATTTGCCGGTGGTGCGCGCGGCGTTCGCGGCGGAGGGCGTGCCGGAGGCGTTGGTGTGGCTGGCGGAGACGGAGAGTTCGTTTAATCCGCGGGTGCGCAGTCCGGTGGGGGCGCGCGGGCTTTTTCAGCTCATGCCGGAGACGGCGCGTTCGCTGGGCTTGTCTTTGTTCCCTTTCGATCAGCGCACGCATCCGGAGCGCAGCGCGCGGGCGGCGGCGGTGTATTTGAAAAGTCTATACGCGCGCTTCGGCGACTGGCCTCTGGCGTTGGCGGCCTACAACGCGGGGCCGGGGCGGGTGGCGCGGACTTTGAAGGCGCGCGGGGCGACGGATTTCGCGGGGATCGCGGAGCATCTGCCTGCGGAGACGCGGCTTTACGTTCCGAAGGTGTTGGCGACGGTGAACGTGCGCACGGGGGTGACGCCGGAGGAGCTGGCGGCGCCGCGCCCGTAGCCGCCTCCGCATTCATTTCGATCACAAAGGAAGAAAAGCCCGCTCTTCCATCCGGCGCGCGCTCCCCCCTCGCCCCACCGCAGGCGTCGGCAGCCGTAGATGATCAGCCCCACGCCCGCGAGCGATTGAAGGGCAAGCACCACAAGTGACAGCTCGATGGTCGGCAACCAGCGTTCGTTACCCAGGCGGAAGGCGTCATACAGCCGCGAATGGGTCATCGCGTTGAAATACCCCGCCCACGCCCAGAAGGCGTTGACCAGAGGGCGACACAGCCAGAGCAGATAATCCGGCAGCGCCAGCACCACGCCCGACAGCGGCAGTTGCAGGCCCACGAGAAATACCGACGAAAACGCCGCCCGCTCCGCCGCCCGCTCCGCCGTCCGCGCCGTCGCCGAGATGCCGAGCGCCACCAAGGTCATCGCCACGCACGAAAGTCCGAGCGTCGCCACCTGCGCCCACCAGTGGCCGGGAAACCGGCACACCAGTTTGACGAAGACCGCCATCCACACGCCCTGCGCACCTGCCAGACCGGAAAAAAGATCACCTTGGATAGCGCATACGCCACGGGCCGGAGGCCGTTCATGCGCTCCTTTTCATAGACCATGCGCTCGGCTGCGATTTCCCGCGCGCCCCGTTGTTCGCGCCGGTCAGGCCGAGCAAGATCACCTGAAACAGCACCAAGCCGACGACGAGGTTGGCCGCCTGCGTAGCCTCGCGCTGATGCCTTATGCTCTGCTGTAGCGTTTCCCAAAAGCCCGCCGTTTCGCTCAACCCTGCTGCCTAGCTTGCCACGCACCCCCTAAACGGCGTGACTCACAAACTCATGTCCGCCGACTCAGCCGATCTCGCCCAGCTCGTTACCGCCATCGCGCAGCGCGCCCGCGTCGCGTCGCTCGCGCTTGCGACCACCCCCGCCGAGCGCAAGAACGCCGCCCTCCTCCGCCTCGCCGAGCTCCTCCCCGCCGCCTCCGCCGAGCTCCTCGCCGCCAACGCCCTCGACCTCGCCAACGCCCAGGCCAACGGCCTCGCCGTCCACCAGATCGAGCGCCTCACCCTCACCCCCGCCAAGCTCGACCACCTCGCCGAATCCGTGCGCGAAGTCGCCGCCCTCGCCGATCCCGTCGGCCAGGAACTCGACGCCTGGACCCGCCCCAACGGCATCCGCATCCGTCAGGTCCGCGTGCCCATCGGCGTCATCGGCATCATCTACGAAGCCCGCCCCAACGTCACCATCGACTGCGCCATCCTCTGCCTCAAATCCGGCAACGCCTCCATCCTTCGCGGCGGCAAGGAGATCTTCCACACCAACACCGCCTTCGCCGCGCTCATCCAGCGCGCCCTCGCCGACACCGGCCTGCCCGCCGACGCCGTGCAACTCATCCCCACCACCGACCGCGCCGCGCTCAACCACCTGCTCAAGCTCGACCAGCTCATCCACTGCATCATCCCCCGCGGCGGCGAGTCGCTTATCCGCTTCGTCGCGCAAAACTCCACCATCCCCGTCATCAAGCACTACACCGGCGTGTGCTTCGTTTACGTGGATCGCGCCGCCGACCTTGTAATGGCGGAACGGATACTCATCAACGCCAAGACCCAGCGCCCCGGCGTGTGCAACGCCGCCGAGCAACTCCTCGTCCACGCCGACATCGCCGCCGAGGCCCTGCCCCGCCTCGCCTCCGCGCTCGTTGAAAAAGGCGTGAGCCTCCGTTGCGACTCCGCCGCCGCTCTCATCCTCGCCCGCGCCGGCGTGGACCACGCGCCCGCGTCGCCCGCCGACTACACCGCCGAGTTCCTCGACCTCGTCATCGCCATCCGCGTCGTCGGGTCGCTCGACGAGGCCGTCGCCACCATCAACCGCGACAGCTCCGGCCACACCGACGCCATCATCACCGCCGACGAACCCGCCGCCCGCCGCTTCCAAGCCGCCGTGGACAGCGCGGTCGTGCCCTGGAACGCCAGCACCCGTTTCAACGACGGCTTCGAGTTCGGCTTCGGCGCCGAGATCGGCATCAGCACCGACCGCCTCCACGCCCGCGGCCCCATGGGCCTCAAGGAACTCTGCACCTACAAATACCTCATCGACGGCACCGGCCAGGTGCGGGCCTGATCGCAATTCGCGATCAAGTGGAGCCGCATGCTCCCGATTCTCACGAATCGGGCCACGCTGCAGACGTGGCTCGTTTCGTAAGAAACGAGATTCCGGTGAATGCCTCCCGTCCGGCGATCGTGAGCGCGAATCAGACTTCGCCGCACGCTCCCCGGCCCGCCCGCTTCTACCCACCACTAGCCCGCGTTTACCCCCTTTGGCGGAGCCCTTTGCCGTTTACCCACGCCGCGGCGTGCGACATGCTGACCTCTCTTTCCCTCTACCCCTTTTCCACCCACACGCCCAACCTTCGCTCCATGCCCGCTCTCTCCCGCGACGTCTCCGCCCCGCTCACCACCAACAAGCATCTCCTCCGCTGGGTCGAGAAGATGGCCGCCCTCACCGAGCCCGCCTCCATCCACTGGGTGGACGGCTCCAAAGACGAATACGACGCCCTCTGCGACGAACTCCTCGCCGCCGGCACCTTCCAAAAGCTAGACCAGAAAAAGTGGCCCGGCTGCTTCCACGCCCGCTCCGACGCCACCGACGTCGCCCGCGTCGAGGACCGCACCTACATCTGCTCCCTCTCCAAAGACGCCGCCGGCCCCACCAACAACTGGGTCGAACCCTTCGAGATGCGCAAAAAGCTCAAGGGCCTCTTCGCAGGCTGCATGCGCGGTCGCACGATGTTCGTGCTGCCTTTCTCCATGGGCCCCGTCGGCTCGCCCCTCTCCCAGATCGGCGTGCAACTCACCGACTCGCCCTACGTCGTCGTCAACATGCGCATCATGGCCCGCATCGGCGCGCCCGTTTTCACCGAAATCGACAAGGCCGAGAAACGCGTCGTCCCCTGCATGCACTCCGTCGGCCGCCCTCTCGCTCCCGGCGCCCAGGACGTCCCCTGGCCCTGCAACCCCGAGAAATACATCGTCCACTTCCCCGAGACCCGCGAGATCTGGTCCTTCGGTTCCGGCTACGGCGGCAACGCACTCCTCGGCAAAAAGTGCTTCGCCCTCCGCATCGCCTCCGCCATGGCCCGCGACGAAGGCTGGATGGCCGAGCACATGCTCATCCTCGGCCTGCAAAACCCCGACGGCGAAAAAGCCTACGTCGCCGCCGCCTTCCCCTCCGCCTGCGGCAAGACCAACTTCGCCATGCTCGTGCCCCCGGCCGCGCTCGCGAAAAACGGCTGGAAAATCACCACCGTCGGCGACGACATCGCCTGGCTCCGCCCCGACGCCACCGGCCGCCTCCGCGCCATCAACCCCGAGGCCGGCTTCTTCGGCGTCGCCCCCGGCACCTCCCTCAAAACCAACCCCAACGCCATGGCCGCCCTGGCCCAAAACTCCATCTTCACCAACTGCGCCGTCACCCCCGACGGCGACGTCTGGTGGGAAGGCATGACCGACACCCCTCCCTCCATCTGCACCGACTGGCAGGGCAAGGTCTGGACCCCCGAGATCGCCAAGGTCACCGGCGCCAAGGCCGCCCACCCCAACGCCCGCTTCACCGCGCCCGCGTCCCAATGCCCCACCATCGACCCCGAGTGGGAAAACCCCGCCGGCGTGCCCATCGCCGCCATCATCTTCGGCGGCCGCCGCGCCACCACCACGCCCCTCGTTTACCAGACCTTCAACTGGTCCGGCGGCGTCTATGCCGGCGCCACCATGGGCTCCGAGATGACCGCCGCCGCCGCCGGCACCCTCGGCAAAGTCCGTCGCGACCCCATGGCCATGCTGCCCTTCTGCGGCTACAACATGGGCGACTACTTTCGCCACTGGATCATGATGCAACGCGACCTCGCCGAGACCCCGCGCATTTTTCAAGTCAACTGGTTCCGCAAGGACGCCGACGGCAACTTCCTCTGGCCCGGCTTCGGCGAAAACCTCCGCATCCTCCGCTGGATCGTCGGCCGTTGCCAAGGTCGCTGCCGCGCCCGCGAAACCCCCCTCGGCTGGATGCCCCGCTACGAAGACATCGACTGGACCGGCCTCGACTTCCCCCGCGAACGCTTCGAGCAACTCTCCACCCTCGACCGCAAAGCCTGGCGCGCCGAACTCATCCAGCACGAAGAACTCTTCCTCGACCTGCACGCCCACCTGCCGAAGGAGATGATCTTCGAACGCGAACTCCTGATCTGCCGCCTTTAACGCGGCCCCAAGTAGCGCAGGCGTCCCGCCTGCAACATCCTCCTCACAAGATCTTTCCCGCGCCCGACCACCTGCGTCTCCCATCCGCCTACCCTAGCAGCCTGTCGGGCTCAGGGTTCGTAAATAAATTCGTAAATAAATAAAGGTTCTTCGACGCTTCCAGTGGGTAGGGGTTCACAGTGCCCGAATCCGATGTAGCGGAAGCGCTCAGCGCTTTCGTCCGGAGGGTTTGTCGGCCACGAAATGACTCCGTGATTCCGCTACGCTTTAAAGTCACAGGAAACATCGGCTAGCGCCGCATGGTGCCTTCGTTCCGAACGTA